>DATJIP010000013.1:0-3701 GCA_035493235.1 Steroidobacteraceae bacterium
GCTCAGCCCCCGTCAGCTCAACCGGGCGGTGCATGCCGCTGCCAAGGCGGCCGGGATCGACAAGCGCGTGTCGATGCACACGCTGCGCCACTGCTTCGCCACCCACCTGCTCGAGCAGAAGGTCGATATCCGCGTGATCCAAGTGTTGCTTGGACACAAGAAGCTCGACTATCTCCCGCGCCGGACTATGTCCTGTCGCGCCGTTCCCGGGGGGTATGAACGGATGCGTAAACGCAGGACATAGTCGGCGGTTCTACAGGCTCTTGAGGAAAGCGAGCAGCTTGTCGCCGGGCCGATACCGCCCCGGCTTGCCATTAGGCGGCGTGGTCTTGTCCAGGATGCGCTGCTTCATTTCGAGATCGGCATCCAGGTAGACCTGAGTGGTCTCGATCGACTCGTGACCGAGCCACAACGCAATGACAGCCTGCTCATTTCCTTGCTGCAGCAGATCCATCGCCGTCGTGTGGCGCAGCACATGAGGGCTGACCCGCTTCTGCTTTAGCGATGGGCAAACTTCGGCAGCCGCGATGACGTGCTTCGCCAACAGGTAATGCACGCCGTGCGAGCTCAGTCGGCCGCCGCGCGCGTTCGGGAACAACGGCTGATCCGGAGCGCGGAGTGGCTCTCTTAGCCAAGCAGCGAGGACAGCTTGGGTGTTCTTGCTCAGCGGTGTGCACCGCTCCTTGCGTCCCTTGCCTGTGACGCGCACATGTGCGCCAGTCCCTACGTGCAGATCCTCTTGCCGAAGGCCGGTCAGCTCCGATAGGCGTAGCCCGGTTTGCACCGCCAGCAGGATCAGTGCATGGTCCCGACGCCCTGACCAGGTTCGCTGATCCGGCGCAGCGAGCAACGCATCCGCCTCTTGTCGACTCAGGAACGGTATTAGCGCACGCTGGAAGCGCTTGGCTGGAATGGCTAGTACGCGCTGGATCTGCGCGGCATGCGTCGGCGCCTCGAACGCGACGTAGCGGAAGAACGAGTGAATCGCGGTCAGGCGCAAGTTGCGCGTTCTGGCCGTGACGGCGCGGGCCTTCTCCAAGTCATCGAGGAAGGCAACGAGCAAGGGTGCGTCGATGTCCTCCAGCGCGAGCGTTGAAGGGGCCTTGTGCAGGCGCGTTTGAATGAACCGCAGCAGCAGCCGGAACGTGTCGCGGTAAGAGGCAATCGTGTGCGCACTCGCGCGACGCTGCTGCATCAGTCGCTGCGTGAAGAAGCTCTCCAACAGTGCGGCGAAAGTCGGTTGCCTCTTCATGACGGCTCTCCCCAGCGTCGCTCGAGGCGCGCCATCGCCTGCGCCATTAACTCGGGACAACTGCTCAGGTACCAGTAGGTCCCTGTCACGTACACGTGGCCGAGGTAGGTCGAGAGCATCGGCAAGCGCCGAGCCGGGTCTTCGCCCGACTCGTACCATCGGGTGAGCGCTTCGACGGCAAAGCGGTGCCGGAAGTCGTGCAGCCTCGGGCCCCTGCTTGCGCCGGCCGCACGCAGGCCGGTGTGTCGTGATAGCGCGTAGAAGGCTCGGTGAACGCGGCCGATGTCCAAGCGCGTACCGCGGTTGGACACAAACACGTGGCCGCTGCCGCATTTGCCCACGAACGGCTCGCGACGCCGAAGATAGTCGGCTAGCACGGCACAGGTCGACGGATGAAGCGGCACCAGACGCGATCGACCGAGTTTGGCAGCGCGAATCGTCAGCACACCTTGATCGAGATCGACATCGTCAAGCTTCAGGTCGAGTGCCTCGGAGATACGTAGACCCGTGACGCTGAGCAAACCGAGAAGGCAGTGGAACACCCACGGCCGCAATGGCGTCGATGGCCATTTCGTCGGTAGCTTCAGCGCAGCATCCAACAAGCGCTGCACGTCCTGCTCGGTGTACAGGTAGGGCTTGGGCCGCGTCGATCGGTACGGCAGGAGTTCAACCGGTGGAATCTCGGTGCGCGGGTCGACGGCGCTGCGATAGCGAGCGAGGCCGCGCACAAAGCAGAGTCGGCGTGCCCGTTCGGCCGGCTGAACCGTCGTCGCTTGCTGGGTCCACTCGAGAGCGAGGCGTACCGTGATGTAGCTCGCCCGGCGTTGCTCCATGAAGCTGACAAACCGCGGCAGCACAAGACCGGCGTCGTGCATCTTGTAGCCCAAGCCTCGGCGCAGCGCCAGATACTCTTGCAGGGCCTCACGCAGCGTGTTCATCGCGCACCTCCTGGCCATGCCGGAGCGAGGGAACGAAGCGCACTGATATCCACTCGGGCGTAGATCGAGGTGGTCTGTGGGCTTCGATGACGAAGGACCTCGCCAATCTCGGTGAACGAGGCGCCGCGCTCAAGCATGCGAACGGCCAACGCATGGCGAAACTGATGCGAACCCGTGTGGGGTGCGTTGACTTTGGCTCGCCGGAGGGCGTAGCGCACGATCGAGCCGATGGCATACGAGCCGGGCACAAAACCGCGGATCGGCGCCATGGAGCGCAGGAACAGATGCCGGTCGGCGCTCGCAGGCCGTCCTCGTTCCAGATATGCAGCGATGGCCTCACCCACATCGGCAGGCATCGGCAAGAGGCATTCGCGCCCGCCCTTGCCGCGCACGCGCAGACAACCGGCGTCCCAGTCGCAGTCCTCCAGCTGTAGCGCGATGATCTCGTGAGCGCGAAGCCCGAGACGGGCCAAGAGCAGTAGCACGGCACGATCGCGCAGACCGAGCGAGGTTCGAAGATCGCAGCTATCGATCGCTCGCTGCGCGTGCTCGGGCGAAATCGCCCTTGGCAATTGCGGCGTGGTGGTCCAGGTAGCTACGGCAGGCACCGCGGCAACGAGTTCGGGAGCAACCTCGCCGCGGTATTGCGCGTAACGAAGCAACGACCGCATTGCGTTCACAACGCATTGGAGCGCCGGCGGGTGCATGCGCTTGGCTTGGCGCTGCACGAACTCGACCGGGTCGATCGGCCGTAGTGCGCGCAGATCGACCTCGCCAGTGCCGAAGCGCTGATGGAGAAACTGAAATGCGAACCTGCTGTAGGTCCCGATCGTTGCGGCAGCCAGCCCTTGGTGCTGCTGCAGGTGCTGCTTGAAGCCGACGACAAACACATCGGCAGGCATGGAGCCGACATCGGCGCTCCTGCAAACACCTCGGGCGCGCAAGAATTGCAGCACCTTGCTTACTTCTAATCGTTCTCGACACCGCGTCTCAGCGCGAATGGATCGATGTCGATGCCGACTGCGGCGCTGGTACTGCTCGATGTGAACTTCGCCGAGATCAGCCGCCGCCACGCGGCGCTTCGCGAGCCAACGGTCGAACGCCAGTGCATGCCGTGCCTTGACATGGACGACACTCGCCGCGTACTGCTGGTCGATCAGCGAAGCGACGAACGGGCCCAGATGGTCTGCCAGCGGACCAGCGGCGCGGGCGACGAGCGCCGCGGCGCTCTCATACGATCGTTCCATGATGTCCTCCTTGCGGGCGGAATTGCCCGGCAAGAAGGATCGCTATGTCCCGTTCGAATGGCGCCAAGGCGGTAGCCCAGCCAGTCCGGCGGACAACGGGACATAGTCCGGCGCGGGAGATAGTCGAGCTTCTTGTGCCCGAGCAGGACCTGGATCACGCGGATATCGACCTTCTGCTCGAGCAGGTGGGTGGCGAAGCAGTGGCGCAGCGTGTGCATCGACACGCGCTTGTCGATCCCGGCCGCCTTGGCAGCGGCATGCACC
>DATJIP010000014.1:0-41109 GCA_035493235.1 Steroidobacteraceae bacterium
GAGATCCTGGACACGCCGCTGAATCCACTGCCGATGAGTGCCGATGAACTTCTGCACGGCTGCGGGTGACGCGCCCGGCGGCACGACGACTTCGACCCTGCCGCCCGGATAAACCCGCACCGACAATCTTCGCGCGCGCCCAGGTTCGCCGGCAGCGGACTCGCTGGGGTAGCTGTTCCGCGAGTGGCACGATCAGCCTGAACGTCTGCCTGCTGTTTCTGCGTCCGCAAGTCGTGCGATATCTGCTCGTGCACGAGCTGTGTCACACGCGGCACATGAATCATTCGGCGAGGTTCTGGGCGCTGGTGGCAAGTTTCGAGCCCGACTATCGCGCGCTCGACCAGGAGCTGCTGCGCGGCTGGCAAAGCGTACCGGGGTGGATGTTCTCGTGAGCGAGCAGGATTCCAATCGGCCGTCCAAGCCCGTCGACCTGTCCGACGAGCAGGTGCATTGGGACCTGGGCGAGTCGCAGAGCTATGGTCAGTATCTCGGGCTGGACAAGCTGCTCTCGGCGCAGCGGCCAGTGTCCGCCGAGCATGACGAGATGCTGTTCATCATCATCCACCAGGCTTCCGAGCTGTGGATGAAGCTGTGCTTGCACGAGCTGACGGCCGCGCGCGATCACATTCGCCGCGATGATCTCGGGCCTTCGTTCAAGATGCTGGCGCGCGTGTCGCGCATCCAGGCGCAGCTGGTGCAGTCATGGGACGTGCTGGCGACGATGACGCCCGCAGAGTACTCGATGTTCCGCAACGAGCTGGGCCGCGCGTCGGGCTTCCAGTCGGTGCAGTACCGGATGCTGGAGTTCGTCATCGGCAAC
Organism: Steroidobacteraceae bacterium; assembly: GCA_035493235.1. Classification (GTDB taxonomy): domain Bacteria; phylum Pseudomonadota; class Gammaproteobacteria; order Steroidobacterales; family Steroidobacteraceae; genus Steroidobacter. Next base: position 821 of record DATJIP010000014.1, read on the forward strand.
AAGAACGCCGAGATGATCCAGGTGCATCGGCGCGATGCCGCCGGCTTCGAGGCGCTTGAGCGGGCGCTGCACACGCCGAGCATCTACGACGAGTCGCTGCGCCTGCTGAGCCGACGCGGCTTCGAGATTCCGGAGGACTACCTGGACCGCGACTGGTCGCAGCCTTATCAGCCGAGCAAGCAGGTGGCTGCGGCGTGGCTGTCCGTGTACCACAGCGTCGACGGCAACTGGGACCTGTACGAGCTGGCGGAAAAGCTGGTCGATCTCGACCACCAGTTCCAGCTCTGGCGCTTCAGCCACATGAAGACGGTCGAGCGGATCATCGGCTACAAGCGCGGCACCGGCGGCACGGGCGGCGTGTCGTACCTCAACAAAGCGCTCGAGCTACGCTTCTTCCCGGAGCTCTGGTCGATCCGAACTGCGATGTGACGGCAGGAATCGCCGCCGCACTTTCCACACCCGCCAGCCGAGCAGCACCAGCGCGATCGCGAGGTAGAACAGCGGCTCGCGCACGTCGGCTTTGACCTGCCAGTAGTAGTGCCAGATGCCGAGCAGCACGATCAGGTAGATCAGGCGGTGCAGCGTTTTCCAGCGTCGTCCCAAGCGCCGCATCATGCCGTTGGTCGAGGTCACCGCCAGCGGAATCAGCAGCAGCAGGGCGAGAAAGCCGATCGTGATGAACGGCCGGCGCGCGATATCGGGCAGGATGCCGGCCCAGTACAGGTCCTGATCCAGGATCAGCCACGTCAGGAAGTGCAGCAGCACGTAGCAGAAGGCGTACACGCCGAGCATCCGCCGCAGCTGGATCAGCCAGGCGGCGCTGAACCAATCGCGCAGCGGCGTGATCGCGAGCGTGATGAGCAGCATGCGCAGGCCCCACTGACCGAGCGTGTCCTGGATCTTCTCGACCGGATTCGCGCCGAGATCGGTGCCAGCGATGCCGAATGCGCGCCATACCAGCGAAGCGAGCGGCAGCAGGCACAGCAGAAACAGCGCCGGCTTCATCACGCGGCGCACTACGAAGGTCGACGGCATCAGAAGTTCTTCTTCAGATCCATTCCCTGGTAGAGCGATGCGACCTCTTGCTCATAGCCGTTGAACATCAGCGTCGGCACGCGCGATTCGAACAGCCCGCCGCCGATGCGGCGTTCGCGTGCCTGGCTCCAGCGCGGATGATCGACGTTCGGATTGACGTTGGCGTAGAAGCCGTATTCGTGCGGCGCCGAAATATTCCATGCCGTCGGCGGCTGGCGCTCGACGAATTTGATCTCGACGATCGACTTGAGGCCCTTGAAGCCGTACTTCCACGGCGTGATCAGCCGCAGCGGCGCGCCGTTCTGGTTCGGCAGCGATTTGCCATAGAGCCCGACCACGAGCAGCGCGAGCGGGTTCATCGCTTCGTCGATGCGCAGGCCTTCGGCGTACGGCCATTCGAGCACGTCGTAGTGCTGGCCGGGCATCTCCGCCGGGCGCATCACGGTCTTGAACGCGACGAACTTCGCTTTGGACGTCGGCTTGTAGCGCTTCAGCACGTCGGCGAGCGGCACGCCGATCCACGGGATGACCATCGACCATGCTTCTACGCAGCGCAGGCGATAGACGCGCTCCTCGAGCGGCAGCCCCTTGAGCACGTCTTCGAGCGTGAACTTGCCCTTGTTTTCGCATTCGCCGCTCACGGTGACCGACCACGGCGAGGGCTTGAAGCCGCCCGAGTTCGCGGCCGGGTCGCTCTTCTCGATACCGAACTCGTAGAAGTTGTTGTAGTTGGTGATGTCCTCGTACTTGTTCGGCTTGTCCGACAGGCTGTACTTCTCGTTGCGCTTGTATTGGAGCGGCACGACGTTGGCGGAGGAGGGTTGCGACCACGCGCCGCCGAGGCCGGCAACGCCGGCAGCGAGCGCGGCCTGCAGCAAGCGACGCCGGTTCAAATACACCGATTCGGCGGTGATTTCCGACGGCTGGATCTTGGCCGAGTCGCCGGGGCGGGGCTGTCGGATCAGCATAGGTTCATGGCTCCTCGCCCATCTGGGCACAGCGCAAGAGGCAAAACAAGTTAGCACGTCGCGCTTTACGCACGGCAGAGCCTCACGGATTCTTGACCCGCCCCGCGCGCCACAGTTCGCCCGAATTGCGTCGGCGGAATGCCCTCTTGGCGGCTCAGGCTCCCCGGCAACTGAGTAGGAGACCGGGGAGACGGGCATGGCATTTCAGATCGGCGAATCGGGTTCGGTGACCCTCAAGGCAGTCTTGATCGGCGTGATCGTGCTGCTGCTGTTGGTACCGCTGGCAATGCTGCGAGGTTTGGTCAGCGAGCGCTCTTCGCTGCGCGAGCAGGCCTATTCGCGGGTCGCCGAAGGGTGGGGCGGCAGTGCCGTGCTCGGCGGACCGATGCTGGTAGTGCCCACGCAGCGGACGGTGACCGAGAAAATCGACGACAAGAAGGAGGTCACGCGAATCATCCGCAGCGAGCTCTACCTGCTGCCGGCCCGCCTGGACATGAAGGTGGATCTCAAGCTGCAGGACGAGGCGCGCTACGTCGGCATCTACGCCGTGCCGGTGTACCTGGCCGATCTGCAGTTCAAAGGTGAGTTCGAGTTCGCGGCGCTGCAGCCGCTGCTCGACCGGCCTGGTGTCACGTACTTGTGGCACGAGAGCCGGTTGCGCTTGCCCGTGTCGGAAGTGCGCAGTCTGCGCGAGGTGAGCGAAGCGAACTTCGCGGGACAGACCGTGAAGCTCGGGCCGGCGCAGCCTGGCCTGTACCGCGGCGTCGAGGCGCGCGTCGATCTGACCGAGCTCGCCAAGACTCGATCGGCGGCGTTCGAATTTCACGCGGTGACTGCCGGCAGTCGCAGCTTGTCGTTGCTACCGCTCGGCAGCACCACCACATTGCAGATGCATTCCAACTGGCCGCATCCCTCGTTCTACGGCTCGTTCCTGCCTGCCGAGCGCACGATCACGGACCAGGGCTTCGATGCACGCTGGCAAGTGCTGGAGCTGAATCGTTCGTACGCGCAAGCGTTCAGCGAAGCGGAGGTGAACGAGAACGCGCTCGATCAGTCCGCGTTCGGTGTCAGCGTCTATCAAGCGGTCGATGTCTATCAGCGCAGCGAGCGCGCAGTGAAATACGCGCTGCTGTTCATCGCGCTGACCTTCCTGACCTTCTTCGCCTGGGAGCAGATCACGCACAATCCGCTGCATCCGCTGCAATACTTGATGATCGGCATGGCGCTGAGCATTTTCTATCTGCTGCTGATCGCGCTCTCCGAGCACATCTCGTTCGCTGCCGCGTATCTGTCGGCAGCCGTCGCGCTGGTCGCACTCATCGGCGTGTACGTGGCTGGAGCACTACGCAGCGCGCTGCGTGGCGTCGTCGCGGGCGTCGCGATGAGTGGGGTGTACGCGTTGCTGTACGCGCTGGTGTTGTCCGAGGACTACGCACTCCTGCTCGGTGCAATCGTGCTGTTCGTCGCGCTCGCGGCGGTGATGCTCGTGACGCGTCGTATCGACTGGTATCGACTCGGAACGCAAACAGTTTCGCGCACCGATGCCGTGTGATGCAAGGACTGCAGTTGCCATGAGCTTCGTGGTAAAACACGGCCGTGATGAGCACGGTGTCCGAATCGCCCCAGCGCCTGAACCTGCGCGAGCAGGTCGAGAGCCTGCTGCCGAATTGGCGGAGCTGGTATCCGAGCCTGTTCGACGCGGCTGCGGACCTGGGATTGATTCGTGCTCGCGTGTGCGCGCCGTCATCGCTGCTGCTGTCGAATCGGCACGCCGCCGTGCAAGCGGAAGCGCTGCAAGCATTCAAGGAGAAGTGGCTCGTCGAAGACGAGCCCGAGCCGCCGCGCCTGCCGATCCGCCTGCAGCGCCAGCCCGCGCCGCCCAAAAAATTGCAGAAGTGGCGCCGCTGAGATCGAAGTCAGGCTGAAGCCTGACCCACAGTGTCTACTGCTCTCGTGGGTCAGGCTTTAGCCTGACTGTTCTGTTCCGCTTCGTAATTCGGAAAAGAGTCCTTCATGTAAGCGGCGTTCAACAGCATCGTCGCCAGAACTTCCTCGCTACCCGGCGCAAACACTCGCGTCCGAATCCACAAACTCTCCGTCCGCCGGCTACCGCTCAACGCAACTACTTCGCGGTCCATCTCATACGCCTGTCCGACCAACAGCGGCCCGCGGTGCATGCGGATCTCCTGATCTGCAAACAATCCGACGACCGGCTTGCGCACGGGAAAGCCGGCCGCATCGCTCGAATAGTTCAGCAGCACGCTGACCATCTCGACCGGAATGATCGCCCGTTTCCAAGGCGAGCTCGTCGCACCCTCGGCACTGTACCAAGGCGAAGTCTCCGTGATCGCCTGCAGCTTCTGCGTGAGCGAGAACGGATAGAGCGCGCCCATGTTCTGGTCCGCGTCCATGCGCACAGGAATGCGCTTGGTGCGCATGCCCACGCTCACATCGCGCAGAATCACCGGTGTCTGCGGCGGAGTCAGCTCGCTGATGCGTTGCTCGAGCGCCGATGGCGGATTGCTGCCGCCCATCGCAGCGGTGCCGCGCAGGATCTCGGTGCCGTCCTCGCGCTCCATGCGGATCGTCGTATGCGTGCCGCCATCCTGCGGTTTGGTTACGAGCGCCCGGACCTTGTCGCCCTCGAAACACGCGTTGCGATAGTGCGCGGAGAGCGTGCCCTGCGCGAGCCATTGCGGCCCCCAGAGCGCGACACACAGCGGCGCGAACTGGCTGAAGTGCGTCGGCCCCTCGATCGTGCCGCCCTTGAAGCCGAATTTCTTGGCGGTCTCGTTGTCGTGGATCGAAGTGTGATCGTCGTACTTCTGCGCGGCGAGCATCTGCCGCGGGATGCGCAACGGCCCGATCAGCTCGGTGCCGGTGTCCTGAATCGGCGTTGCGAACGGTAGCTGCATCGCGAACCTGCGGGCTTAGCCCTGGATCTTCGAGAAGTCGGGCGCGCGCCGTTCGGCGAATGCTCGGAACGCTTCGGCGGCTTCCGGCGAGCGCAATCGCTGGCCGAATACTTCGCCTTCACGCGCCATCACGGCTTGGATTGCGGCCGCATCGCGCATCAGTTTCTTAGTGGCCTGCAGCGCACCCGCAGGCTTGGACGCGAGCGCCTTCGCAGCGGCAAGTGCTTTCGGTCGAACTTCGGCAGCAGGCAGGGCAGCCGTGACGAGTCCCATCGCGGCAGCAGTCTTGCCATCGACCGGCTCGCCGAACGCGAACAGTTGAAACGCGCGGGCGTAGCCGATCCGAGCAGGAATGAGCCACGACGAAGCGGCTTCCGGAACGAGCGCGAGGTTGACGAACGGCGTCGAGAGGCGAGCGTCTTCGGCGACGTACGAGACATCGCAATGCATCAGCATCGTGACACCGACACCGACTGCCAGGCCGGCGACGGCCGCGACGTACGGCTTCGTGCCGCGTGCGAGAGCCTCAAGGAAGACATGCGTCTGCATCTTGTCGCGGCTGACGGCGCCCGTGGCGACGGCGGCAAAGTCAGCAATATCATTGCCAGCGGTGAACGAGTCGCCTTCGCTGTCGATCAAAACGGCGCGCACTGCTGGATCGCTCTCAGCGCGCGTCAACGCCTCGCCCATGGCGACGTACATCGCCTGGGTGAGGGCGTTCTTCTTTTCCGGCCGCGCGAGCGTGATGTGCAGGACGTGGTCGGCGATGGTGATCTTGACGTGTTCGGTCATGACACCCTCGTCAGGCAGCTTTGCTCGACGACGCCAGCTGGCGCAGTACGTAGTGCAGAATGCCGCCGTGCTGGAAGTACTCGCGCTCTTTCGGCGTGTCGATGCGTACGCGCACTTCGAACTTGATCGGTGAGCCCGAAGCCGGCGTCGCGACGACGGTGACGACCTTCGCCGCGCCGCCGTTCAGCCCGATGATTTCGAAAGTCTCTTTGCCGGTCAGGCCCAGCGACTGCGCGTTCTGGCCTTCCTTGAACTGCAGCGGCAGCACGCCCATGCCGATCAGGTTGGAGCGGTGGATGCGCTCGAAGCTTTCGGCGATTACAGCCTTCGCCCCGAGCAGCATCGTGCCTTTCGCAGCCCAGTCGCGCGACGAGCCGGTGCCGTACTCCTTGCCCGCGAGAATCACGAGCGGCGTACCTTGCTGTTTGTAGCGCATCGCGGCGTCGTAGATGCTCATCTGCTCGCCGCTCGGCACGTGCACAGTCACGCCGCCTTCGGTGCCCGGTGCGAGCTGATTGCGCAGGCGGATGTTCGCGAACGTGCCGCGCATCATGACTTCGTGATTGCCACGGCGCGCGCCGTACGAGTTGAAGTCAGCCGGCTGCACGCCGAGCGACATCAGGTACTTCGCGGCCGGGCTCGACTTCGAAATGTCGCCGGCGGGTGAGATGTGATCCGTCGTGACCGAATCGCCGAGCACTGCGAGCGCACGCGCGTTGCGGATGTCGGCGACGGCGCCCGGCTTCATCGTCATGCCGACGAAATAGGGCGGGTTCTTCACGTAGGTCGACTTGTCGTCCCACGAGTAGATCTTGCCGCTCGGCAGCCGGATCGAGTTCCAGTGCTCGTCGCCGGTGAACACGCTGGCGTAGCTCTTCTTGAACATCGCGGAGTCCACCGACTTGGCGATGAACTCGTGGATTTCGCCCGACGACGGCCAGATGTCCTTGAGGTAGACCGGCTTGCCGTCGCTGCCGATGTCGAGCGGCTCGGTCGTGATGTCGACATTGAGCGAACCCGCGAGCGCGTAGGCGACGACCAGCGGCGGCGACGCAAGGAAGTTCATCTTCACTTCCGGATGCACGCGGCCTTCGAAGTTGCGATTACCCGAGAGCACGGAGCAGGCGATCAGGTCGCCCGCGCGCACGGCCTCGGAGATTTCCGGCCGCAGCGGACCGGAGTTGCCGATGCAAGTCGTGCAGCCGTAGCCAACCGTGTAGAAGCCGACTGCATCGAGGTCAGCCGAGAGCCCGGCCTTGTCGAGATAGTCAGTGACGACACGCGAGCCCGGCGCGAGGCTGGTCTTGACCCACGGCTTCGAGGTCAGGCCACGCGCGCGCGCATTGCGGGCGAGCAGGCCGGCAGCGATCAGCACTGCGGGATTCGATGTGTTCGTGCAGCTCGTGATCGCAGCGATCAACACTGCGCCGTCGGCAACATCGAACTTCTTCCCGTCCATCGTCACGGACGCGACGCCCTTGGCGGAAGGATTCTTGACCGCACGCTCCTCAGCCATCTTCTTCTGGGCCGACTGATACGTCTGCTTCGCCGTGCGCAGCGGCACGCGATCCTGCGGACGCTTCGGACCGGCGAGCGACGGCTCGACAGTGCCGAGGTCGAGCTGCAGCACATCGGTGTAATCCGCCTGCGGCTGACCGTTCTCGCGCCACATCCCCTGGTGCTGCGCGTAGGCTTTCACCATCGCGATGTGATCGGCGCTGCGGCCGGTCAGCTCGAGATAGCGCAGAGTCTCTTCGTCGACCGGGAAGATCGCGCAGGTGCTGCCGAATTCCGGCGACATGTTGCCGATCGTCGCGCGGTCCGCGAGCGGCAGGCTCGCGAGGCCGTCGCCGAAGAACTCGACGAATTTGTCGACCACGCCTTTCTTGCGCAGCAGTTCGGTGACGGTGAGCACGAGGTCGGTTGCCGTCGTGCCGGCCGGCAGGCTGCCGGTGAGCTTGAAGCCGATGACGTGCGGAATCAGCATCGTCACGGGCTGACCGAGCATCGCCGCTTCCGCTTCGATGCCGCCGACGCCCCAGCCGAGCACGCCGAGACCGTTGACCATCGTCGTGTGCGAGTCGGTGCCGACCAGCGTGTCCGGGTACGCCCAACGCACGCCGTCCTTCTCCATGTCGAACACGACGCGCGCCAGGTGCTCGATGTTGACCTGGTGCACGATGCCGGTGTTCGGCGGCACGACCTTGAAGTTGCGGAACGCCGTCTGGCCCCAGCGCAGGAACGCGTAGCGCTCGGTGTTGCGGCCGAACTCTATCGAAGTGTTCTTGGCGAGCGCGTCGCGCGAGCCATAAGCGTCGACCTGCACTGAGTGATCGATCACCAGCTCCGCGGGCGACAGCGGGTTGATCTCGTCCGGATTGCCGCCGAGCTTGATCATCGCCTCGCGCATCGCGGCCAGGTCGACGATCGCGGGCACGCCGGTGAAGTCCTGCATGATCACCCGGCTCGGCGAGAACGAGATCTCGTAGGCCGGTGCCGCTTTCGGATCCCAGTTGAGCAGCGCCTCGACGTCCTCGCGCGTGACGTTCACGCCGTCTTCGTAGCGCAGCAGGTTTTCCAACAGGATCTTCAGCGAGTAGGGCAGGCGGGCGACGTTGCGACCTTTCAGCGCCGCGAGGCTGAAGATTTCGAAGTTGTTGGTGCCGCAAGCGAGCGTCGTGCGCGCCTTGAACGAGTCTTTCATGCTTCCTCCGGGAGAAATCGGCCCGCGCACCTTAACGCTTGCTGGGGTGCGGGTAAAATATATGGTGGCTCGACCATCGATATTCTAAAGATATGGCTGAGCGGACTGCGCCCGCCAAAAGTGGCGGATTATAGCGGCTGGGGCTGCCCCTGAGACGCCTCAATGACGCCGCCGCCCAGGCATTCCTCGCCGCGATAGAACACGACGTACTGCCCGGGCGTGACTGCGCGCTGCGGCTCGTCGAATTGGACCGTGCAACGTGCGTCCGCGAGCACGCGGACCTCGCAGTTCTGATCCGGCTGGCGGTACCGGACCTTGGCCGTGCAGCGGAAATGCGCCGCTGGCGCTGTCCCTGCGACCCAAGTCAGTTGCAACGCGGTCAGGCCGCCACTGAACAGCGACGGATGATCGTGGCCCTGCGCGACCACGAGCACATTGCGCTTCAGATCCTTGCCGGCCACATACCAGGCTTCTTCGGAGGCGTCAGTGCGCCCGCCGATGCGCAGGCCCTGGCGCTGGCCGAGCGTGTAATACATCAGGCCCCGATGCTCGCCGACCTTGCGGCCCTCGGCGGTCTCGATGTCGCCGGGTTGCGCGGGCAGGTACTGCGCCAGGAATTCGGCGAACGGTCGCTCGCCGATGAAGCAGATGCCGGTGCTGTCCTTCTTGTCGAACACCGGCAGCGTGAGCTCGCGTGCCATGCGCCGCACTTCGCTCTTCTGCAGCGAGCCGATCGGGAACAGCGTGCGTGCGAGGGCTTGCGAAGGCATCGCGTGCAGGAAGTAGCTCTGGTCCTTGCCGGCGTCGACGCCGCGGAGCAGTCGCGGACTCGTGCCATCGGTGCCGTGCTCGACCCGCGCATAGTGACCCGTGGCAACCCACTCGGCGCCGAGCCGTCGCGCGTAGTCGAAACACACGCCGAACTTGATCTCGCGATTGCACAGCACGTCCGGATTCGGCGTGCGGCCGGCGCGATATTCCTCGAGGAAATGGGCGAAGACGCGCTCGCGGTAGTCGCCCGCGAAGCTCACCTTGTGCAGCGGAATGCGTAGTTGCTCGCAGACGCTGCGCGCGTCCTGGAAATCCTCAGCGGCCGTGCAGTAGCCGTCCTCGTCTTCGTCCCAGTTGCTCATGAAGAGTCCCTGCACGTCGTAGCCCTGCTGCTGCAGCAGCCAGGCGGCGACCGACGAGTCGACGCCGCCGGACATACCGACGATTACAGGAGTGGCAGACATGGGGGAGCGGATGGTATCCGCTTCTCGAAGACTAGTTCACGCGGTTGAGCGCGGGATGATCGAAGGAGCGCGAGCGCAGGTCGGCCGTGCTCAGCTTGGTCGGGTCCTTGAGGACGTGTGTGATGACGTCCAGCGGATAGCGGGTGCCGTCCAGGTAGTCGTCGATGCAGCCGAGCACCATCGGGCTGCGCAGCCGCGATTGGCGCATCACGATCTGTTCGCGCGTCATCCACACAGCGCGCTCGATGCCGCGATCGAGGCGACGCGCCGGATCGTGCGTGCTGACCCGACCGCAGAACGCCGCACGCAGGAAGCTGCGGGGCTGGTCGGGCTGCTCCCAGAAGTAGATGCCGACGAGCGCCTCCGGGTGGAACGTCCAAGCCGTCTCTTCCAGCGTCTCGCGCACGACTGCATCGATGAACTGCTCGCCCTTTTCGACGTGGCCGGCGGGCTGGTTGAACACCATGCGATTTGCGACACGTTCCTCGACGAGCAGGAACTGCCCGTCGCGTTCGACGATGGCAGCGACGGTGAGGTCGGGACGAAGGATCATGAAGGTAATATAACCGGCTGAATCGCCGGGATTTGTGACAATGGTCAAGAATCTTTTGGTCAGACTTTACGCGCCAGATCCTCCGCGCAGCCCGTGTAGCGCTGCGGAGAAAGCTCCAGGAGTGCGCGGCGTGCCTCTTCGGGGATCGCGAGGCCGGCAATGAAGCGCCGCAGGGATTCTGCATCGACCCGCTGCCCACGGGTCAGGGACTTCAATTGTTCGTACGCGTTCTCCACGCCGAATCGACGCATGACGGTCTGGATCGGTTCCGCCAGCAGCTCCCAGTTGGCGTCGAGATCTTCGGCGAGCGCGCGTGCGTCCACTTCGACTCGCTCCAGGCCGCGCTCGATCGAACGCCAGGAAATCAATGCATGGCTGACCGCCACGCCCACATTGCGCAACACCGTCGAGTCCGTGAGGTCGCGCTGCCAGCGCGAGACCGGAAGCTTGTCGGCCAGGAATCGCAGCAGGGCGTTCGACAGTCCGAGATTGCCCTCGGCATTCTCGAAGTCGATGGGATTCACTTTGTGCGGCATCGTCGAGGAGCCGACTTCGCCTGCGACCGGGCGCTGACGGAAGTAGCCGATCGAGATATAGCCCCACATGTCGCGGCACAGATCGATGAGCACCGTGTTCAAGCGTGCGAGGGCGTCGAAGTACTCAGCCATCCAGTCGTGCGGCTCGATCTGCGTCGTGTACGGATTCCAGGTCAGGCCCAGCGATTCGACGAAGCGCTTGCCGAGACCGGGCCAGTCGACCTGCGGATAGGCGGCAATATGCGCGTTGAAGTTACCGACGGCGCCATTGATCTTGCCGGCGACCGCCACTGCCGCGAAGCGCGTGCGCTGCTCCGCGAGACGATAGACGAAGTTGGCGATCTCTTTGCCGAGCGTGGTCGGCGTCGCGGGCTGGCCGTGAGTGCGGGACATCATCGGGACCGCTGCATTGGTATGTGCGAGGGCGCGAAGCCGGCCGATCAGCGTATCGAGGCGCATCAGCAGCACCTGGTCGCGCGCATCGCGCAGCATCAATGCATAGCTCAGGTTGTTGATGTCCTCCGAGGTGCAGGCGAAGTGCACGAACTCGCGGCGCGTGCGCCACGCGGGCACGGAGTCCAGGCGCGCCTTGACGAAGTATTCGACCGCCTTCACGTCGTGATTGGTCTCGCGCTCGATGCGCTTGACCTCGGCGGCTTCGGCTTCGGTGAGCTCGGCGGCCAGTGCGTCGAGCACGGTGAGCGCGGCGGCTGGCAGGCCGCGCAGCTCGACGATCCCGGGCTCTGCCACCAGCGCCTTGAGCCACAGCGCTTCGACGCGAACGCGCTGACGGATCAGCCCGCGCTCGCTGAAGAGCGGCCGCAGCTCGGCGGCTTTGTCGGCGTAGCGTCCGTCGATCGGCGAGATGGCATTGAGCGCGTTGTTATTCATAGGCTGTAGGTCGGGCTTCAGCCCGACAAAGTACTATAGTACTTGAGACAAGCTTATTTTTTGGCATCGAGGTTGGGTGTGGCGAACGAAGGATTCAGGGTCGAGCGAGACAGCCTGGGCGAGCTGCAAGTGCCCGCCGACGCGCTGTGGGGTGCCCAGACGCAGCGTGCGCTCGAGAATTTCCAGATCAGCGGCCTGCGCATGCCGCGCGAGTTCATCCGTGCGCTCGGCCTGATCAAGTGGGCCGCGGCGACGACGAATCTCGACCTCGACGGCCTGGACGCCAAGCGCGCCGCCGCCATCCAGAAGGCGGCGCTCGAAGTGTCGGAAGGCCGGCACGACGCGCACTTCCCGATCGATGTGTTCCAGACCGGCTCCGGCACCAGCACCAACATGAATGCCAACGAGGTGATCGCGCACCTCGCGAGCCGCTACGCCGGTGTTGCCGTGCATCCCAACGATCACGTCAACATGAGCCAGAGCTCGAACGACGTGATTCCGACCACGATCCACTTGAGCGCGCTGCTCTCGATCGAACAGCACCTGTTGCCGGCGCTGGCGTACCTCGGTGCGGTGATCAGTCGGCGCATCGGCGATATCGGCGAGGTCGTGAAGACCGGCCGCACGCACCTGATGGATGCGATGCCGCTGACGTTCGGTCAGGAGATGAGTGGCTGGCACGCGCAGATCGATCACGCTAGTGCACGCATCATGGAGTGCCGTGCGCGCCTGCAAGGACTCGCGCTCGGCGGCACCGCAGTGGGCACGGGAGTGAATGCGCATCCGCGCTTTGCCGCGCGCGCCACGCGTTATCTCGCGGTGAAGTGCGGTCTCGAGCTGCGGCCTGCCGGCAATTATTTCGAAGCGCTGTCGTCGCAGGACACTGCAGTCGAGTTGTCTGGTCAGTTGCGCGCGCTGGCGGTGGCGCTGATGAAGATCTCCAACGACCTGCGTTGGATGAATAGCGGACCGCTCGCGGGCATCGGCGAGGTCAAGCTGCCGGCGCTGCAGCCGGGCAGCAGCATCATGCCGGGCAAGGTGAATCCGGTCATCGCGGAAGCCGTCACCATGGTGTGCGCGCAGGTGATGGGCAACGACGCGACCATCGCCATCGCGGGACAGTCCGGCAACTTCCAGCTCAACGTCATGCTGCCGGTGATCGCGTACAACCTGCTCCAGAGCATCGACCTGTCAGCGAACGCGGCTCGTGCGCTCGCCGACACGACGATCGCCGGTATGACTGTCAATCAAGCGCGCGTCGATGCAGCGCTCGAACGCAATCCGATCCTGATCACCGCGTTGAATTCCGTGCTCGGCTACGAGCAGGGAGCGAAGCTCGCGAAGCTGGCCTATGAGCAAGGCCGGCCGATCCGCGAGGTCGTCGCCGAGCAGACGCAGATGGCGCCCGAGGAGCTGCAACGACTGCTCGATCCGCGAGCGCTGACGCGCGGCGGTGCCAAGATCGACGGCGGCGGCGGTTGAAGGTGACGATAGCGGCCGGCAATCGGCACGAGTTGCGGCGTCTGATCGAGGAGCGGCTCAAGGATTCGCGTCCGCCGACCGATGCGCGCTCTGCGGTACCCGCGGGATTCTCGGCTGAAGTGGATGCAGCGGTTCGCCAGTACTTTCCGGCCGCGCCGGTTGCGGCGGCGGTGCTCGTGCCGATCGTCGATCGCGAAAGCGGCTTGACGGTGCTGCTCACGCAACGTGCCTCGCACCTGAAGAATCACGCAGGCCAGATCAGCTTTCCCGGCGGACGCATCGAAGACAGCGATGAAGGTCCGTTGGCCGCGTCGCTGCGCGAGACGGAGGAGGAGATCGGACTGTCGCGCGAGCACGTGACGTTTGCCGGCTATCTCGAACCGCATCTCGTGCTCACAGGCTTCTGGGTAACGCCCGTCGTCGGTTTCGTGCAGCCGGGGTTCGAGCTGCAGCTCGATCGCAGCGAAGTCGAGTCGACGTTCGAGGTGCCGCTGCTGCACATTCTCGACCCCGCCAATCACCAGGGGCGCGAGCGCGTGCTGGGCACGACCAAAGTGCTCGTCCATGACATTCCTTACGGTGAGCATCACATCTGGGGCGCGACCGCCGGAATGCTCATGTCCTTTTACCGTCTGCTGCGCGAGTGACCATGGCTGCCATCGACCGACTGCTGCAAATCATGGCGCGCTTGCGCGATCCGCAGCGCGGCTGTCCGTGGGATCTCGAGCAGACCTTCGCGACCATCGCGCCGTACACGATCGAAGAGGCCTACGAAGTCGCCGACGCGATCGAGCGTGAGGACTCCGCAGCGCTGCGCGATGAGCTCGGCGATCTGCTGTTCCAGGTCGTGTTTCACTCGCGAATGGCGCAGGAGCAGGGCTCGTTCGCGTTCGACGACGTGGCCACGGCAATCAGCGACAAGCTGGAACGCCGCCATCCGCACGTTTTCGGTAATGCTCAGATCGAAACTGCGGTCGCACAGACCGTAGCGTGGGAAGAACAGAAACGCCTCGAGCGCGAGCGTGCCGGCAAGAGCATTCTCGCCGACGTGCCGCTGGCGCTGCCTGCACTCGCGCGCGCGAACAAGCTCGGCAAGCGAGCGGCACAGGTCGGCTTCGAGTGGCCGAACGTCAACGGAGCGCTCGACAAGCTGGACGAAGAATTGGGCGAGTTGCGCACCGGGCTCGGTCAGCAGGCCAGTCCGGCGGCAATCACCGACGAGCTCGGCGACGTGCTGTTCTGTGTCGTCAACGTCTGCCGCTATCTGGGCGTCGATCCGGAGGTGGCACTGCGGGGCGCCAACAGCAAATTCGAGCGCCGTTTCGGCTACGTCGAGCAGCGCCTGCGCGAGCAGGGACGCAGTGCCGGCGAGGCCACGCTGGAGGAAATGGACAAGCTCTGGGACGAGGGAAAAAAGCGTCTGGCTGACGGCACTTAGGTCGATAAACCACAATTCAGGGTTCATTCATGCCCTGGCGCCTACCGTGTGCCCCAAGCTCGGCCTACAAGCCGGGCAGGTTCAACGGAGAACAAGATGCGTAAGGCTCGTGGTTTGCTGGTCATGGTCGGTGTGCTCGGTGTGACGGGTGTCGCACTCGCGTCGCCGCCGCCGTATTCGAATTCGCGTTACAGCAGGTCGTCCAGCGAATATGACTACGCGCCGGTGACGCACGTGGAGCCGATCGTGCGCCAGGTGCGCATCGAGACGCCGCGCCGCGAGTGTTACGACGACACGCGCTATGTCGAATCTCCCAATCCGAACGTCGGCGCCCAGACTGTGCTCGGCGGCATCATCGGCGGCGTGATCGGCCATCAGATCGGTCACGGCCACGGCAACGATTTCGCGACGATCGCGGGCGCGACAGTCGGCGCTGCTGTGGGCTACAGCAATGCCTCGCGCAAGTACGGCCCGCAGGGCCGTGAGGAAACCGTCGAGCGTTGCGACGTGCGCTATGAGCACACGACGGAAGAGCGCATCGACGGCTACCACGTGACCTACGAGTACAACGGCCGCGAATACACGACGCGCCTGCCGTACGACCCGGGTGAGCGGATCAAGGTGCGGGTGGCCGTTGCTCCCGCGGAATGACGGGCAGCGTGACGCAATGACAGGCTGAGTTGATATCGAGAATGCGCGGTGGGGCGTGAATCAGCGTCCCGCCGCACGTACACTACAGTTCATCATGCACATTGGCCGGCATCTGGTATGGGCCCTCCTGTCGTTGTCAGCGGCGGGCCTGCCGTTGTCCGGCCAAGCCCAGGAGCTGATCGACCGTCGTCAGAAGCACGACGGCCGGGTCGAGCAGGCCGGCGTGTCGCTCGACCAGGCAGTGGAAATGGCTCAGCGGCATTTCCGTGCCAAGGCCGTCAAAGCTGAGACAGTCGACAGCGGTGGCAAGCGGGTGCACCAGATCCGTTTGCTCAGCGCCGAGGGCAAGGTCTGGACCGTGCGGGTGGACGCAGAATCAGGAGCTATGCACTGATCCATGCGCGTACTGATCGTCGAAGACGAAAAACCCCTGCGTGATTCCATCGTCGAGCAGCTGCAGCAGCACGGCTTCAATGTCGATGCGGCTGCGGATGGCGAGGAGGGCTTGTACTGCGGACGCGAGTACGCGCTCGATCTCGCGATCGTCGACCTCGGCTTGCCGAAGCTCAACGGCATGGAGCTGATCAAGAAGCTGCGTGCCGAAGGCAAGTCGTATCCGGTGCTGATCCTCACTGCGCGCGATAAGTGGCAGGACAAGGTCGAAGGCTTGCAGGCCGGCGCGGACGATTACCTCGCGAAGCCGTTTCATTTCGAAGAGCTGCTGGCGCGCATGCAGGCACTGCTGCGCCGGTCCGGTGGCTGGGCACAGCCGGTCCTGCGCTGTGGCGCCGTTGCGCTCGATCCGCGGACGCAGGAAGTGACGGTGAATGGCCGGCGCGTCGATCTCACCAGCTTCGAGTACCGCATCCTCGAGTACCTCATTCACCGCGCCGGCGAGGTCATCTCCAAGGGCGAGCTGACCGAGCGCCTGTACGCGCAGGATTTCGATCGCGACAGCAACACCATCGAAGTCTTCATCGGCCGGCTGCGTCGCAAGCTCGACCCGGACGATTCGATCAAGCCGATCGAGACCCTGCGCGGCCGCGGCTACCGCTTCGCCCTGCAACGAGAAAGCGCCGCATGACGCACCCAGTGCGTTAGATTACGCGCTGAATGGGGCCGCGCTCCCTCAGTACACGACTGCTCGCCTCGGTCAGCATCCTGCTGATCGTGTTCTTTGGCATCACCATCGCGGCGCTCGACTTCGCGTTCCGCCGCGTCACCGAGCAGGCGATGCACGACCGCCTCGAAGCGCAGATGCTCGCGCTGATTTCCGCCTCGGAAGAAGACAGCAGCGGTGGCTTGCAGCCGGCGCCCGAGAAAACCGAAGAGCGTCTGAAGAATCCCGGCTCGGGTTTGTACGGCGAGATTCTGCGCAGCGACGGCTATCCGAGCTGGCGCTCGAACTCGCTGACGGGCACCGGGCTGGACTTCGCGGTGCAGTTGCCGTCCGGTCAGCGGCAATATCGACAGCTGCATCGCGGCGACGGCTCGCCCGTGCGCGCGTTGAGTCGCAGCATCGCCTGGGAGTTCGACAACGGCGTGACCCGGACCTTCATTTACAGCGTCGCGGAGGATCTGGAGCCGTACTACGCGCAGCTCAACCGCTTCCGCGGTCAGCTGTTCGGCTGGTTCGGCTTGTTGATGCTGTTGCTGATCGGCTCGCTCGCGTTCTTGCTGCGGCGGTTGTTGACTCCGTTGCGGCGAATCGAACATGAGATCGAGGAGATCGAAGCGGGGCGCATGACGGAGCTGGGGACAGAGTATCCGCGCGAGCTGCTCGGCGTGACCACGAATCTCAATACCTTGCTGCGCAGTGAGCGGGAGCGACTGGCTCGCTATCGCAACACGCTGGGCAATCTCGCGCACAGCTTCAAGACGCCGCTCGCGGTCATGCGTAACCTGCTCGGCGGCTCGAATGGTCGCGAGCTTGCAGTCGCGAAACAGCTCGACGAGCAGGTCGGGCGGATGGACGACATCGTCAAATATCAGCTCAAGCGGGCAGCTGCTTCCGGCGGCACCGGCCTCGGTACCGCACCGATCGATGTACGCACCGCGCTCGAACCGCTGCGCGCGGCGCTGCTCAAGGTCTACGTCGAGCGCAACATCGACTGCGAGCTCGTGGTTGCGCCGCTGTGTCTCTTCAGCGGCGACCGCGAAGATCTGACCGAGGTCGCCGGCAATCTGCTGGACAACGCGTTCAAGTGGAGCCGTGGCAAGGTGCGGCTCACGGCCGAACGCCTCACCGATCCCACCGCGCGACGCGACGGTCTGCGCCTCATCGTCGAGGACGATGGCCCGGGCATCCCCGTCGACGAGCGCGCCCGCGTCCTCGACCGTGGCGCCCGCCTCGACGAGCGCGTCAGCGGCCAGGGCATCGGCCTGTCGGTGGTGCGTGAGCTTGCGCAGCTCAACGGCGGTACGATTCGCATCGACGAATCGCCGCTCGGCGGCGCCCTGATCGAGATCAGCTTCCCAGCTACGTGAACCCGACGACTTCATTCAATACGACGCTGCTGGCCTTGCGCGAGCGGCTGGCGACGGTGCGCTATGCGGATCGGCCGCGGCTGGCGCGCGAGCTGGATCGGCTGTTTGCGCGCAAGACGCCGGATGCGCAGGCGCAGAAGGCGGCTGACGGGCTGGGGAAGGCGATCGACGAGTCGGTGGCGCGCGTCGAACGTCTGAAAGCGCTGCCGCTCAAGATCGAGTACGACACGGCGCTGCCGATCGTTGCGCATCGCGAGGAGATCGCGAAGGCGCTGCAGGAGCGTCAGCTGATCGTGGTGTGCGGAGCGACGGGCTCCGGCAAAACGACGCAGCTCCCGAAAATCTGCCTCGAAGCCGGCCGCGGCGCGCTCGGCCTGATTGGCCACACACAGCCACGACGGATCGCCGCCCGCGCGATCGCCAACAGAGTTGCCGCGGAGATCGGCACGACTGTCGGCGGGGTCGTGGGTTTCCAGATCCGCTTCACCGATCGCAGCGGGCCCGACACTCGGCTCAAAGTAATGACGGACGGCATCCTGCTCCGCGAGCTGGAACACGACCGCCAGCTGCGCAACTACGACACGTTGATCATCGATGAAGCTCACGAGCGCAGTCTCAACATCGACTTCCTGCTCGGCGTGCTGAAGCGCGTGCTGCCACAGCGGCCCGAGCTGCGGGTCATCATCACTTCCGCGACCATCGACCCGCAGCGCTTCGCCGACTTCTTCGGCGGCGCGCCGATCATCGAGGTCTCCGGCCGCAGCTATCCCGTCGACGTGCGCTATCGCCCGCTGATCGACGACGAGGAGGACTCGGAGCTGTCGCTGCCGGAAGGCATCGTCGCCGCCATGCAGGAGCTGGACCGTGAAGATCGCGGCGACGTGCTGGTCTTCCTGCCGGGGGAGAAGCAGATCCGCGAGGCATCCGACGCACTGGGCAAGGCGCGCCTGCATGCGACCGAGGTGTTGCCGCTGTACTCTCGCTTGTCGACGCGCGATCAAGAAGCGATCTTCGAGAAGCACGGCACCCGTCGCATCGTGCTCGCGACGAACGTCGCCGAGACGTCGCTCACCGTGCCCGGCATGCGACATGTCATCGACTCCGGCCTGGCGCGCATCAGCCGCTACAGCGTGCGCGGCAAAGTACAGCGCTTGCCGATCGAACCGATCTCGCAGGCGAGCGCCGAGCAACGCAAGGGCCGCGCGGGTCGCGAGAGCCCCGGCATCTGCATCCGTCTGTATGCCGAGGACGACTTCATTGCACGTCCGCCATTCACGCCGCCGGAAGTCCTGCGCACGAATCTGGCGAGCGTGATCCTGCAGATGGCCGCACTGGAGCTGGGCGAGCCGCAGGACTTCCCGTTCGTCGATCCGCCCGACACGCGGCAGATCAACGACGGCTACAAGCTGCTGCAGGAGCTGAAAGCCGTCGACGAGAATCGCGTCGTGACGAGCGTCGGCCGGCAGATCTCGGCGTTGCCGCTCGATCCGCGCCTCGCGCGCATGCTGCTCGCAGCGAGCCATCATCGTTGCGTGGCCGAGATGCTCATCATCACTGCGTTCCTCGCGGCGCAGGATCCGCGCGAGCGTCCCGCCGATGCGCAGTCGCAGGCAGATCAGAAGCACGCGGCCTTCGCCGATCCGCGCTCCGACTTTCTCGCTGTGCTGAACTTATGGAAGGGGTTCGCGGAACAGAGCGCGGCGCTGTCGGGCAGTCAGCTCCGCAAGTGGTGTCGCGAGAACTTCCTGTCCTTCATCCGCATGCGCGAGTGGCAGGAGCTGCAGCGACAGCTCGCCGACATCGTCGCGGAACTGCAGCTGAAGCCGAATCAGTTGCCCGCGGACTACAACGACTTGCACCAGGCGATCCTCACGGGCTTCCTCGGCAACATCGGCGCGCTCGACGAGCGACGCGAGTACGAAGGCGCGCGTGGCACGCGGTTCGTGGTTGCGCCGGGAACACCGCTCGCTGCCAAGCCGCCGAAGTGGCTGGTTGCCGCGAGTCTTACAGAAACGACGCGTCTGTATGCGCGCATGGTTGCGGCAGTCGAGCCGCTATGGATCGAGGCAGCCGCCGAGCACCTGATCAAGCGTAGCTACAGCGAGCCTCACTGGGTCGCAGAGCGCGGCTTCGTCGCGGCCTTCGAATCGACGTCGCTCTATGGACTCGCGCTGTCGTCGCGACGACGCGTGAACTACGGCAGCGTTGCACCCAAAGAGGCGCAGCAGATCTTCGTGCGTGAAGCGCTCGTCGAAGGACACACTCGCTTGCGAGCGAAGTTCCTCGAGCACAATCGACGGCTGCGTCGCGAAGTCGAGCAGCTGGAGGCCAAGCTGCGTCGCAAGGACGTGCTCGTCGACGAGCAGACGATTACGGACTTCTACCTGCAGCGCCTGCCGCCTGAGGTGAACTCGATCGCGGCGCTGGAGAAATGGCTACGCGGGCCGCATCCGGCCCCAGCACTGCAGATGACCCGCAACGATCTCATGCGACGCGACGTTCCGGAGATCACTGCCGCGAGCCATCCCGACAAGCTGCGATTCGCGGGCAACGAGCTGCCTCTGGACTATGTGTTCGAGCCGGGCAGCCCACGTGACGGCATCACACTCACGCTGCCGCTGCCATTGCTGGCGAATGCAGCGCCGGGCGACTTCGCATCGCCCATTCCGGGCTGGCGCATCGAGAAGATCACGGAGCTGCTGCGCGCCCTGCCCAAGCAAGTGCGCAAGGCGTTCGTTCCGGTTCCCGAGCACGCGGCCCGTGCGGCAGTCGAGCTCGACGCCGACCCCAAGGACTTCCATGCCGCTCTCGCAAGCTGGATCACAGCCTCGAGCGGTTTTCCGATCACGGCGGACGAGCTGGCAGCGCTGGCTGTGCCGGAAGCGCAACGCTTCAACATTCGCGTCGTCGACCTGGGTGGCGCGGTGCTGGCCGAGGGACGCGATCTGCTCGCGCTCAAACGCAACATTCGACGGGTCGCAGGCGAGCGCTCGGGCGGGCGGCCTGATGCCGTGCATCGTCGCTGGGATTTCGGCACGGTGCCCAACCAGGACGTCGTTCAGCGACGCGGCCTGCGCTTCACCGTCTATCCGACATTGCGCGATCACGGCGACGGAGTCGAGTTGACCGAGGCGGGGAGTGCAGCCGACGCAGAAGAGTCGCTGCGACCGGCAGTGCTGCGGCTCGCAATGCTCGCGTTGCCGGAGCAGTTCAAATACGCGCGCAAGAAGTTCGCGGACGACCGCGACATCGTGCTGCTCGGCCAAGGTCTGAGCACTAAACGGCCGATGGCCGAATCACTGGCGGAGCGGGCCTTCGACGAGTGCTTCCTCGGCGATGACACGCAAGCATTGCCACGCACTGCGGAGCAGTTCGAGGCATTGCTCGACCGTCACCGCAGCAGCTTCGGGGAGACCGTCGATCGTGTTCTCTCCCACGCGCGCGAAACGCTCCGCGAGCTGCGCAACGTTCGTCAGAAGCTCACAGCGATCGAGAACCCCGCATTCCAGGCAGTGCAGCAGGACGCGCGTGCGCAGCTCAAGCTGCTCGTGCCCGCGGATTTCCCAGCCGGCGTGCCAGCCATCCTGTGGCCGCACTTGCCGCGCTTTCTCAAAGCTCTCGCGCGTCGCCTCGACAAGGCACCTGGCAATCAGAAACGCGACGCTGAGCTGATGGCTCGCGTGCGGCCGGCGATGCGCGCGCTCGAACAACTGAGCGCGCAACAACATAGCGACGAGCAGCACGCCGAGATCCAGCGGTTGCAGTGGATGATCGAAGAGCTGCGCGTCTCGCTGTTTGCGCAAGACCTGCGGACCGCCGTCCCGGTGTCGGAAAAGCGGATCCAGGAACAGATCGAGCGCGCTCAGGCCCCGACTTTGAAATCGATGCCCTGAGCGAGCGGCAGCGACAGACTCCAGTTGATCGTGTTCGTCTGGCGGCGCATGTACGCCTTCCAGCTGTCCGATCCCGACTCGCGTCCGCCGCCAGTGTCCTTCTCGCCGCCGAATGCGCCGCCGATTTCCGCACCGGACGTGCCGATGTTCACGTTGGCGATGCCGCAGTCGCTGCCCGCCGCGGACAGGAATTTCTCCGCGTTCTGCAGCCGGTCGGTGAAGATGGACGACGACAGACCGTGGTGCGAGGCGTTATGCAGCGCAATCGCTTCGTCGAGCGTCTTGAACTCGATCAAGTACAGGATCGGTGCGAACGTCTCGGTCTGCACGATCTCCCATTCGCTGCGCGCACGCACGATCGTCGGCTCGACGTAGTTGCCGGCGCCCGGACGAACCTTGTCGCCGCACAACACGGTGCCGCCAGCCTTGCGAGCCTTCTCGATCGCCTGGCTGTAGCTGCTGACTGCGCGCGGATCGATGAGCGGTCCCATCAGCGTGCCCGACTCGTGCGGATTGCCGATCTTCACCTGTGCATAGGCTTTGGTGAGTCGTTGCTCCAGCTCCTTCGAGCGTGACTCGTGCACGAACACGCGGCGCGTGCTCGTGCAACGCTGACCCGCGGTGCCCACTGCGCCGAACACGATCGACGGCACGGCGAGATCCAGATTCGCGAACTCATCGACGATGATCGCGTTATTGCCGCCCAGCTCGAGCAGGCTCTTGCCCAGCCGCGCGGCGACTCGCTCGCCGACCTTGCGCCCAACCGCAGTCGAGCCGGTGAACGACACCAGGTCGACCCGACGGTCATCGACGAACTTCTCCGCCAGCTCGGTGCCCGCGCTGATGAAGAGCTGGAAGATGCCCGGCAGACCTGCCTTCTCGCAGGCGCGATTCACGATGTTCTGGACAGCGATCGCGCACAGCGGCGCCTTCGGCGACGGCTTCCACACGCAAGCATCGCCGCAGACCGCGGCCAGGAACGCATTCCACGACCACACCGCGACCGGAAAGTTGAACGCGCTGATGATGCCGACGATGCCGAGCGGATGCCATTGCTCGTACATGCGATGCATCGGCCGCTCCGAGTGCATGGTCGAGCCGTACAGCATGCGCGACTGACCGACAGCGAAGTCGGCTATGTCGATCATCTCCTGCACTTCACCGTCGCCCTCGGGCTTGATCTTGCCCGTTTCGAGCGTGACCAGGCTGCCGAGCGCGCTCTTGTGTGCACGCAGTTCTTCACCGATGAGGCGCACGGCTTCGCCGCGCTTCGGCGCGGGAACCATGCGCCACTGCTCGAACGCCTTGCGCGCCGAAATGATCACGCGCTCGTAGTCGGCGGCAGTTGCGCTGCGCACGCGACCGAGCAACTCGCCCGTTGCGGGATTGAGCGATTCGATGATCGCGCCGCTGGTGTCCTGCGACCAGCCACCGTCCTGCGACCACGCGCCGGCGTTTAGCTCGGTAATTCCAAGAGACGAAAGCATGTCACGCATGGGTACAACCTCAACGGCGGTGCAGGGCGCGCTGGTGGCCGGCCTGACCGCTGACGACGACGTGCGCCGAAATTTCCTTGCCGCTGGCGGCAGCGTAATGCTTGCCGAAGCGGTTCTGCAGCACATCTTGTAGACGGAAATCTTCCTGGCGCACGAACCCGGCGTGCCGGCCGCCGCTGTTCAGCACCAGGTCCACGACGGCGGTGATGCCGGCAGCGGTCGTCACCTGAATGGCCGACCACAACCGTCCCGCGATCATCTGCGGGTACACCTTGTTCACGTAGTTCTCTTCACGCAGGTCGCCGTCCTGCTTGCCCGTCACAGCAACGTAGATCACGACGACGTCCTGCAGGGTCTGCGGCACGGCGTTCTCAAGCACACGCTTGAGCGTGCCGCGATCGTGATTGAGCTTCAGATCGTTCATCAGCAGCCGCATCTGCTCGCAGTGGCCGGGATAGCGCATGGTCTTGTAGTCCATGACCTGCGTGCGCGCGCCGTAGGTCTCGGCGAGGGAGCCGAGACCGCCCGAGGTGTTGAACGCCTCGTACAACGTGCCGTCGATCTCGATCTCTTCCAGCCCTTCGAGCGGCGCCGCCTCGATGCGGCGACCGTCAACGATCGCTTCGCACGGGTTGCCGTACTCGTTGATCAGGCCTTCGGTCGACCACGTCAGCGAATACTTCAAAACGTTGTTCGGGTGCTGGGGCAGGGCGCCGACGCGCAGCTTCACTGTCCGCAACTCGTCGAAGTGGCCGATGAGCTCGTTCGCGGCGATGGAGATGAAGCCGGGCGCGAGACCGCACTGGGGCACGAACGCTTGCTTGGCGCCCGCCGCGATCTTGCGCACTGCGCGCGTGACTTCGACGTCTTCCGTCAAATCGAAGTAGCTGGTACCAGCCCGCCGTGCAGCTTCTGCTACGCCAATGTTGCAGTAGTACGGCAGGCCGGAGATGACCGCGTCGACGGGATGGCTCTTGAGATGCGCATCGAGTGCCCCCGTATCGGTGGCATCAAGCTTGTGCGCGTGCAGATTCGGGAAGCGATGGGCGTTGACGACTGCATTCGCCGCCTCGCCGCTCACGTCGGCGAGATGCACTTCGTACGAGCCGGACTCGGCGAGCAGGCCGGAGATCAGCGCTCCGATCTTGCCGGCGCCGAGAATGAGAACCTTGGGCATGCGGGACCTCCCCCGGAAAAAAGGCCGGCATTCTAGCAATTCCCGCAGAGTGGTACGCTGCTTCCATGACTCGCAGCCCCGATCTCATTCAGTGGCACCCTGCGAGCTG
Organism: Steroidobacteraceae bacterium; assembly: GCA_035493235.1. Classification (GTDB taxonomy): domain Bacteria; phylum Pseudomonadota; class Gammaproteobacteria; order Steroidobacterales; family Steroidobacteraceae; genus Steroidobacter. The sequence goes on from DATJIP010000014.1 coordinate 25,183, forward strand.
GCAGAGCAAGCCGGCACAGCAGCAGGCGGCCTACACCGATACAGCAGCGCTGCAACGCGCTGTTGCGTCCCTTGCGCGCCTGCCGCCGCTGGTCGTTTCCTGGGAAATCGAGGCTCTGCGCGATCACATCGCGGCGGCCCAGCGGGGCGAGCGCTTCATACTCCAGGGCGGCGATTGCGCCGAGACCTTCGAGGACTGCGAGTCCGACAAGATCGCCAAGAAGCTGAAGATCCTGCTGCAGATGAGCCTCGTGCTCGTCTATGGCCTGCGCAAGCCGGTCGTGCGCATCGGCCGCATGGCCGGCCAGTACGCCAAGCCGCGCTCGGCGGACACCGAAACGCGCGACGGCCAGACGCTGCCGAGCTATCGCGGCGACATCATCAACCGTCCGGGCTTCACGCCCGACGAGCGCGATCCGGATCCGGAGCTGCTCTTGCGCGGCTATGAGCGCGCCGCGCTGACGCTGAACTTCGTGCGCGCGCTGATCGACGGCGGCTTCGCCGATCTGCACCATCCTGAGTATTGGGATCTGGATTTCGTGCGGCACTCGCCGCTCAAGGACGCGTACGAGCGCATCGTGCAGGCGATCTCCGACTCGCTCGATTTCTTCGAGGCGACCAGCCGCGCGCCGATTCACGAAGCGAACCGCGTCGCGTTCTACACGAGTCACGAAGGGTTGCACCTGCCGTACGAGCAGGCGCAGACCCGCTTCATCGAGCGCCAGCAGCGCTGGTACAACTTGTCGACGCACATGCCGTGGATCGGCATGCGCACCGCTGCGCTCGACGGCGCGCACGTCGAATTCTTCCGCGGCATCTCCAATCCGATCGGCATCAAGGTCGGACCGTCGATGAGCGCAGAGTGGGTGCAGGGTCTGATCGCGACGCTCAATCCGCGCAACGAGCCGGGACGCGTCGTGCTGATCCATCGCATGGGCATCAAGGACATCGACAAGCACCTCGCGCCGCTGATTCAAGCGGTGCGCGCGACCGGCAGCCCGGTGCTGTGGATCTGCGATCCGATGCATGGGAACACCGAGACTGCGACTTCAGGCCTGAAGACGCGTCGTTTCGAGAACATCGTCGCGGAGGTCGAGGCAGCCTTCCGCATCCACCGCGAGCTCGGATCGTGGCTCGGCGGCGTGCACTTCGAGCTGACGGGCGAAGACGTGACCGAATGCACCGGCGGTGCTCGCGGCCTCACCGATGCGGATCTCGCACGAGCGTACAAGTCACAAGTCGATCCACGCTTGAACTACGAGCAGGCGCTGGAACTGGCGATGCGCATCGCCGGGCTGCACGAAGGCAAGAAGCGCGCGCCGCGCATGTAAGCATGCTGTATCGTGCGGTGTGTACCTGCCACACACCGCAAGAACGCCATGGCCGCAGATCGCAAACCGAGTCGCAAGCCCCAGGGCACTGTCAATCCCCGCCGCTATTCGAGCGAGGTCGTCGATGGCCTGAAGCAAGCGCCGAGCCGCGCGATGCTGCGCGCCGTCGGCTACAAGGACGCCGATTTCAAGAAGCCGGCGATCGGCGTCGCCTCGACCTGGAGCAACCTCACTCCGTGCAACATGCACATCGACCGGCTGGCGCGTGCCGCGGCGGCTGCGGTCGACAAGGCGGGAGGCAAGAGCACAACGTTCGGCACGATCACAGTTTCCGACGGCATCTCGAACGGCGCGCCCGGCATGCGGTACTCGCTGGTATCGCGCGAGGTGATCGCCGACTCGATCGAGACCGTCTCGGGAGCGCAAGGCTTCGACGGCGTCGTGGCGATCGGCGGCTGCGACAAGAACATGCCGGGCTGCCTGATGGCACTCGCGCGGCTCGACCGGCCATCAGTGTTCGTCTACGGCGGCACGATCCGCCCGGGTGCGAAACGGCGCGACATCATTTCCGTGTTCGAAGCGCGCGGCGCTTTCGCCAACGGATCGATCTCGGCGCGCGAGATGAGCGAGATCGAGCGCACGGCGATTCCCGGCCCCGGCAGCTGCGCCGGCATGTACACGGCGAACACGATGGCGTCCGCGATCGAAGCGCTCGGCATGAGCCTGCCGAACAGCTCGGCGCAGGAGGCAGTCTCGCGTCACAAGATCAAAGACTGCGAAGACGCGGGCAAAGCAGTCGTGAAGCTGGTGAAGGCGGGCATCACGCCATCGCAAATTCTGACGCGCGAAGCGTTCGAGAACGCGATCGCTGTCGTGATCGCGCTGAGCGGATCGACGAATGCAGTCCTGCACTTGCTGGCGATGGCGCACGCCGCGAACGTGCCGCTGGAGCTCGACGACTTCACGCGCATCGGCGCGCGCGTGCCGGTGCTTGCCGATCTCAAGCCCAGCGGCAAATACATGATGTCCGAGCTGATCCGCATCGGCGGCATCCAGCCGCTGATGAAGATGCTGCTCAGCGAGAAACTCCTGCACGGCGATTGCCTGACGGTCACCGGCAAAACGCTGGCGCAGAATCTCAAAGGCGTGAAGCCGTATCCGAAGAGCCAGGACATCGTTCGGGCGTTCTCGAATCCGCTCAAACCCGAAAGTCATCTCGTCGTGCTGTACGGCAATCTGGCGCCCGAAGGCGCGGTGGCGAAGATCACCGGCAAGGAAGGCCTCTCGTTCACGGGCCGCGCCCGAGTGTTCGACGGCGAGGAAGCATCCGTGCAGGCAATTCTCGACGGCAAGGTCGTCGCCGGCGACGTCGTCGTGATCCGTTACGAGGGGCCGAAGGGCGGACCCGGCATGCGCGAGATGTTGAGCCCGACCAGCGCGATTGCGGGCCGCGGTCTCGCCGATCAGGTTGCGCTCATCACCGACGGACGATTTTCCGGCGGGAGCCGCGGCTTCGTCGTCGGACACATCGCGCCGGAAGCCGCGGTCGGTGGGCCGATCGGACTGGTGCGCGACGGTGACGCGATCACCATCGACGCGCAGACGCGCGAAATGCGGGTCGATGTCCCGGCAGAAACGCTCGCCCAGCGTCGCAGCGAGTGGCGCGCACCCGAGCCATATGCCCGCAAAGGCGTGCTTGCAAAGTATGCACGCGTCGTCAGCAGCGCCTCGCGGGGCGCCGTGACGGATTGCGAGGTGTAGGATTGCGGCCATGTCCTTACCGCTCGAAATCGTCGAAGTGGGTCCGCGCGACGGCTTGCAAAGCGAGCCCGACGTGCTCGCGACTCCGCTCAAGCTCGAGCTGATCAGTCGGCTCGTCGATGCGGGTGTGCGTCGTGTGGAAGTTGCGAGCTTCGTGAATCCGAAGCGCGTGCCGCAGATGGCCGATGCCGAAGCGGTGATGGCGGGATTGCCGAAGCGCCCGGACGTGCAGTACGTCGGCCTCGTGCTCAATCGTCGCGGCTTCGATCGCGCACTTGCGGCCGGCTGCACCGAGATCGGCATGGTCACCGCGGCAACCGACACGTTTGCCCAACGCAATCAAGGCGCGTCGATCGAAGAGACGATCGCGGCGTGGGAAGATATTGCGCCGCTGGCCCGCGCGGCCGGCATTCGCGCTCAGGTCACGATTTCAGTTTCGTTCGGCTGTCCGTTCGAGGGTGAAGTCGTGCCGGCGCGAGTCATCGAAATCGCCCGCCGGCTCGCTGCCTCCAAACCGGTCGAGATTGCGATCGCCGACACGATCGGCGTGGCCGTACCGACGCAGGTCACGGCACTTGTTGAGCAACTCTTGCCGGCCCTGAGTGGCGTGCCGCTGCGCTGCCACTTCCACAACACGCGCAACACTGCGGTCGCCAACGCGTACGCAGCAGTAATGGCCGGCGTGCATACATTGGATTCGAGCGTCGGCGGCATCGGCGGCTGCCCGTTCGCCCCGAACGCGACCGGCAACGTGGCGACGGAAGACCTCTTGTACATGTTGTCGCGTAGCGGATTCGAGACAGGCATCGACCTCGGGCGGCTGATCGAAACCGCCCGCTGGCTACAGGAGCAGCGCGGCAGGCCGGTCCCGAGCATGGTTTCGAAGGCAGGTGGATTCCCAAAGAGATCAGCTGCTTAGGAACAAGAGCTGACACAGCTATTAGATCGCCAGCGTACGGGTCGTTGCACGTCTGTCATCGATGATCCCACCGCGTATACACTTCCCGGCCTTGGGCTCTTACGGCCCTCACAACTATACGAAGGGAACCCCATGGCCAAAGCAGTGGACAAGGCTTACCAGACCGTCCGCGAGCGAATCGTGCGCGGCGTGTATCCCGCCGCCTGCCGTATCACCGAGCAAGAAGTCGCCGCAGTCGCCGGCGTCAGTCGCACGCCGGTCCGGGAAGCGCTCCGCAAGCTGCACGCGGAAGGATTACTTGAGTTCATTCCGCATCAGGGAGCGATCGTTGCTGAATGGACCGCTGAGGATCGCGACGACGTATTCGAGCTCCGCGCGCTGCTCGAGGCGTACGGTGCCGCTCGCGCCGCCCGCCGCATGACCGCCGAAGGCATCTCCGAGCTGCGCCAGCTCGCCGAAGATCAGTATCACGAGACGCTGAGCAAGACCGAGGGTTACCTGGAGCGTGTCGGCGATCTCAACAGTCACTTTCACCGACGCATTCACGAATTTGCCGGTAGCGCGCGCCTGGTCGGAGCGTTGTCGTCGCTGATCGAAGCGCCGCTGATGATGAAGACGTTCATGACTTACCAGGACGAGGACTTGATCCGCAGCGCCTCGCATCATTTGGAAATCGTACGTGCTCTGGAAGCGCGCGACGGCGATTGGAGCGCCGCTCTCATGCGGTCGCATATTTTGGGAGCGCGCGGCGCCTTACGTCTCCTGTAAACTCGCGCGCTCACTCTTCAGGAGATCGCGCCATGCCCATCAAAGTCGGAGACAAGATGCCGTCCGGAACGCTCACGCTCGCTACGGCGGATGGGCCGCAGAAGGTGAGCGCGGACGACTACTTCAAGGGAAAGAAGGTCGTGCTGTTTTCGCTGCCGGGTGCGTTCACGCCGACCTGCGATGCCAAGCATCTGCCGGGGTTCGTCGAGAAGGCGGCCGACATCAAGAAGAAGGGCGTCGCGACGATCGCCTGCCTGTCCGTGAACGACGCGTTCGTGATGAAGGCGTGGGGCAAAGCGCAGAGCACCGACGGCAAGGTCGACATGCTGGCCGACGGTAACGGCGACTACACCAAGGCGCTGGGCCTGGAGCTGGACGCAACCGGTTTCGGCATGGGCATGCGCGGTCAGCGCTTCTCGCTGATCGTCGACAACGGCGTCGTGAAGCAGGTCAACATCGAGCCGAAAGGCGAGTTCGGCGTTTCGAGCGCCGAGCACGCGCTGACGCAGCTCTAACCCGACAGGGCCTTCTCCAGCTCTGGCAACACCGTGAACAGGTCGCCGACCAACCCCAAGTCGGCGACCTCGAAGATCGGTGCCTCGCCATCCTTGTTGATCGCGACGATCGTGCGCGCATCCTTGATGCCCGTCAGGTGCTGGATCGCGCCGGAAATTCCGATCGCGACATACAGCTCCGGCGCAATGATCTTGCCCGTCTGACCCACCTGCAGATCGTTCGCGGCATAGCCCGCATCGACCGCGGCGCGCGACGCGCCCACTGCGGCACCGAGCTTGTCCGCCAGGCTGTAGATGATCTTGAAATTGTCGGCGCTGCCGAGCGCGCGACCGCCCGATACGACGCGCGATGCCGTCTGCAGATCCGGGCGACCCGTCGCTGCAGCCGACCGTGAGACGAAGCGAGTGTGCGTCGGCAGCTCGGCCTTCGCATTCGCAGCCTCGACGCTGCCGCTGCCACCCGAACCAGCCGGCTGGAACGACGCCGTGCGGACCGTCGCGACGAGCTTCTTGTCTTGCGGCGCTTCGACGGTGATCACCGCGTTGCCCGCGTAAACCGGCCGACGGAATTTGTGAGCGGACTCGACCGCCATGATGTCGCTCAACTGACCGACACCGAGCAGTGCCGCGACGCGCGGCATCAAGTCCTTGCCAAAAGTCGTCGACGGGCCGAAGACGTGCGTGTAGTCGGCAGCAGCGGCCGCAACTTGCGGCGCGAGCACGGCGGCGAGGGGCTCTTTGTTCGCTGCGTTTTCGATCTTCAGCACGCGCTTGACGCCTTGGATCGCAGCCGCCTGAGTGGCAACGGCACCGGCGTCGTCGGCGAGCACAGCGACATCGATCTGCGCGTCCTGGATCTGGGTCGCGCACATCACGCACTTGGCGGTCGCGGGATTGAGCTTGCCGTTCGCGTGTTCGGCAACGATGAGAATCTTGGCCATTACAGCAAACCTTTCTGCTTGAGCGCCGCGACGAGCTCGGCGACGTCTTTCACCATGATGCCTTTCGACCGCGCCGCCGGCGGCGCGTAGTTGGTCGTCTTGAACTGCGCACTCGCGTCGACGCCGAGGTCGGCAATCGCGATCGTGTCGAGCTGCTTCTTCTTCGCCTTCATGATGTCGGGCAGCTTCACGTAGCGCGGCTCATTGAGACGCAGATCGCTGGTGATCACCGCCGGCAGATCGACTTCGATCGTCTCGAGGCCCGCATCGACTTCGCGCGTGACCTTCGCCTTCGCGCCATCGAGTTCGACCTTCGAAGCGAACGTTGCCTGCGGGCGATTCCACAGTGCCGCGAGCATCTGGCCGGTCTGGTTGTTGTCGTCGTCGATGCCTTGCTTGCCGAGGATCACCAGCTGCGGCGATTCCTTCTCGATGAGCTTGAGGAAGACGCGGGCCGCGGCGAGCGGCTCGACCTGCGTGTCCGTCTGGACCAGGATCGCGCGGTCGGCGCCCATGGCGAGGCCGGTGCGCAGCTGCTGCTGGGTATCTCCCGGCCCGATGCTGACGACGATGACTTCGCTGGCGCCGCCTTTCTCTTTGATGCGCAGCGCCTCTTCGAGCGCAATCTCGTCGAAGGGGTTGATGCTCATCTTGACGCCGTCGGTCACGACACCCGTGCCGTCCGGCTTGACGCGGACGCGGACGTTGTAGTCCACGACCCGTTTCAGGCCCACCAGAATCTTGCTCACACCCGGCTCCGTAAAGGGACGAAATTGAAATGGGATGCCGCCGGACGGCGGCGCGCCACGGTAAGGGAAAGGGCGCGTTGGAGTCAAACCGCCCCAGGTCGATGCGGGCGGGCGTGACGCAGGTTCCAGTGTACGGAATCCCTGGCGTAGCCCCGCGTCCGCGGCCACGAGCCGACGGTACACTAGCGCCCCTATGCCCGACGCACTCGCTCCCCGTTTCAAGTTCGGCGTGCTGGCGCCGGCGACCAACACCATCGTGCAGCCGGAGTTCGACGCCATGCGGCCCGCCGGCGTCACGAACCAGATGGCACGCGTGGCGATCCCCGACACGCCGGTCGGCACCGAGACCGAGTTCGCTTCGATGATGACCCAGGTGCGCGCCTCGATCGAAGGCGCGCTGACGACAGTCCTGGCCTGCTCGCCGGGCGCCGTGATCCTGGGCATGTCGGCCGAGACGTTTTGGGAAGGCGTAATGGATCCCGGCGCGCTGCACGCACATCTGGAATCCCGTGCCGGCGTGAAGGTGATTCTGGGCGCGCAGGCGTGCCTGGATGCGATCCAGCGCTACGGCGGGATTCGCCGCATCAGCCTGATCACTCCCTATATGCCGTCCGGCGACGCACAGGTGCGTCGTGCCTTCAGCGACAGCGGCTTCGAGGTGGTCAACCTGCTTGGCCTGAAGAGCAACAGCCCGCTGCTCATGGCGCACGAGTCGCCCGAGCGGCTGCGCCGTGCGGTCCGCGAAGTCGACGATTCCAGCGTCGAGCTGATTCTCCAGGTCGGGACCAACCTCGCGTTCGCTCGCATCGCTGCCGAGGCCGAGCGTTGGCTCGGCAAGCCGGTGCTTGCGGTGAATACCTGCACGTATTGGCAGGCGCTGCGGAGCAGCGGGATCGAGGATCGCGTCGAGGGTTTCGGGTCACTATTGATGGAACACTGAGATAGACTGAGGCCTCCATGCGCACCATCCGTCCCAGCTCCTCGCTCACCAACGTCCGTTACGAAATCCGCGGCGACCTGGCGCGGCGCGCGCACGAAATGGAGCGACGCGGCTACGAGATCATCCCGCTCAACATCGGCAACCCGGGCCTGTTCGGCTTCCGCACGCCGGAGACGATGCGGCTCGCGATGATCGAGAACCTGAAGTCGAGCGAGGCTTACTGCCACCAGAAGGGCGTGTTTCCAGCGCGCGAAGCCGTCGTGATGCAGCAGCAGAGCCGCGGTGTACGCGGTGTGAGCGCCGACGAAGTGTTCATGGGCAACGGCGTCAGCGAGCTCATCGACCTGGTGCTGCGTGCGCTGCTGTGCACGGACGACGAAGTGCTCGTGCCGGCCCCTGACTATCCGCTGTGGACTGCCGCTGTGACGTTGAATCACGGTCGCGCTATTCACTATCCGTGTCGTCCGGAGAACGGGTTCGAGCCCGACCCGTGCGACATCGAGGCGCTGATAACCAGCCGCACGCGAGCGATTGTCGTCATCAATCCGAACAATCCGACCGGCGCCGTGTACTCGCGCAAGACGCTGGAAGCGATCGCGCAGCTCGCCGAGAAACATCACCTGGTGGTGTTCAGCGACGAGATCTACGACCAGATCATGTACGGCGACGCCGAGTTCGTGCCGATGGCGACGCTCGTGAACGGCACGTTGTGCGCAACGCTCGCCGGCCTGTCGAAGGTTTATCGTGCCTGCGGCTATCGCGTCGGCTGGGCGGTGTTCTCGGGCGAGATCGATCAGGCGGGCGATTATCTGAACGCGCTCGACAAGCTCTCGTCGCTGCGTCTGTGCAGCAACGTGCCTGGCCAGTGGGCGGTGCAGACGGCGCTCGGCGGTTATCAGAGCATCTACGAGCTGACGCGACCCGGTGGCCGGCTGTTCCAGTCGCGCCAGGCGATTCTCGATGGCGTTGCGGCGAGCAAGTACCTGCAGGTGCATGCGCCGCGCGGCGCGATCTACGCGTTCGTCGGCGTGAAGCCGGGCGTGCTGCCGGACTTCGACGATCGGCAGTTCGCGATGGATCTGCTCGAGCACAAGCACGTCCTGCTCGCGCCGGGCACCAGCTTCAACACCTCTTACAACACGCATTTCCGGATCACGAACCTGCCGCGGCCGGAAGTGCTGGCCGATGTGTTCCGCCGCATGGAGGAGCTGCTGGACAGCTACGCGTCCGGCGCCGAGCCGGTCTCGCGTCCGGCTCCCGAGCTGCGGGTCATCACGAAGTAGAGTGCACCTCTATGCTCTTCTCGAACGCGACGTCGCCGTCCTGACGGCCAGTCGGCGGCTCGCGCACGCTATCCGGCTCGGCTACGCACGTCACTCTCAGCAGCAAGGACTGAACGCGTGGCGCACGCCGCACGTGCTGCCCTGGAGCGCGTGGTTGCGTCAGTTGCACGTCGACGCGCGTGCATCTGGATCCCCGCGCACGACGCGCTCGCGTGTTCTGACGCCGACGCAAGCGCGAATCCTCTGGGACGACATCGTTGCGAGCAGCCGCGTGGCACGCGATCTGCTCAACCCATCGAACGCAGCTCGGATGGCCGCCCGTAGCTGGCGACGCCTGCATGACTATTTGCTCCCGCTCGACAGCTTGAAGTCCTTCGATGCGCCTGAAGCGGAAGCGCTGTATGCGTGGTGCCGTGAGTTCGAGAAACGCTGTGCATCGCTCGATGCGTTGGACGAGACGCGTCTCGCGCACTGGGCTTACGAGTCGGAGCTGATTCCGGCGGAGCAGATTGCGCTGGCGGGCTTCGACGCGATGCCGCCGGCAATGACGCGATTGATCGAGCGGTGGCGCGCGAACGAACGAGTGGTGGACATCGTGCCGGCGGAGCGGACCTCGCCGGACATCGCCGTCGTCGCCGCCGAAGACGCGACCGCCGAGCTCGATCTCGCTGCCCAATGGGCGCGCGATCAGGTGCTGGCAGGGGCGGGCAACGTCGGCGTGATCTTCTCGGATCTGTCGGCGCGACGCGAAGAGATCCGCCGCGTCTTCGAGGACGTCTTCGTGCCGACCGCTCGCCAGACGCTGAGCGGCACGCTGCCGGTGCCGGTAGTCGTCGCTGCGCCGGCGCCGATGTCGGAATATCCGATGGTCGACGCGGCGCTGCTCGTCCTGCAGCTCGCAGCGCGCGAGTGCACGAGTACGGATGCAGGACGGCTGCTGCGTTCACCTTTTGTTTCTGGCGGGCACAGCGAGCGGGCACAACGTGCACTCGCGGATCGCCGACTGCGCGAAGAGCAGCGCGATCGCTGGAACTGGTTCGAGATCGAGCGCTGGGCCGCGCTGACCGAGTGCGCTGAGCTGCAAGTTGCGGCCCGCGACGTGAACGCTGTCGTGCGTGGATTGAGCAGTGTGCCGGCGAGCGGCTGGGCCGAGAACTTTCACGCATTGTGGCAGGCAGCCGGGTGGCCGGGCGATCGCACGCTGAGCAGCGTCGAGCATCAGACGCTCGAAAAATTCCACGGCGTGCTCGCGGAGTTCGGCGCGCTCGATGCGGTGACCGGCCGGATGAATCTGCAAGAGGCGCTAGCTTGTCTGCGCGACCTGCTGAGCGACACGCAGTTCGAGCCGGAGACCGCGAGCGCAGCGGTTACGGTGATCGACAGCGCCACCAGCGCAGGCATGTACTTCGATGCGTTGTGGGTGACGGGCCTCGACGCCGATCACATCCCGGCGCCGGTCAATCCCGATGCGCTGATCCCATTGGAGTTGCAGCGAACCGCAGGCATACCGGAAGCCACGGCAGCAGGAGTTCTGCAGCAGGCGAAGACACAGTTGACTCGCTGGGCGAACAGCGCGCCGAAGGTCGTGCTGAGCTGGCCGCAGCGAGACCAGAGCGTACAGCTCACACGCAGTCCGCTGCTCGATCAGTTCCTGACGAGCGCTGAGCGCGCGCTGAAGCCCGGGCTGACAGGATCGCTGCGTCGTGTGCTGTTCGATCAGCGACCGACCTTGCACACGATGCGGGACGATCGCGCGCCGCCTCTGGCACTGAGCGAAGCACGCGGCGGGGCGCGCACAGTCGAGTTGCAATCGCGCTGTCCTTTCAGAGCGCAAGCCGAGATTCGATTGCGGGCCGAGCCGATGCCGCGGGTCAGTCTCGGGGTCGAGCCAGTCGATCGCGGCGCGCTGCTGCATCGAGTGTTGGCTGAGCTCTGGGCGAAGATTCAGACGCAGGAACATTTGCTCGTGATCGAGGACGGCGAGCTCGAACGCCAGGTTCGTGACAGCGCCCAGCGTCACGCCGCACAGGCGCTGCCGGGCGACATTCGTTATCGACATCGACTCGCGGCTCTCGAAATCGAGAGCGCCGTGCGGCAAGTCCTACGGTTGCTCGCGCTGGAGAAATTGCGACCGCCGTTCGCAGTGCGTCTGGCCGAAGCCTCGGAGCGCTACCAAATCGGGGGGCTGTCGATCACATTGCGGCCGGATCGTATCGACGAACTGGCGTCAGGCGGCGAGCTCTTGATCGACTACAAGGTCGGCGGCGTGCATCGTCCGCGGGGCTGGCTCGATGTGTTGCCAGGCCGCCCACGCAGTCCGCAGCTGCCCTTGTACGGGCTCGCTCACGCCGACCGCTTGCGTGCCCTGGCGTTTGTCGTGCTCACACCGGGCGCCGTCGAGTATCGCGGTTGGAGCGACGGCAGCAACGTCGAGGCGGGAGTGTGGGCGTACCCGAGCGGAACTCGCATTGACCTCGGCGACCCCAGCGACTGGCAGGCACTCATGCACTACTGGCGCTTCTCGCTGACGCGTCTGGCCGAGCGCTACGTGGCGGGCGAGGCGAGCGTCGATCCGCTGCCGTTCGAGTGTACGACGTGTCACCTCAGCACGTTCTGCCGCATCAACGATCTTGCGCTCAGCGAGCCCGAGCCGGAGTTCACGCCCGATGATTAGCGACGCGGCAGCACGCAACGCGGCGCTCGATCCCCGGCGCTCGTTCATCGTCCAGGCACCGGCGGGCTCCGGCAAGACGGAGCTGCTGACGCAGCGCTATCTGCGGCTGCTTGCCACCGTGGAATCGCCCGAGCAGATTCTGGCGATTACGTTCACGCGCAAGGCGGCGGCCGAGATGCGAGCGCGCATTCTGCAGGCGTTGAAGAGCGCTGACGCACCGCCGCCCGAGTCGGCGCACAAGCGATCGACCTGGGAGCTCGCGTGTGCGGTGCGGACCATCGACTCGGATCGTGGTTGGCAGTTGATGCAGCACCCGGCGCGTCTGCGCATCCAGACAATCGACGCGCTCAACGCGTCGCTCGCTCGACGGTTGCCCGTCATTGCCGGAACCGGCGCAGCGCTCGAACCGACTACCGACATGGCGCCGCTGTACGAGTTGGCCGGTCGTCGCCTGCTCGAACGCTTGGGCGACGGCTCGGATGTGGCGGCGCATCTCGAAGCGCTGGTGATGCATCTCGGCAATCGCGTCGAGCGGCTGATCCCGCTGCTCAACGATCTGCTCGGCAAGCGCGATCAATGGCTGCACATCGTCATGCACGCGCGCGCCAGCACGGATCTGCGCACGACGTTGCAGGCGACGTTGACGCGGCTGGTCGAGAATCACCTGGAGCTGCTCTGCGAAGCGCTCGGCAAAGATCGTTGCGAAGTGCTGTTGCAGCTGCGCCGCTACTCGGCTCGCAATCTTCTGAATGAAAATCGAGTCACGCCCGCAACGCGCGCGGTGTTGGAAGCCTGCGCGGAGCATCAATCGCCGTTGCTGCCGGTGAGCGTTGCGCTACCGGTGTGGCGTGAGATCGCATCGATGCTCTTCAAGAAGGACCGTAACAAGGACGAGATGTACGAGACCGTGGATTCGCGGCACGGCTTTCCCACGACGAATCGCGACCTCAAGGCGCGCATGCTGGAAATGCTGCGAGTTCTCAGCAGCGATCAGCGACTCCTGGAAGACCTCGCGTCGCTGCGCACGCTCCCGGATCCCGTGTACAGCGACGAGCAATGGCGCGTGCTCGAAGCGTTGCTCGAACTGTTGCCCGCTGCAGTCGCCGAGTTGCAAGTCGTGTTTCAGATGCAGGGCAAGGCAGATTACGTCGAGATCGCTTTGCGCGCCTTGCGCGCGCTCGGCACTGCCGATGAGCCGACCGATCTGGCGCTCGCGTTCGACTATCGCCTGCAGCACATCCTGGTCGATGAGTTCCAGGACACGTCGTTCAGTCAGCTCGATCTGCTGGAGCGTCTGACCGGCGGGTGGAGCGATGGCGACGGCCGCACCTTGTTCTGCGTCGGCGACCCGATGCAGTCGATTTATCGCTTCCGCCAGGCCGAGGTCGGATTGTTCATCGACCTGCAGCAGCACGGGCTGCGCAATCTGCGGCTGGAGCCGTTGCGGCTGGAGGCGAACTTCCGCTCGATTCCGGCGATCGTGGACTGGATCAACGAATCGTTCCCGGCCGTGCTCGCTGCGCGTAACGATGCGGAGCAGGGCGCGGTTCAGTACAGCCCGAGCACAGCGACGGTTGCGGCCGGCGAGGGCGGCGGCGTGCAGGTTCACACGTTCGTCAATGCCGACGAGGACATCGAAGCGGCCAGCGTCGTGTCGATCGTTCGCGAGACGCTGGAGAAATCAACGGACGGCCGCATCGCGATTCTCGTTGCTGCACGAACGCACGTCGACGCGATCGCGCGCGAGCTCGCGACTGCTGGCGTCGACTTTCAAGCGATCGAGATCGAGCAGCTGCGCGATCGACCGGTCGTGCAGGACCTCATGGCGTTGACGCGCGCATTGGTTCACGTTGCGGACAGAACAGCGTGGCTGGCAGTGCTGCGTGCACCGTGGTGCGGCCTGATTCTCGGGGACTTGCATTCGCTCGCAGGCCAGTCGTCGTCGACGATCGTGGAAGCCATTCCACGTGCACTCGTTTCGACGCACGACGATCTGTTCGCGGAAGGTCGGTTGTCCGACGACGGACGCGCGCGACTGGCTCGTACCTGGCAGATTCTCGACGCGGCTCTGGCCGAGCGCGGCCGTTGGCCGCTGCGCATCTGGGTCGAGCGCACCTGGAACGCGCTCGGCGGCCCCGCGACACTGACGCGTGCCGATGATCTCGACGACGCCGAGGCCTATCTCGCCCGCCTGGAGCAGATCGAGATCGCTGCAGACCTCGACGACATCGCCCGACTCGAAGAACAGCTGTTCCGGCTGTTCGCAAGCGCGCGGTTTGCGGGAGCGGCGCGCGTCGAGGTCATGACCATCCACGCCGCGAAGGGTCTCGAATTCGACACCGTCATCGTGCCTGGCTTGCAGCGCTATCTACCGAACTACAACCGCGAGCTGTTGCGCTGGGCACGCGTTGCCGGGCCACAGGGCGGCATGGTGCTGGCGCCCGTGAAGCCGGATGGCGGCGATCCCGATCCGATCTACCGCTGGATCGAAATCCTCGAGCGACGTCGTGTGTCCCGCGAGCGCGCGCGCTTGCTGTACGTGGCCGTGACTCGCGCGAAACGCGAGCTGCACTTGCTCGGCAATGCCACGGCGAAGGAAAGAGAGGGCCGCCTGGTCCTCGACGAACCGCGACGGGGTTCGATGCTGCGCATGTTGTGGGGCTCATTGGAGACTGCGTTCTGGGACACCGAGCCTTCCGCGCAGATCCCTGCCGGTTACAAACCTGCGCCACCGCAGAAGCTGCGACGACTGCCGATCGAATGGCGACCGCCGCGCACTCAACTCGTCACGCCGGCATCGATTGCCGAGGTCGTCGATCTCGAAGCCGAGCGGCCGGTGTTCGATTGGGTGTCGCAGGTGAGCCGTCACGTCGGCACGCTCGTGCATCGTGAGCTCGATCGACTGTGTCGCCCCGGAGTGCAGGCAGCGCCGGCATCGCTGGCTTCTGCAAAGCCGCGCTTGCTGGCCGAGCTGGCGGAGCTCGGTGTGCCGCCCGATCGCTGCGAGGCTGCGTGCGAGCGCGTGATGGGAGCGATGGAACGAACGCTCGGCGACGAACGCGGCCGCTGGCTGCTCGGGATCGACGCTGGCATCCGCGACGCGGCCTCCGAGTTGGCGCTCAGCGGCGTGGTCGACGGGCAGATTCTCGAAGGCGTGATCGACCGGACCTTCCTCGATGAATCCGGTCAGCGCTGGATCGTCGACTTCAAGACCAGCACGCACGAGGGCGGCGGGCTGGAGGCGTTCCTCGACGAGGAAGTCGTGCGTTACCGGCCGCAACTGGCGCGCTACGCGCGGCTCATGCAGGCCTATCGGCCGGACGAGACGGTCCGGGCCGCGCTCTATTTCCCGGTCCTGCGGCAATGGCGCGAGGTGCCGGTTTCCGGCGCCGGTGCTGGCTCGATCAGCTGAGAAAGTGCGACCTGTGACCGCGTCGCGGCCGCAGCCAGTGCTACCCTGCGGCCCGAAAAGGAGGACACCATGCTGATCGCCGCGATCACGGCCATCGCCGGGCTGTTGTGGGCACTGAATGCGCTCCAACGCTCCGGCTTCCAATTCAGCTCGCTCAATCCGTTCCTGGCTTACCGTCGCTGGCAGTGGAGCCGCAACTACGGCATGCGTCCGATCTACAAGCTGGAGCGGCCGATCGACGTCGCAGCCGTGCTGCTGCTCGGCGTCGCCAAGGCGGACGGGGCAATCACTTCGGATCAGAAGCGCGAGCTGCTCGGCATGTTCCAGAGCGAGTTCTCGATCTCGCGCGACGAGGCGAGCGATCTGCTGCTCGCGAGCACGCATCTGACCCGGGACGAGATCTATCTGGTCGATCATCTCGACAAGATTCTGGCGCGCAGCGCCGAGCGGTTCGATCCGGATACGGTCGCTTCGCTGCTGGCGATGATGCGCAAAGTTGCGGCGCTGGACGGCAGCATCAACGCCGAACAGCAGAAGCTGATCGAAGCGACTGAGCGCTATTTCGCGGGTCGGAAGCAGCCGCAAGGAAAATGGGCCTGAGCGGGAGTCGGGCTAAAGCCCGACCTACAGCGCTC
>DATJIP010000015.1:0-6038 GCA_035493235.1 Steroidobacteraceae bacterium
ATGCCACACGCGGTGGGTCGCCTTCACATAACTTTCCGGTTTCGCGAACATGATGTTCGGCACGAACGTCTGCGGGTTGCGGTCGTACAGCGGAAACCAGCTGGACTGGATCTGCACCATGATGCGGTGACCCGGCAGGAACGTGTGGCTCGCGTTCGGCAGCAGGATGCGGTACTGCAAGGCCTTGTTCGGCGTCAGCGCTTGCGGCTTCGCGAAGTCGGTCCGGTAACGGCCGCGGAAAATATCCGCCGACAACATCTGCTGATAGCCGCCCATCGTCGGGCGCTCCTGCACTTCGTCCGGCCACACGTCGATGATCTTCACGACCCAATCGGCGTCGGTGCCGCTGGTCGACGCGAACAGATTCGCGAACGGCTGGCCCGCTACCCGCAGCGGTTCGCGCAACGGCTCGGTCTGATACACGAGCACGTCGGTGCGCGACGCCGCATAACGCTGATCGTCGACGAGCCACTCACCCCAACCGGAATTCTCGGCGCCGGTCGGCAGCGTCGGCCGCTCGCGATAGGTCACCGGCTTCGCGGGATCGGCAACGTACTCGTCGTACTTCGCCGCGTTCGCCGCCGGCGCCTCGAAACCGAGCTTGCCGTCCGGCAACAGGTACAGCGAGCGTGACTTCTTCGCGCAGCCGTCGCTGCAGACCTGCGGCCAGTTATCGTACTTGTGCCACTGATTGACGCCGGTCTCGTACACGAGCGCGCGCGGCGTATCCGGTCGCGGCGCGTCCTTCAGATAATGATCGAGGAACGGCTGCATCACCGTGCGACGGAACCAGCCGGCGGTGTCGCCTTCGAACTGGATCGCGCCAAGGCTGCGGCCTTCGCGTCGGCCCCCACCGTGATTCCACGGTCCGAGCACCAGGTGCAGTTTCTCGCCGCGCGGATCTTTGGGTGCGAGCGCCTTGAACAACGCCGGCCCGCCATAGATGTCTTCCTGGTCGAACAGACCCGAGACGATCATGGTCGGCACCGTGAGCGGCTCCTGCGCGAGCACTTTGTCGACCGCTTGCGCTTGCCACCACCAGTCGTAGCTGGGGTGCTCCGCGAGCGCGCGCCAGAAGCCGAGCTGATCGAGTCCTCGCTCTTTCGCCAGCGCACCAGCAGAGCCGGCGCGCATGTACGTGTCGTATGCGTCGTACTCGCCGAACCACCAGCTGTGATCGCCTTTGCGAGCAGCTTCCTGATCGTACGTGTAGTCCAGCGAGCCGAGCTGACGGAACGCGCCTTGATGGAACCAGTCGTCGCCCATCCAGCCGTCGACCATGGGCGCAAACGGCACAGCGGCCTTCAACGCCGGATGCGGACGCACCGTCGACATCACGGTCGTGTAGCCCTCGTACGAGCCGCCGAGCGTGGCGACGCGGCCGTTCGATTCCGCAACGTTCTTCACCAGCCAATCGATCGTGTCGTAGCAGTCGGTCGCGTGATCGACCTTCGTCGGGTTCGCAGGGCCGCTCAGCGCGCGCGTCATCACGTAGTCGCCTTCCGAGCCGTATTTCCCGCGCACGTCCTGGAACACGATGATGTAGCCGGCCTGCACCGCCGTGTCGTCCATCTGCGGCACGGCTGCGATCAGGTGCGGACTGTTGAAACGCAGGACGCGATGCTCGGCGTCGTAGGGCGTGCGCGTCATCAGCATCGGCGCGTTCTTCGCGCCTTGCGGAATCAGGATGAAGGTCTTGAGCTTGACGCCGTCGCGCATGGGAATCATCTCCTCGCGCTTGACGTAGTCGAAGCCGGCGTTGGTCGGCGTGAACGTTTCCGGCGTCTCGCTCGGCAGCGAGGTCACCGTCTGTTGGGCATGTGCGGGCGCGAGGCCGCAGAGAAAGATCGCAACGAGGTACGCGTTGCGCGAGGCTGACTGCGCGTTCACAGGGGCTCCTTCCGAAATGAAGGAGCGCATGCTATCACTGGAAAACTAGGGCGATTGCCCTACTCGAGTGCCTTACGCAGCGAAGTGTCGTCGTCGAGCATGAGCCACTCGATGACGGACACCGGCAGCGTGCCGTAACTGAGCAGCTGGTCGTGGAAAGCGCCGAGGCGATACGCATCGCCTTGCTTGTCTCGATAGCGGCCGAGCAGCCGCATGATCTGCCACTTGCCGGTGATGTACGAGATCTTTTGCGTCGGGCTGGAAGCAGCGCCGGCCGCTTCGCCCTCCGCGGCTTCGCGATCCAGACCGCCGCCTTCCATGAAGTACTGCACGCCCTGCTCGAAAGTCCAGCGTCCGGTATGCAAGTTGACGTCGACGCCGATGCGAGCCGCGCGATAGCGGCTCAGGCGCAGTACTTGTCCCTGCGCTGCAGAGTTTTCCGGATACAGTCCTTCGCGCGACAGCATCTCCTCCGTATACAGCGCCCATCCTTCGGCGAACACCGAGTCGCCATGCTGGCGGCGGATCTCGTTGTCGAGGTGATTGGCGATCGAGATCTGCAGGAAGTGGCCGGGGATGCCTTCATGGCCGAGGATCGGCCGCGGATCCTCGATGGCCGCGCGGATATAGAAGTTGCCGCTCTTCGGGTTGTAGGTCGGGATGTAGAAGAACCCGACCGGATCCTGGTCGTAGAGACCCGGCGGATTCATGAAGCCGCCGGGGCTGGTCGGCTTGAACGCCTCCGGCAGCTGGCGGATGCGGAACGGCCCCATGTACGCCGGAATCGTCAGCAGCTGATGCTGCTGCAGGAAGTCGACGATTTCCTGCTGGCGCGCTTCGTACGCCGCAAGAAACTCCGCTTGATCCTTCGGCACGTGCGCCGCGCGCGACGGATCGGGTGACGCCAGTCGCGGATCTTTCAACAAGGCTTCGAGCGCGCGATAGCGTCCGAGTTCGATCTCGCCCAGCGTCGCGACATCGCGTGCATCGAACGGCAACAGCAGCACGCGCTTCAGCAAATGGTTGTAGGTCTCCTCGCCCATCGGCTGCCAGTCGGGCATACGAGCGACGCCGGCGTCGAGCCAATCGGCGTACTCATGCAATGCCTTCACCGCGTTGTCGCGCGCCTTGACGAGACGTTTGCGCTCGCTCGCCGACAGCTCGTCCGCCAACGTCATCAGGCTGTTGGTGTAGAGCTCGTCGCCGCCGCGTGCCGCCTGGATCGCGAGCCGTGCATACAGCTTCACCGGCTTCGTCAGGTTGGTTCGCCCCGTGCGCAGCATCGCAGGCATTTTTTCGAGACGCGCCGTTGCAGCCAGTCCGCGCGTGCGATGCGATGCATAGTCCTTCTGCAGCAACCCGAAGATCGCGTTTGTGCACTCGTTGACGTAGGTCTGCGGATCCGTCGCAGTCTGCGCGCGCCCGCGGTCGAGAAAGTCGGCGCCTTCGAGCTGCGCCTGGAACAGGATCGCATCGACGCGATCGTCGCGCGACCAGCCTTCCGTCGATATCGCTTTGACCTTGCTCAGCAGCTCGCTGATGTGCGCACGGCGCGCGCTCACTGCCTGCGGCGAATAGTCGGTGAGACGATCGTCGTAGCGATGCCCGCCCTGCCCGCTCGTATTGACGGGATTATCAGCATCGCGCCACTCGTAGTACTCGTGCGCGAGTCTGCGGAGCTCCGCCGGATCCGCGTTGGCGTTCGACATCGACAGCGCCGCGCCGATGAGCAAAAGAACAGCTTTCACGAGAGCTCCTGCAGAAGCGAAGGAGCGCAATGCTATCAGCCTGCCTCTCTCCCTCTCCACACTCCTTCGCTTGCATACTGCCGCCACGCCCACGGCAACCAGCGCAACAGAGCAAACGACAGCCACAGCGCCCACAACAGCATCGCGAGCTTGTAGAACCAGATCGAGACGGACAGGACGAACGGCTGCGGCAACGTCGCGGCCGTGCGATCCACGAACCAGGACAGGCCCGCGTAGTCGTTGATCATGCCCATGTCCGGCTCGCCGAGCAGTCCGTATGGAATCGCGCTCACGAGCACGCCGAGCGCTGCGATCGAGAACAGCGCGAGCAGCGCTTGCGCCGAATTGAACTGCCAGCGCTTCTCGATCTTCAGGCCAGGCCGACGGTCGAGCAGGAACAGCCATGCGCCGAACACGATCAGCACCCACCAGGAGAACGTGCTCAATCCGAGCCCCAGCAGCAGCCAATCGCGCGTACGCAGCGGCGTCCTGCGCAACCGGCCGAGTGCCAACGCGATGACGACGAACAGCACGAGCTCGCCCCAGTAGAGAATTGCCGGGCCGACTCCCCTGCCCCACGCGAACAGGATCCAGCGGTCGTGCGGCAGTGTGAGTGTCGTATTGACGTTCGTGCCTTCGACTCCCAGATCCACCTGCGGTGGCCGACTGACGACGCCGACACCGTCGCCGGCGCTGAACTGCAGCGAGACCGAGTGTTGCCCGGGCACGAGCGTCAGCGGCAGCACGCCGCCCGTCGGACGCAGCGGCAGAGTCTTGCCATCTGCAACCACACTCTTGACCTGGACATCCGCCGGCAGTCGCACGTCATGACGTCCGCCGCGACTGCTGCGATAAGAGAAGGCCAGCGTCGTGTCCGCGACGCGCTCACCGAAGCGCGTCGTGAGACCGACGCTGTCGACAGCCACGGTATCGCCTGCGCTCGCGGCCGGACGCACGACCGTGAGGTCAAGCGTTTCGCCGGGACGCGGCAGGAACTGGTTGATCCATAGGCCGGCGGAGTCTTCAGTCGGCAGGATCGCCGGCGTGCCCGCGAACTCGGCGTGCCACGTCGGGCTGACGACGACGTCCCACTGCTCGACCCAAGGCTTGTCACTCGCAGCGGCCGCCCAGCGCAGTCGGTCGACGCGCTCCAGCGCGGATTCCCAGCTGACCATGCTTTCACCGGAAGGCATCGACACCAGCACGCCATCGTCGCCGACCTGCAGACCCGGCGTGAGCACGGACTCGCCCGTCAGCAATGGCAGTCGCAATGTGAAGGCGCCTTCTACCGGTGCCAACCGTTCGACGGTAGTCGTGACCGTCCAGTCGAGTCCCATGAACACACGACGATGAATGCGCACGAACGGCGGGAAGCGCTGTGACACCGCCATGCGCTCGGTCGCGCCGGCAGCGGTACGGCGCGTCAGTTGCAGCGAGCTGTTGAGCAGCCGACCTTCGCTGACACCAGCAGCATCCCAACCTTCTGCGCGTACCGCGATACGACGCGGCACGGCTGGAAACTCGAGCGCGAGCTCGTACGCCTCTGCGACGCGTCCGCCGATGCTCACGCGATGCACGCCGGGCGCGAGCGGCAATTGCAGTTGCTCGGCGATGCGTGCGACCGAATCTGCTGCACGATCGTCGATGGCGACGCGATCGATGACCCACTGCTGTCCCGCTTGTGGGATGCCGAGCACGACGTTCGCCTGTGCGTGCACTTCCATCTGCACGTCGAGTCGATCGCCGTTGACGATCACGGTCGCCATCACGGCTTCGACGCAATTTGGGATGCACTTCGCCGGCTCGCTCAGGCGTTTCTTGAGCTCGGTGAGCAGCGACGGATCAGGCGCCTGCGCGTGCGCGCGCGGCGCAAAGCCCGACGCGAACAATACGAGAAGCACGCCAGCAGCTGCGCTAGACCGCCACGGCGGCAGCCGCCAATTGGTTGGCACGCCGTAAGCGAGCTTCACGAGGGCCAGCAACAACGCAACAGCAGCGAGGACACCCAAAATGCGCCACAGCGACAGCAGCAACGGCGGAACGATGGTCAGGCGAACCGTCTGCTTCTCGTCGACCGGTCCGCTCCAGCGCAGGTAGTAGGTGAGATACGACCAGTTCGGAATGCCGGGGCCGGTCTGCAACGTCGCGTCCGGAGCGTAGCGCTCGATACGCTTGGGCGCTTCGCGACGTGCCACCCGCATCGAGGGTAGCGGCACCGAGGACGGCTCAGTCACGACGACTTCCTCCACAGCAGCCGCACGATCGCTCGCGTCGTACATCTCAGCCTGGGGCAGCATCATCGCTGCCGGCTTTTGCTCCGCCGTCGAGTTGAGGAGTCCATACCCCTCGCGGTATTCGACCTGCATGAGCTGCGGGTGCAGCGCGAAGCGGTACTGCTGC
>DATJIP010000016.1:0-3201 GCA_035493235.1 Steroidobacteraceae bacterium
CGGCTCTAAATAGCTCCCAACGGGTAGATCGTCACCCGCTGCAACGACGAGTACCGGTGAGGAGGGGCGGATCATGTTCAAGAAGGTGCTGATTGGAGCGGTGGCCGTGGCGTTGGCGTCGGGCACCGCGTACGCGGGCGAAAACAAGCTCACGAAGGAAGAGGGTGCGGGAATGGCCACGGGCGCCGCGACCGGCGCGATCGTTGGCGGCCCGATCGGCGCGATGGTCGGGCTGATGATCGGCGGCGTCATTGGCGACAACTTTGGCGCTGTGAAGCGCAGCGAGAAGGCCGCGACGCTGCGCGCCGACGAGCTGCAACAGGAGCTCGTCGATACGCGCATCGCGCTCGCGAAGGCGAGCGAGCGTACCGGCGGCGACGAGATGCTGGATGCGCTCGCTGCGCGCCTGCATGCGGATGTGATGTTCCGCACCGGCACGTCCGAGCTCGACGTCGATGTCCAGAAGAAGGTCGGAGATCTCGGCCAGATGCTCGGCGCGCATCCGCAGCTGGAAATTCAGCTGCACGGGTTCGCCGATCCGCGCGGCAAATCCGAGAAGAACCTGGAGCTGTCGATGGCCCGTGCCAGCGCCGTGCGCGACGCCCTGATCAACGGCGGCGCCTCGCCGGAGCAGATCCGCATCTCGGCACACGGCGAAGATCTCACGACCGCGCCCAAGGACGATTTGGAGGCGTACGCGTGGGAACGGCGGGTGAGCATTTCGATCCGCCCGACCTCGCCTGCGGCCGTCGCGCAATCGCGCTGACTGCTGGAGGTCGACCCAGGACTGTTGCCGGTTAGGCGCAGCCCAGCGCCGGGCCACGGACGGGCCCGGCGTTCCCATTGCCGAGTCATCTGCCTCTGCCTACAGTGAGGACATGCAATGTGTCTTGCGAGCATCGTCATGACCGAAGCCATCGTGCCTCGTATCGTGGATTTCGCCGCGGCCTCCGCCGAAATCAGCAAGTCCAAGCCGCCTGCCGATCGCTTGCTCGCGGGCAATCCCGAGCACACGACGCGCAACTACTTCAGCGACAGCGGCGGGCGCTTCTTCTGCGGCGTCTGGGAAAGCACGCCGGGTCGCTGGCGCATCAGCTACACCGAGAACGAGTACTGCCACATCACTCGCGGACGCGTCCGCATCGCAGACTCGTCGGGACGAGAGTGGATCTTCAATGCCGGCGATTCCTTCGTGATCCCCGCAGGTTTTGCGGGCACGTGGGAATGCCTCGAGCCGACCGCAAAGTTCTACGTGATCTACGAACCCGCTGCTTCTTAGTGCGTCGCTAGTCGCGTTCGCCCCGAAGTGGGGCGTACACTCCACCCGCTCTGGTCGGCCCAGCGGCGCGTAGCGAGGTGTGTGCTGCTGGCATGCTTGCTGCATTTACGGCTGAGGTTCTATTGACCGCACGCCTGGGCGTGCTTCTCTCGGCAATAACAAGGGGACGCATCATGAGAAAAGTGAGGATTCTGGCTGCGCTCGGGCTGCTCGCGGCAGCGACAGCAGCGAACGCGGAGATCTCATCCACCTGGACTCTCACGAACGACTACGATTTCCGCGGCATCACGCAGTCGGCCAAGGACCCCGCGGTTCAGGCCAGCCTCGACTTCGCCACGGAATCGGGCTGGTACATCGGCGCGTGGGCCAGCAACGTCGACTTCGGTCCGGACTCGGACATCAACTACGAGCTCGACCTGTACACGGGCTTCTCGGGCGGCAGCGAAGATGGTCTGGGCTGGGATGTCGGCCTGGTCTATTACTCGTATCCCGACGATTCCGATGCCAACTATCCCGAGATCTACGGCAAGCTGAACTACGGCGTGTTCTCCGGCGCGCTGTTCTACTCGAACGACTACGTGAACAGCTCGGAGAGCGCGGAGTACATCTCCGGCGACGTGAACGTACCGCTGCAGTCGAATTTCTCGATCACAGCGCACGCCGGCTACAGCTTCGGTGCGTTCTGGGACCAGGGAGAGGGCTCCGACTATCTCGACTGGTCGGTCGGCGTCGGCTACACGGCCGGCAACTTCGAGCTCGCGCTCAAGTGGGTCGACACGACGCTCGAGGAAGGCGACTTCGCCTTCGTGAAGGATGACGTCTTCAACTCCGAAGGCCGCGTGGTCTTCTCGATCGCGACGACGTTCCCCTGGAAGAAGGAATGACGATATCGGTTTGAAGCCCGACCTATGGCAGTGCGCTGTAGGTCGGGCTTTAGCCCGACTCTTCTACGCGACCTCTTTGATAATCCCCGCGAGCGTCGTCACTAGCTGATCGATCTGCGCCGGTTCGATGATCAACGGCGGCGATAGCGCGATCGTGTCGCCGGTCGTGCGAATCAGAATTCCCTTCTCGAACGCCTTCACGAAGATCTCGTAGGCACGTGCCGCTGGCGCGCCGGCTCGCGGCTCGAGCTCGATGCCCGCGACCAATCCCAGGTTGCGGATATCGATCACGCGCGGCAGCTCGCGCAGTGAGTGCACGGCGTCCTCGAACGTCTTCGCCATCTTCGCCGCGCGCGTCAGCAGTCCTTCGTGTTCGTAGATGTCTTGCGTCGCCAGGCCGGCTGCGCACGCCGTGGGATGCGCCGAGTACGTGTAGCCGTGGAACAGCTCGATGGCGTTTTCCGGGCCTTTCATGAACGCGTCGTAGATGTGCTTGCGCACGAATACGGCACCCATCGGAATCGCGCCGTTGGTCAGCGCCTTCGCCGACGTGATCATGTCCGGCAACACATCGAACTGCTGCGCGCCGAACGGCGAGCCGAGCCGGCCGAAGCCCGTGATGACTTCGTCGAAGATCAGCAGGATGCCGTGCTTGTCGCAGATCGAGCGCAGCCGCTGCAGGTAGCCTTTCGGCGGCAGGAGCACGCCCGCGGATCCGGACACCGGCTCCACGATCACGGCTGCGATCGTGGACGCGTCATGCAGAGCGACGAGGCGCTCGAGATCGTCCGCGAGATGCGCGCCCCACTCGGGCACGCCACGTGAGAACGCGTTGTGCTCGAGATCGTGCGTGTGCCGCAGGTGATCGACGCCCGGCAACATCGTGCCGAAGAACTTGCGGTTGTTGACCATGCCGCCGACCGACGTGCCGCCGAAGCCGACGCCGTGATAGCCCTTCTCGCGCCCGATCAGTCGCTGACGCGAAGCTTCACCACGAATCCGGTGATACGCGATCGCGATCTTCAGCGCGGTGTCGAC
>DATJIP010000017.1:0-27612 GCA_035493235.1 Steroidobacteraceae bacterium
GATCAGCACGAAGCCGAGCGCGACCAGCGAAGCGAATTGATAGCGACCGACCCACGTCCGCAGGCGCCCTTCCGGCACGAAGCGCAACAGCGCGACGGCAACGAACAGGTTGATCCACAGCCAACCCGGCGCACCGGATTCCTGATGCGTGAGCAGAATGACCGCAGCAGCGAGCACGGCGCCGCCCCAGCCGAGCAAGCGAAACGCCGCGGCGGCAGCCAGCATCAGCAGGAACAAATCGAGCAGACGCCATTGATTCACCCACGCGCCCGAAGCATCGTCCGCGCCCCACGCGGCGAACAAGCGATGACCAGGCGGCAGATGCAGCGTCGTCTGCACGCCATCGAAGTGCGCGTCCCATCCTGTCGCTGCGCGAGCGCGATCGCGCGGCACACGCGCCAGTGTCGTCAGGTTCACGTTGGCATTGCGCACCTCGACACCGGTGCGACCGTCAGCGCCGTCCGTGATCAACAGCATCTCGTCGGGGAGCCGCGCGTTGAGCAGGCGATACGGCGCGAGCATGTCGAGGCGCCAGCCTTGTTGCATCGATCCCGAGATGTGATCGGCGGCGATGAAGTCGTCGTGATCGAACGTCAGCCACAACTGTCGCTCGAGCGTGAGGCGATGCGCGTCGGCGCTGCTGAGCCCGCGGCTGCGCTCTGCGATCGTGACAGTCGCGCCGCGCTGCAAGCGAAATGCAGACATGCTGCGCCATTCGTCGGGCACGCCTGCCTGGATCGGATCGATCGGCGGCGCGCCTTCGAGCGCGGTGATGCGCAATCGATCGTTGCTACCGTAGCTCCACACTTCCTCGTCGGCCCAGGTGCCCTCGCCTTGCGGAACCGCGATTGCATCGGCCGCGGACGTACTGCGGGCGATGATCGTCAGCTCATGCTCGCCGGAGCGCACCTGCACGCGCAGCCGTCCGTCCGGTTCGAATCGCATCGGCAGCTCGCCGGTCGTCGCCATGGGCACGAAGCCGTCGGGCAACACACGTGCGAGCACTTCCTCGCGTGCGTCGCCCGAGACTTTGAGTTGCAGCCGCGTGGTCAGCTGCAGCGGGATCTCGTCCTGGAGCAGGCGATAGACCTGCACTTGCAACGCTCGCGGCACAGTGACCGTGCGCACGGCGCCAAGCCACAAGCGTCCAGCTCGCAACTCGACCGGAGCGATGGGCTTGCCGTCGATGCTGAGATCGACGAGCGCTGTCAGCGCCGCGAGCTGCAGCGACTCGGGCCGTCGCGCCCAAGTGAAGTCGCCGCTGACCGTGTGTTCGCCAGCGGCCAGACGTACCTGCGGCACACCGTTGCGTGCGACCGCGGCCGCTGGAACACCGTCGACACGCACATCCTCCGGCCAGTGTTCGCTGTCGCCCGGCAATGCGATCCAGCTGTCGGCGTAGATGCGCCAGCTCTGCCGGAACTCGCCGCCGCCTGATGACACTGCAACGCGCATCCGCCCGGGCCACGCGCAGACGAACGCATCCGCTGTGTCCGCGCCGACGCCGTTGCGCACCGGGCAACTGCGAAACTCCTCGCCGTACATGACCCAGCTCTCCCACGGCTTCAGATCGGGAGGGATCGCTGTCTGCTGCGCGGGAGCGGCACCGATGTGACAGAAGACGATGGCAAGCAAAGCCAACGCTGAGCGGCGCATGCGAGCTCCTTATTGTTGTAGCTATCAACGGTCCAGGCGCGCACGACGGGTTAGCGGTGCCTCAACACCGCCAGCGAGCATCGAGCATGAGCAATTCGACGACAGCAGATTACAAAGTTCCGTTGGCGCGCAATTGTTGTGGAAAGCACTGAGGCGATTCGCGGTCCTCGTGCGTTGCGCAGTTGGAATACGGCGGGCGCATGACGAGGACTCACCGATGAACACGGCGCGGAGATTGCTTTGGACTTCTGGATGTTCGCTGATGCTGGCGGCATGCGGCGGCGGTCACGACAACAACATGCCTACGCCCGCGCCGGCAATGCCGCCGGCCCGCGGCACGCTGATCCAATCGCCACCGGCCCGCACTGCCTCGCTGACCCCCGACGCCATCGCTGCCGCGCTCACCAGTCAGCCCGGCGCGAATCTGCTGCTCGATCTCATCGTCGCGCCGAAGTGCGGCATCGACATTCATCAACTTCAGTACAACACCGTGGACCCTGCCGGTTCTCCGACGACAGCGTCCGGTGCGATGATGATTCCGACCGGCAGCGATCCAGCCTGCCAGGGTCCACGCCCGATCGTCCTCTACGCGCACGGGACGGCTGCGCAGAAATCGCTCAACCTCGCGAACATCACCAGCGCAGACAATCTCGAAGGCTTGCTCGCTGCAACGATGTTCACGACGCAGGGATACATCCTGGTCGCGCCGAACTACACCGGCTACGACACCTCGACGTTGTCGTACAACCCGTATCTGAATACCGATCAGGAAGCGAAGGACATGATCGATGCATTGACGGCCGCACGCAGCGCGCTGCCGACGAGCTTCGCGCCGACGGTCACCGACTCCGGCAAGTTGTTCGTTACCGGTTACTCGCAGGGCGGTCACGTTGCGATGGCGACTCACAAGATGCTGCAGGAAACCGGCGCCGCGATCACAGCATCGGCGCCGATGTCGGGCCCGTACGCAGTCGCCGCGTTCTCCGATGCAGTGTTCTTCGGTGAGGTCACGCGCGGAACGCCGTTGTTCCTGACGTTCACCGCCACGGGTTATCAGAAGGCGTACGGCGACGTGTATTCGAGCCCGACGGATATTTTCGAAGCGCGCTACGCCACCGGTATCGAAGCGTTGTTGCCGAGCTCGGTGCCGCGCACGCAGCTGTTCGCGGAAGGCAAGCTGCCGAGCGATCAATTGTTCGACAGCACGCCGCCCGATCCGAGCTTCGCACCGTTCACGCCGGCGACGACACCCGCCAATCTGGCGCCCGTCTTCGCGGCGGGCTTCGGCCCGGACCATCTGGTGACAAACGCGTTCCGTCTCGCTTATCTGCAGGACGCGCAAGCGAATCCCGATGGCGCCTTTCCGAACCTGCTCGACAACCGGCCTGCGGCGAATCCCGCGAACGGCCTGCGCCGCGCGTTCAAGCGCAACGATCTGCGCACCTGGGTGCCGACCGCGTCGGTCTTCCTGTGCGGCGGCGCCAACGATCCGACCGTGCTCTTCATGAACACGCAGCTGATCCAGTCGTACTGGACTGCCAACGGCGTGGCCGCACCAGTGACCGTGCTCGATCTCGAAAGTCCGATCACCTCTGGCGACCCGAACGCGGCGCGCAAGCTCGGCTTCGCAGCGGCGAAGGCGGCAACTGCCGACGATGGTGGCGACGCAGCCGTGATCGAGTCGTATCACAGCACGCTGGTACCACCGTTCTGTTTGTCTGCAGTCAAATCGTTCTTCGACAGCATGTAGACCTGCCCATCGCGCACGCGCTTGCGCAACGTGTCGCGAAGCTCCGGAGCGGTCGTTCGTTCCAGCGAACTGCGCGAGACGCCGAGCTCACCAGCGAGCAGCCGGTCGAGGCGAATGTCGCACGCGAACGGCACGTCGAAGTGGATGCAACACTGTCCGCAGTCGCAGGTCAGCGCTGTGCGCTCCACTTCGACTCGCACGTCGGTGTCGACTTTGATGACGTGCGGTCGAAGCCGCGCGACGTCGAACGCGTACTTCCAAACCATCTCGCGATCGTGCCGCGCGAACGCTTCGAGCATCGCGCCGATCTCGCTCACGGTTCGCCGTTCGAACAACGGCAACTTCCACGTAGCGCCGCAGGACGCGCAACGGTAGTTGAGCCAGACATCGAGTGACTTCTTGTTTGCGTTGACGCGGAATCGCTCGCTACAGACGAATGCGCGTGCAGTCGCGCACGACGCGCAGTAACGCCACGGACGCGGCAGCTCGAGCGGGCGAATGCGCCAGCGTTGGCAGAATGAACCCATGACAGTGCTCCAGACAGGAAGCACTGCGTGCAGAGAAGCGAGGATCCGGCGAACGAAGCAGCGGAACGGAAAGTTGGACTGCGCAGTCAGGCTGAAGCCTGACCCACACACGCCAGATCTCAGTCCGCTGACACGCCTTGCTTCGCAAGCGCGCGCCAGGAATCGCAGGCACGCGCGACGATCCTCCGGCGGCGCATCGACGCGCTATGCCGCAGAGGCAGAGGGAACCTGAGATCTGGAACTACGGAGGCACAGAGAAGCCGGAGGGATCTTTGGCGGGCGCGTAGTGTGCCATAGTTGCGCCCCATGTCCGAGACCGAACTGTTCGACACATTGATCGTCGGCGCCGGCGCCGCCGGCCTGGTGGCCGCTGCCGAGTTGAGTCGACAGGCGGGCACCGTCTGCGTACTGGAAGCTCGCGATCGCGTCGGCGGCCGGATGTTCACGCGCCGCGAGCCCGGCGTTACGTTGCCGATCGAGCTCGGCGCCGAGTTCATCCACGGCCTCGCACCGGCGACACTCGGGTGGCTCGCGAGATCGAATACGGCAGTCGTCGACGCGCACGGCGAGCGCTTCACCCTGCGCGATGGCAAGGCCGAGCCCGCCGACAATCTGTTCGAGCAGATGAAGCGCGGCCTCGACAGCGTCGGACGGCCGCGCAAAGACCTGCCATTCGCCGAGTTCCTCGATCGGGTCGCGAACCGCAAGCTCTCGCCGGCGGCGCGGCAACTCGCGCGCCAGTTGGTCGAAGGCTTCGACGCCGCGGACGCCACACGCGTGAGCACGTGGGCAACGCTCGATGAATGGAACGGCAGCAGCGCTGCCGACGCCCCGTCGTTCCGCCCGCTCGGAGGCTACGCCTCGTTGATCGATGGCCTGGTGTGCGCGCTCGACCATGCCCGTGTTCAAGTCCGGCTCGGCACCATCGTCCACACGATTCACTGGCAACGCGGCCGCGTGACGATCGAAGCGACGCGGCACGGTCAACCCTGCCGCGTGCAAGGCAAGCGCGCGATCATCACTTTGCCGCTGGGTGTGCTGCAGCTGCCCGCGCACGCGGCGGGAGCAGTGCGCTTCCTGCCCGATCCGCGCAAACAGAAGGCGCTCGCCGGCCTCGCGTCCGGACCGGTCATCAAGGTCGTGATGCATTTCCGCAAGCCGTTCTGGGAAGAGATCGACGACGGCCGCTATCGCGACGCCTCGTTCTTCCGCGCGACCGGTCAGCCCTTCCGCACGTTCTGGTCGACTGTCCCGCTGCGCGGCTCGCTGATCAACGCCTGGGCCGGCGGCCCGAATGCGCAACGCCTTTCCGGACGTAGCGAAACCGAGCTGACCAGCGCTGCGCTCGACAGCCTGCAGTCGATGTTCGGCAAGAAGGTGCGGGTGCGCACGATGCTCGAGCGCGCTTACCAGCACGATTGGCAAGCGGATCCGTTCGCGCGAGGCGCTTACAGCTATGTCATTGCCGGCGGCACCGGCGCACGCAAGGCGCTCGCGACACCCGTGAAGAACACGCTGTTCTTCGCCGGCGAAGCAGCCGATATTCAAGGCGAATGGGGCACGGTCGCGGGCGCTTTGCAGAGCGGGATGCGCGCTGCACGGCAAGTGCTCGGCGAATAGCGCCGCTACGGCGAGTCGACGCAATCCACTTGAATCGTCGTCACGTCAGCGCCGCTGACGATACCGACGTTGTTCGTCGCCAGGCAGGCCTGCGTCGGAGAGTTCGGTTGGGTGACGACGATAACGCTGTAAGCGGAGTTGTTGGGCAGCGACGTCGGGAAGGTGAAAAATCCGTCGGCCGCGATACTCACAACTTCGCCACCGTTGTTCTGCAGCTGCAGCCCGCTGCCGTGCAGGCCCGTCACCGTGAAGCCGATCGAGAATTCCGTGGTGACGCAGTCGACCTGCACACTGTTGATATTCTCGCCGCCGATCGTGCCGGCTGGATTCGTGACCGTGCACACCTGTGCGGGTCCGGTCGGTTGTGCAGCGACCGTCACGTTGTATTGCGTGCCGCTCGGGGCAGGCGCAAAGGTAAAGGTGCTCGCCCCCGAGTCGAGGCGCACGTCGTTGGCGCCGTTGTTCTGAAGTACCAGTCCCGATCCTGCAAGGTTGCCAACGGTTCCGCCGACGGTGAAGTCGCTGGTGCTGCAGCTCACGACGACAGTCGTGATATCGGCGCCGCCGACTGTGCCGGATGGACTGCCGACCGTGCAGGCCTGGGTCGGATTGCTCGGCTGACTGCGAACAGTGACGTCGTAGCCGGCGCCGCTCGCGACGCTCTTCTTAAACTTGAAGGTGCCGTCGGCATTCACTGGCAAGTCATCGCCGCCGTTGTTGCTCAACACGAGTCCGCTGCCGAGCAGTCCAGTCACGCTGCCGCCGATCGCAAACGTGTTGACCGCGCAAGTAACAGCGACATTTTTAATGTCGCCGCTGCCGACCTTGCCGCTGCCCATGCCGATCGTGCAGGTTTGCGAAGGGCCGGCCGGCTGCGTGCGCACGGTTACTGTGTAGTCCGTAGCGCTCGCCTGCGGTGTCTGGAACGTGAACCTGCCGTCCGAGGCGATCGCGAGGTCGTCGCTACCGTTCTTCTGCAGCACCAACCCAGAGCCGCGTAGCCCGGAGACCGAACCGCCGATGGAGAAGACCTTGGTGGTACAGGTGATCGCGACGTTGGTGACGTTCGCGTTCTGAACTCTGCCGACGTCGGTGCCCGCTGCGATGTCGCACTGCTGCGCCGGGTTGCTCGGCGGTTGCGACACACGGACCACGTACGATGTATTGCTCGGGAGCAGCGATGTGAACGTGAAGCCGGTCGCGCCGGCCGGCACACTGAGCGGCGGCTCATTGTTGAGCTGCAGCTGCAGCCCGGTGCCGGCCAGCCCGGAAATCGAGCCACCGACAGTGAAGCGGTTCGTCATGCAGGTGACGGTGATGTTCGCGATGCTCGCACCGCTCACGGTCCCTGACGCATTCGTGACGGCGCAGCTCTGCGCCGGATTGCTGGGATTGGTCCTGATGGTGACGCTATAGCTCGCGCCCGACGCGAGCATCGTCGGGAACTGGAACGGCCCGTTGCCTGCAATCGTCAGATCGTCGCCGCCGTTGTTCCTCAGCACCAGACCCGAGCCCTGCAACCCGGTGACGCTGCCGCCGATCGTGAACGTGCCGGTCGCGCAGGTGATCGTGACGTTGACATCCGCGGAACCGATGGTGCCGGTGCCGTTCGCGATACCGCACGATTGCGAGGGACCGGAAGGTTGGGTCTTGACGCTCACGCTGTAGGTCGCGCCCGACGCGATCGGTGACGGGAAGCTGAACTCGCCGTCGGTGGCAATCGCCAGATCGTCGCCGCCATTGTTCTGCAGAACCAAGCCGGTGCCCACGAGGCCGCTGACTGTGACGCGCAATGCAAAGGCGCCCGTCGCGCAAGTCACTGCGACGTTCGAGACGTTGGCCGCGGCAATCGTGCCGCTGGCATTGCTGAGCGTGCACGTCTGCGAGGGCCCTGAAGGCTGCGTCAGGACGGTGACGCTGTACGCCGTCGTGTTACTGAGTTGGGCTGTAAAAGTAAAAGTGCCGTTATTCGGCACGGCGAGGTCATTCGCGCCATTGAGCTGCAGCACGAGGCCGTCGCCATCGAGTCCGGCGACTGTGCCGCTGATCGTAAATCCTTCCTGCGCGGGCGGACTCGGCGGTTGCTGCGAATCCACGCTGCCGCGCCCGTTCGAGCACGCAGCAAGGATCGACAGACAGCACAACAAGTAGAAATTGCGCGCGCGGCGCACGTCGAACATTCGCCCAGCCCCTCAATGTGCTTTTCATCCGGCCCAGTGTCATATCATTTCGGAGGCGTAAAGGTTCCCAAGTCCTAACCGAGGGTGGCGCGTGCGTCAGGCGAATTGGTACTTCGACTTCATCTCACCGTACTCGTATTTCGGCCTGTTCGAGCTCGAGCGCCTCGGCGGCGACGTGCGCGTGGACTATCGGCCGGTGTTGTTTGCAGGGCTCCTGAATCACTGGGGTCAGCGCGGGCCGGCGGAGATTCCGGGCAAACGCACCTGGACCTATCGCTGGTGCACCTGGTACGCGGCGCAACGCGGTATTCCGTTCAAACTGCCGCAGGCCCATCCGTTCAATCCGCTCGGCTACCTGCGGCTCGCGATCGCCGCGAACTGCGAGCCCGCGGCGATCCGGAGAATCTTCGAGCGGCTGTGGACGACGGGTGCGGATCCGGCCGACCCGCGCGTGTTGGAGGAATTGGCGGCGTCGCTCGGCATCGCACGCGAGCAGCTCGCTGAGCCGCGCGTCAAAGAGAGCCTGCGCACCAACACGGATGCGGCGATCAAAGACGGTGTGTTCGGCGTGCCTACTTTGGTGATCGACGGCGAGGCGTTCTGGGGAGCGGACGCGACGGACTTCGCGCTTGCGTACTTGAAGGATCGCAGCGTGCTCGACAATGAAGAGATGAGGAGGGTGTCGGCGCTGCCGGTCGGCGCGAAGCGAGAGTCAGGCTAGGGACTGCCAGACCACTTCACTGTCGTCCGAATGCAAGCGGTTCCGCCCCGCACGCTTCGCAGCCAGCAGTCGCTGATCTGCTCGCGCCAGCAGCGTGCCGGCATCGAGCCCGTCAATCGGCAACTGCGCGATCCCCGCGCTGCAGGTGATCGTCAGCTCTTCGCCGTCCGCAGTA
Source organism: Steroidobacteraceae bacterium (assembly GCA_035493235.1). GTDB lineage: Bacteria > Pseudomonadota > Gammaproteobacteria > Steroidobacterales > Steroidobacteraceae > Steroidobacter. The sequence goes on from DATJIP010000017.1 coordinate 8,630, forward strand.
AAGATCGGGAACGCTGCAATCTGCGCGCGTAACGTCTCGACTCGGACCGCGGCAGCCGCGCTACTCGTCTGCGGAAACAGCACCGCGAATTCTTCGCCGCCGTAGCGCGCGATCATGTCGGTCGTCCGCATGCCGCGCGCCAGCCGCGCTGCCACTTCGACCAGCACACGATCGCCGGCTGCGTGACCGAAGGTGTCGTTGATGGTCTTGAAGCGGTCGAGATCCAGCACCGCGACGCTCAGCTCGTGTCCCAGCTGCAGCGCGCGCGAGACTTCGAACTCGAGTGCGACGTCGAACTGGCCGCGGTTGTATACGCCCGTCAGCCGGTCGCGCGCGGCCAGGTGCAGCAGCCGCTGTGCACGCCGCACGATTGCATACGAGAGCATCACCGAAGCAGTCAACAGGATCAGTCGCGTGGTCTGATCGATCCACGAGTACTCGCCGAGACCCTGCGCGTATACGGGATCGTTGAGGTCGTAGCTCAAGGCCGCGAAGGCCCACAGGCTTGCATATTCGATGACTGCCAGCATGCCGACGCCGATGCAAATGCGTTCGTCGTAGCGCAGGCTCGTGGCGATGATGGCGAGGAAGTAGATCTCGAACGTCACCTTCGAATTCAGCGCCACCAGCGGCGAGCCGACGAACACGAACGTGACGAGCGCGAACGTCACCAGCGACACGTCGAGCGTGCTGGAGGCAAAGCCGAGCCACGGTCGCCAGAACTTGCGCCGCAGTGCCAGCCAGATACCGAGCGCCGCGAGCGCGGCGCCAAACGTGACCCAGAAACCCCAGACGAATACCGGGATCTGCGGATACTGGATCAGCTTGAACGTCGGCGTGATCAGCAGCAGCGTCACTGCGAACAGGCGCACGCGAGCGACCAGCCATTCGCCTTCTACGCCGGCGGCCGCCAGTGCGGGATCGGGTCGTTGCCAGAACTCATCCACGCGTCGTGAGAGTCCTCGTTATTAGTTTGCCGGTGACTATCTCTAAGCTCGCCGCCGCTTTCAATCTGCACCGAGGGACGTGTCCCTCCGCGGCGACACCGCACTGCAGTGTCGGGAATGTTTACGGATTAGTCCAGCGCCTGCGGGGATGGCTGTCGATATTCCAAACCGCGGGCTGCAACGTTTGCGCATCGGACGACATAAGAGCGCCGTGCAGCGAGTTCGAAGTGCTGGGTCGCATCGACTGTTTCGAGCTTGTAATCCAAGCGCGTTGCCTGCTGCCGCCCGCCAGGTCGTTCGTGCACGTTGCGTCGACGCTGCAGCGTTGACGACTACAACGATGTCCCGCCGTTGTCCCGCGCATCTACCCTTGGCGCAAGGAGAATTGCTCGACGCATGACGTTGCTGCACGCGTCGGCAACCGAATGCATTGCAACTCAATCGCGACAATCTCGCTGCGGCCACGCGTTGCCGCGACAACGACGGAGCGGCAGCGAGAGGAACTTCGCCCTGTATCTTCCGTTAGTTGCTTACCCTACACAGGCGGAGTATGAGCAGTACACATGCTGCTCCGGAGCGCGGCGATGAGACGTTGGATTGCATTAGCGGCCCTGCTCTTTCCCCTCGTCGGCCTTGCTTGCGAAGGCACCGATCGCCGCGAGTGCAAGAAGCAGTTCCGCGAGTTGGTCTCCTACCGCGCGCAAGCCATCGATACCGCCTTCGGCGACCTGTTCGGCGCGCTGCCCACGGAGATCCAGATCAAGTTCGTCACCACCAAGGATCCGGAATACATCCTGTTCGGCGGTCGCGAAGGCTACGACCTCAAGAAGCGCACGATGATCTTTCCGCGCCGCGTGCTCGGCTCGAAAACTCCGAACCCGCTGCGCTGGGCCGCCTACTATTGGCCGTTCTATCAGAACGAGCAGTATCGACTGCAATTCCCCGTGGTCGAGGTGATCGACAACGTGCTGTGGAACGCCTTCCTGCAGGAAGCAGCTGCGGCGCGCGGCGGCCAATGGCCACCCAAGGAATGCAGCGCGGTCGACGTCGGTCGACGGCTGCCGTGCGAGATGCTCGTCAAGGGCATCGCGGAAAACGTCAAGGCATTGCGCGGTCCGTTGTTCAACGAGAATCGCGTCGATCAGATCTGGCCGGAGGACTTCGCGGTATTCCGCAAGCGTGTCTGGCGCACCGACCAGGAATATCAGGACGTGCAGCGCTATGGCGGCATCATGCTGATCAAGCCGCTGATCGATGAGTTCGGCGTGCCGCGTACGCTCGCGTACGTCGCGCAGACACCGTTCCGGGTCGACGAGAACAACAATCTGCGCGAAGCAGCATTGCAGTACCAGGACCGTGCCCGTGAGTCGCTGAGCATCGCGATGCCGATCGCTCCCGCAGTGGCGAAGGCGCCAGCCGAAGACCAGGAGCTGCCGCAACTCACCCGCGCGTATACCTTCGTCGGCAGCCCGGCACCGGCTCCGAGCGGCCGGTCTGAATAAGAGCAACTCGCCGGAATAGCTCGCTGTAGGGCTCCAGCCCCGACTCCCCGCACCGCGCTTTACATATGTGCTACATATATATGTAGCGCGCAACGGCGCGCGTGGTGGTTGAGTTATCCATAGGTCGATTCATGTTTCCCGCGCACTCGGTCAAGTACCTCGTCCTCGCACTCTGGCTCTCGACCATTCTGTACGTGCAGCTGCGCGGTCATGTGAGGCACAAGCTGAAGCGGCTCGCGGCCGATCATGCGAACGTGCTCGCGCCTTACAACACTCTGATGTATCTATTCTCGGCGGTGCGTGCGCGACCGTACGCTGACGTGTCGAACTTCCCCGAGCTGCAGAAGATCAGCGCGCAATGGGAGATGATCCGCGACGAGGCGCTGAAGCTGTTCGACGAGGGTTACATCCGCGCGGCCGCGAGTCACAACGACATCGGCTTCAACACCTTCTTCCGCACCGGCTGGAAGCGCTTCTATCTGAAGTGGTACGGCGACTTCCTGCCCTCTGGTGCGGCGCTCTGCCCGCGAACGACTGAGTTGCTCGCCGGCATTCCTTCGGTGAACGCTGCGATGTTCACCTTGCTGCCGCCCGGCAGCCGGCTCGGCGCGCATCGCGACCCGTTCGCCGGCTCGCTGCGCTATCACCTCGGCCTCGTCACACCAAATTCACCGGAGTGCTTCATAGTCGTCGACGGCGAGAAGTACTACTGGAAGGACGGCGAAGCCGTCATGTTCGACGAGACGTATATTCATACGGCAGAGAACCGCACCGACGTGACCCGCGTGATCCTGTTCTGCGACGTCGAGCGGCCGCTGTCCAACCCGATCGTGCGCGCGCTCAATCGCACCATCGGGCGCAGCATGATCAAGGCTGCCGCGACGCAGAACGTGCCCGGCGAGCACGTCGGCGTGCTGAACCACGTCTTCGAGTACGTCTACAAGATCCGCATCCTCGGCACGCGCATCAAGGCGTGGAACCGGCCGGTGTACTACCTGCTCAAGTGGCTGCTGATCGCCGCGCTGCTGTACGCGATCCTGGTGTGAAACCCGGCTAGCGGGCCGCGCGTTGGGTTGTTGAGTTGCTGACGCAAAGCGGGAGCTCTTCCGGCGGGAGGAGGCTTATGAGCGACATCAAGGCGCGCGAAGGCCAGTGGTATGCCGACCGCGCCAACCACGAATTCTTCCTCGTCATTGCGATCGACGAGTCGGACGGCCTCATCGACGTCCGCGACCGCTACGGCGACATCGACGAATTCGATCTCGACGAATGGGATGCGATGGACCTGGTGTTGTGCTCTGCACCCACGCAGTGGTGGCAGGAGGACGAAGATCAGGGCGAAGAGCGCGACGAGGCCGACGGCAGTTCTCACCACTTCAAGTCGTCGGGTACCACGTAGTCCTTGTACGGATCGTCTTCCGCCGGCGCAGCGCTCGCGGATTCCTGTAAGGAGACGACCGCGCGCGCATCGTAGCCGCGAATACGTTCTCCAATATCGCGAGGCACGACATCGTGCTTGCCTTCGCAACGAACGATCGCCAGTTCGCCGCTGACGATGCGCTCGCGCAGCGACGCGTCGACGGACAGGCGCCGCACCTTGCCGCGGCTCACGAAATTGAAATACTCGTCGGTCTCGAGCTTCGGCAGGCGATGCTGTTCGATCAGCTGTTTGATCTGCGTCCAGCGTTCCTTGCGATCCGCTTCTTCCTGGCGCCGCTGCTGCAAAGCCTGGGCACGCGCAGCCTTCGCTGCTTCCGCGGCCTGAACCTGCGCGACGCGCTGCTGTTCCCGCGCCGTGCGCTCAGCCTGTTCCTTCGCTCTGCGCTCGGCCTGCTCTTTCGCCCTGCGCTCATCCTGCTCGGCCTTCTTCTTGCCGAGTCCCGCGGCCAGCAGCTGCTCGCGCAACGACATGCTCATGGAATCGAATCTCGAACGGGGAGGCGCGAACTATAGGTCAATCGCCAGCGGGGGGCCAGCGCCGCGCCCAGCGCAGTTTGGCAGGCTTTTTCAGCTGCTTGAGCGCGTACTCGGCCTTCGAAGCCTGCGACCGGTTGGCGAACGGTTGTGCACCGAGAACGCGCAAGGGCTTGTTCGCTCGCGTGAACTTCGCAGCCTTGCCGGCCGTGTGTAAGCGGAAACGTGCAGCGACGTCGACCGCGATGCCGGCATAGGTCCGCCCGTCCGCACAAGCCAGCAAGTAAAGCCACCAGGTTTTTGCCGTTGCGGCCACGGGTCAGTGCTTTCCCGCAAACAACTTCGCAAGGTCTGCGCTTTCGAGCGGCCGCCACTTGCCCAGCTCGAGGTCACCCAATGTCAGTCCGCCGACCCGGCTGCGATGCAAGGCTTCGACGTGATTGCCGACAGCGGCGAACATGCGGCGCGCCTGATGATAGCGCCCTTCGGTAAGCGTCAAGCGCGCACGACGCGGTTCGAGCACTTCAAGGACGGCGGGCGCAAGCGGTGCGCGTTCGGATTCGAGCAGCAGCTTGCCGCTCGCAAAAATCCTGGCTTCGTCGCCTCGCAAGTCGCGAGCCAGCGTTGCTTCGTAGATCTTTTCGAGCTGCGAGCGGGGCGAGACGATCCGATGCAACAGTGGGCCGTCGTCGGTCATCAACAACAGGCCGGTGGTATCGCGATCGAGACGACCGACCGTCGCGAGCGTCGGTGAGCGGCGGCGAAAACGCGACGGTAGAAGATCGTAGACGAGCGAGCCTGCGTCGTTCGTCGAGCAGGTGTAGCCGGTCGGCTTGTGCAGCATCAGGATCAGGCCGGGCGGCGGGTCGAGCGCAGCGCCATCGACGAGTACACGCGCCGGCTCGACGACATCGTCGATGGCAAGCTCGCGCCCGTCGACGTCGGTGATGCGACCGTCGCGGAACATCGCAGTCACTTCTTTGCGACTGCCATAACCGATGTTGGCGATCAGCTTGAGCAGCTTCACGCGCGCTTCGCCCGCATCGCTTCGACGATCTTGAAGCCATGCTGCTGAGTCACGATGCGGACCCGCTCGAAGCCGGCGCCCAGCGCTTGCTCGTACGGCAGATGGCGATTCGCGACCAGCCACAACCGGCCGCCCGGCAGCAGCGACTGGGCAGCAGTGGCAATGAAGCGACGACCGATGTCCGGGCGATCGGCACGCGCGTGCGTGTGAAACGGCGGATTGCAGACGATCACGTCGTAGCGGTCGGTCAATCCCGCCGTGACGTCGTGCCAGCAGTAACGAATCGCGGCGCGCGACTCGAGTGCGGCCAGATTGCGGCGCGCGAGGTCGAGCGCGCGGCGCTCGGCTTCGTACAGGTCCAACGCTGCGATCCGGGCGCAGCGTTGCAGCAGCTCCACCGACAAATAGCCGAAGCCCGCGCCGAGATCGGCGGCCCGCCCGGCAAGATCGGACGGCAGATGTTCGGCGAGGAGCTGTGAGGCAACGTCGATGCGATCCCACGCAAACACACCGGGCCTGCTGACGAAGCGACCGTCAGCGATCGGTCGAACCGCGTCGAGGCGCAGCCATTCTTCGACCAGTGCGTCGTCGTGCGGCTGGTCGAGCGGCGCGCTCCAGAACACGCGACATTTGTTCTTCGTCAGCGTCGTGAGCGGTCCGACGATGCGTTCGAGGTCCGCCTCGCCCGAACGCGCGCCTTCGTCGTTGCTCATGCAGGCGACGATGCGCCCGCCGCGCTCGGTCAAACGCAGCGCACGGGCGAGCAGTGCTCGTGCCTCGTCACGTTGCCGCGGCGGCAGAATCAGTACGAGCGGAAACTTCTGCGTGGCAGTGTCGAGATCGTCGGTCAGCATCCGGAGCCGCAGACGTTCGAGAGCCGCGGCGTCCGGGGCGAAGGTCTGATGACAGGCCAGACCAGGCCAGGAGCCCGCCTGGAGCGGAACCCCAGCCCGCGCGCGCAGAAAAAGCGCGCCGCTCGCAGGCCACGCAAGGTGGCCTTCGTTGAGCGGCAGGAAGAGTGTTTCGAGCGGCCGATCTTCGCTGCGATCAGCGCACATCGAACACTACGGCGAGCGGTTGCATCGCCGTAGTGTAGCCGGTGCCCTACTGCTGCTGGGGCTGCGGCGGAGTTTGCTGATCCGGAGGCGTCGTCTGGTCGCCTGGCGGCGGCGTGGTGCTGTCGCTGGGCGGCGGTTGATCCGGAGGCGGTGTCGCCGGAGCTGCCGACTGGTCCGCAGGCGGAGTCGGGTTGTCCTGGTGGGCAGCATCATTGGTCTTCGAGCAGCCGGCTGCGAACAGCAACGCGGCGGCAATGAGCGTAATCAATGCACGCATGAGCGGATCCTCACTGAAAGAGAAGGTGCACCCTAGTAAAGCGACAGGGGCTCGTTAGTTCCCCCTGGCCCGCGCCCCTCGCAGCGCGTATTGCGCGTGTTTTTGTTACGCCCCGCCGGCACATCGCTCCTGCGATCCCAGGGATTTCGGCAAATTACGTACAGGGAACTTTGGGCGCCTGTGCGAGTTTCATGCACGCATCTTCCTGCCTTTGCGCTGCCACATCGAACCTCCCGGCTCATGAACGATATCGGTCGTCTGCTGCGCACCGCCGCACGTATCTCGCGCACCCGGTATCCCGGCTTCATCTTCGGCTTGCCGCTCGCGCGCGATGAGATCCCGGTGTTCACGTATCACGACGTGCAGACGCAGGTCTTCGCGCGCGACCTGGAATTCCTCCGCAGTAACAACTACCGCACTCTGTCGCTCGAGGAATATCTGGCGGCACGCAGCAGCGGTCGCCGCGTGCAGCGCGCGGTGCTGCTCACCTTCGACGATGCGCGCAAGAGTTTCTGGACGGTGGCAGTGCCGCTGCTACGAACCTTCGACGCTCGCGCTGTCTTGTTCGTCCCCTCGTACTGGATGACGTCGGATGACCAGTTCATGTCCTGGCGGGAAGTGCGCGCGTGCGTCGAGTCCGGCCTGGTCGACGTGCAATCGCATGCGCATCGGCACGCGCTCGTCGCGACCGAGCCGCAGCTCGTCGACTTCGCACACCCGCAAGCGCTCACGCGTTTTGACATCTACGACTGGCCGATGCGCGAAGTGGCTGGCGACGAGGAGCTAGGGCGTCCTGCGCTTGGCACGCCAATCTACCGCTCGGCTCCGCTCCTGTCGGCGACACGGCGCTATGTCGAGAACGACGAAATCACGCAAGCATGCCGCGAACACGTCGTGCGCAACGGCGGCGAGCAATTCTTCGCGCAGCCGCAATGGCGTCAGGAGCTCGGTGAACTGCATCGCCAGCTGAGCGAGCGACTGCAAGGTCGATACATGGATGACGACGCGTTCCGCGCGCTCGTCGCATCGGAGTTCGAGCTGAACCGCGAGCAGTTCCGCAAGCATCTCGCGGTCCCGCCGAGCTGTCTCGCTTATCCGTGGATGCTCGGCTCGCCGCTGTCGCTGGAGCTCGCGAAGCGTCACGGCATCCGCACCGCGTTCGGCGTGGCACTCGACTACGGCGCCGAGCGACGTCGCGCGAGGCTGCCGATCCCGGTGTTCGGCCGGCTGAAGTGCGACTGGTTGCAGTTCCTGCCGGGCCGGCAGCGCTCGAACGTGCTCACGGCAGTCGGCCGCAAGCTGTCGGGCATCGCCAAGCTGCAGCACCTCGCCCACTGATCGTGAGAGCACCGCCAATGAGCAAGCGCACGATCGGCATCATGGGGCGACTCCTGGATCAGGACGACGGGCTCGGCGTCTATGGCCTGCAACTCCTGCGCGAGCTGTTGCGGCTCGATCCGCACACGCGTTACCTGATCCTGCTCGACACGCCGAAGTCGCAGCACCTGTTCCGCGAATTCGGCAACGCCGAGACGCACGTGCTGCCGGCGCGCAGCAAACTTTACTGGGACCAGGTGGTCGTGCCGCGCGCCGCGCGCCGCCATAACGCAGATTTGATCTTCAACCCGAAGTTCTCGATCCCGCTGTTCACGCGGCTGCCGTGTGTATTCGTGCAGCAGGGCTCGGATTGGTACGTAAACCCGCAGAACTATCCGTGGTGGGACAACGTCTACATCCGCCTGATGCTGCCGCTCTACAGTTTCAAGGCGACGCGCACGCTGGCCATCTCGCAGGCGACGCTCGACGATCTCGCGAAGTACACTTGCATCAAGGTACGTGACTCCGTCGTGAGCTACGCGGGCGTCGGTCAGAATTTCAGCGGCGAGCGCGACGCAGCGGCGCTCGAGCAATTCCGCGCCGAGTATCGACTGCCGCCGCGTTTCATCCTGACTGTGGCGCGCGCACTGCACATCGGACACAAGCACGTGCCGCCCTACCCCGGCGGCAACAACGAGCGTTTGATCCGCGGCTACCAGCGCTATCGCCGTGCCGGAGGACGGCTGCCGCTCGTCGTCGTCGGCAAGCGCATCGACGAATATCTGCGGGCGCGCGGTTTCACGGATGCAGATCTCGCGGACGTACACTTCCTCGGCTTCGTGCCGAACGCGCGCATTCATCTCGCGTATCAGCTCGCGGAGTGCTTCGTGCTCGCGACGCTGTGCGAGAGCTTCGGCATTCCGATCGTCGAAGCGTTCGCTTGCGGCTGCCCGGCGATCGTGCCGTCGACCTGCGCCTCTCCGGAGATTGCGGGCGGCGCGGCGCGGCTGATCAATCCGCTCAGCGAAGCTGATATTGCCAATGCGCTGACCGAAGTCACCGCATCTGCGGAGCTGCGCCAGCAGCTGCGCGAGCTCGGGCTCAAGCGCGTGCAGGCTCTCACGTGGCGCGAAACCGCGCGGCGCACGCTTGCCGTGTTGAACGAGATCGTGCCGGTCGACGTCCCGGTAAGCGAGGTCAGCCCGGCATGAAGTTCTGGCTGCGCATCGCTCTGTCGATTGCGCTGGTCGGGCTGCTGTTCACCTACGTCGTGGACGCGCGCGAAGTCGGGCACATCCTGCAGCGCTTCGACGCGGGCTATCTGCTGCTCGCGATCGCGGTCGTCACGATCGATCGCATTCTGATGACGTTCAAATGGACGCTGCTGCTGCGGGCGCAGGGTTATCGGCTGCCGCTGCTGCAAGGCGTGACGATCTACTGCACGGCGATGGTCTGGGGCTTGGCGCTGCCGGCGACAGTCGGTGCCGATGCGATCCGCGCGGTGATGGTGACGAAGCGCGGTTTCAACGGCACGGACGTGGTTGCCTCGATCGTAATCGAACGCATGGTCGGCTTCGTGCTGGCGCTCGCGCTCGGTCTCGCGAGCCTGGCGATCCTGCGCACGCTCGGCGTGCTCGATGCGAGATTCGCCAGCGCGCTGTATCTCGGTGCCGCGATGCTGGTCGGCGTGACGGCGTTACTGGTCGCGGCGCTCAACGAGAAGCTGGTCGCCAACGTCATCGCCCGGCTGCCGCGCGTCGTGCGCGAATCGAAAGTCATGCACTACCTGGACCGGTTCGCCGCCGCTTATCGCGCGCTCGGCAGCGCGCGCGGCACGATTGCCAGCTTCAGCCTGCTGACCGTGCTGGAGCAGGTATTCTCGGTGTTGTTTCCCTGGACGCTGGCGCTGGGCCTCGGCGTCGACGTCAACCTGTTGCTGCTGCTCGGCGTGCTGCCGATCAGCACGTTGATCTCGCGCCTGCCGATTTCCTTCGACGGCCTCGGCGTGTACGAAGCCGTGTTCGTGGGTTTGCTGGTGCTGGCGGGAATCGGCGCGGATGCGGCGCTGGCGATCGCGATCAGCGGCCGCATCATTCAGCTGTTCGCATTCCTGCCGTGGTGGATCACGTACGTGGCGCGCTCGGGCGCCGTGCGTCCGCCGGCAGCTTCGAAGGAGTTACCGACCAATTGAAGTGACATAGGTGACACAGGTGATGAAAGTGACACAAGGAAGACCCGTTCTGACCTCTGTCACCCATGTCACTTGTGTCACCTGTGTCATTTCGCCAGTAACTTCTCCGCCGCGGCCAACAACACGCACAGGACAACACCTTCCGCTGCCTGCGCAATCTCTGCCGGCTCCGGGAACGTCGGTGCGATGCGAATAGTGCTGTCGCGCGGGTCGTTACCGTGCGGGTGAGTTGCACCCGCCGGCGTGAGCTCGACACCGGCTTCCTTCGCGAACTTGACGACCTGCTTCGCGCAGCCGTCGAGCACGTCGAGCGTGATGAAGTATCCGCCGCGCGGATCGGTCCAACGCGCAACGCCAGTGCCCGCAAGATGCGCTTCGAACGTTGCACGCACTTGCGCGAACTTCGGTCCGATGATCGCGCGATGACGCTCCATCAACCGCTCGACCCCGTCAGCGTTCTGCAGCAGCTGCACGTGACGCAGCTGGTTGAGCTTGTCGCCGCCGATCGTGCGCTTCTCCATGCGCTTCAAATACCACGCGACGTTGTCCTTCGAGCCGCCGAACAGGCCGAAACCCGAGCCGGCGAGCGTCACCTTCGAAGTCGAGCCGAAAATGAACGCGCGATTCGGGTTGCCGTGACGCGCACAGGCGGTGTCGATGTTCGCGATGCGGACGCGTTCCGCCGTCAGGTGATGCACGGCGTACGCGTTGTCCCAGAACAAGCGGAAATCCGGCGCTGCAGTCTGCATGCGTGCGAGCCGCTCGATATTGGCCTCCGAGTACACCGCGCCTGACGGGTTGCTGTACTTCGGCACGCACCACATGCCTTTGATCTGTGGATCCGCCGCGACCAGCTGCTCAACGGCATCCATGTCGGGACCGTCGTCGTGCAACGGCACCGTGATCATCTCGATCCCGAACTCGTTGCAGATCGAGAAGTGCCGGTCGTAACCGGGTACGGCGCAGATGAAAGCGATGCGCGATTCTTTCGACCACGGCCGCGGGCTGTCGCAAGTGCCCTTGAGCAGTGCATAGACGACCGCGTCGTGCATCAGCCCCAGGCTGGTATTGCCGCCGATGATGATGCGGTCGGCAGTCACGTCGTAGATCGGCGCGAGCAGCGCACGCAGCTCCGGCAGGCCCTGCAGCTCGCCATAGTTGCGGCAATCGATCGCTCCGGACATGTAATTGCGCGCGCCGGGCATCTCCAGCAGCTCGTTGCACAGGTCGAGCTGCGCCGACGACGGTTTGCCGCGCGTCAGGTTCAGCTTCAGGCCGCGTGCGGCAAAGTCGAGGTAACGTTCGCGGGTCCGTTGCTGAAAGGCGCGCAGTTCATCCGCGCGCAGCGTCGTGAGCTGGGGCATGGGATCTACGAATTCACTCTGGAAATCGGTAAGGGGAGCCCGGATCATAGCGGAACAGCGTGCCGGCGGGGCGCGCGGAGCCGAGGGCAAGACCATGACTTCTTGGAAACGACAGGCTGCGGCCGCGATCTCCGCGTGCGCAGTGATGCTGATCCTGTGGGGCGCTATCGGTCACCTGGCAGCGTCCGCGGCGGAGCGGCCGGTGGCGGTCCCGCCGCCGGCGGTCGACAACCCCAAGGCCGCGGGGCCGATGCAGACTGCCGTGCTCGCGGGCGGATGCTTCTGGGGAGTGCAGGCTGTGTTCCAGCACCTGAACGGAGTGCAGCAGGCGATCTCCGGATACGCCGGCGGCGATCGCTCGACCGCGCAGTACGAAATCGTGAGCAGCGGCCAGACCGGTCACGCCGAGTCGGTGAAGGTCACCTTTGATCCGAACGTCGTCAGCTACGGCCAGATCCTGCAGGTGTTCTTCTCCGTCGTTCACGATCCGACGCAGCTCAACCGGCAGGGCCCGGATAGCGGCACGCAGTATCGCTCCGCGATCTTCTACGCGGACGACCAGCAGCAAGAGATCGCGACCGCCTACATCGCGCAGCTCGACAAGGCCGGCATGTTCGGCAAGCCGATCGTCACGCGCGTCGACAAGCTCAAGGGCTTCTACGCGGCGGAGGGCTATCACCAGGACTATCTGCTGAAGCACCCGAATCAACCGTACATCGTGTTCAACGATCAGCCCAAGGTGCGCAACTTCGAGCGCACGCTGCCTGCGTTGTGGCGCGCCGAAGCGGTCCGGGTCGGCTCGGGAGGAGAGTAGCGATGAACGTCCTCATCGTCGGCGCCGGCGCGGTCGGCGCGCTGTTCGGGTCGGCGCTCGCGCGGCAAGGCGCGCAGGTCTCGGTAGTCTGCCGCTCGGACTACGACGCGGTCAGTCGCGACGGGTATGACATCCACAGCACGGTGTTCGGCGACCACCGTTTCCGCCCGGCAAACGTGTATCGCAACGTTGCTGACTGTCGCGAGCCGCCGGATTACCTGCTGCTGACTTCGAAGGTACTGGAGAGCGTCGATCGCGCGGCGCTGATCCGGCCGGCGGTCGGTCCGCGCACGGTGATCGTGCTCATTCAGAATGGCGTCGATATCGAGCCGCCGATCGCCGCTGCGTTTCCCGACAACGAGTTGCTCAGTAGCCTGGCGTTCGTTGCAGTCGGTCGGAGCGCACCGGGGCAGGTGAATCACCTGTCGCTGGGTTCGTTGATCATGGGGCGCTACCCGGCGGGCGTAACGCCGGCGGCACAAGCACTCGCAGCGGCGTTCGAGGCGGGCAAGGTGCCTTGCAAGCTGACGGAGAACGTCATCGGCGCTCGCTGGCAAAAAGCCGTGTGGAACGCAGTCTTCAATCCCATTTCGATCCTGGGCGGCGTGCTCGACACGAACGCGATGCTGCGCACCGAGGCGGAAGTCGCGTTCTGCCGGAGCGCGATGCAGGAGGTCTGCGATGTCGCGCGGGCGGCGGGGCATCCGCAGAGCCCGAACTTGATCGAGCAGATGCTCGCGACGACGCGAGCCATGCCGGCCTACAAGTCGAGCATGGCGCTGGATTATGAAAACAAGCGGCCGATGGAGATCGAGGCGATCCTCGGTAACACGGTGCGGGCGGCCCGGAAGGTCGGCGTCGCGACGCCGAACCTCGATGCCGTCTACGCGTTGGCGAAGATGGTTGCTGGGAAGTCAGGCTGAAGCCGGACCCACCGCAGTTTTGTGGTCAGGCTTTAGCCTGACTTCTTTTTAGCCATCGCTTTCGGCGGCTGTCTCACTGTGTGCAGCACGTTATCTGCCACGCGCGACATCCAGCCGCCCGAGTACAGCATCATCTTCAACACGTGCAGCAGCACCTGCCCCGGCCCTTCGACGGCGAGGCGGCAGTCCTCTTCGATCTTGCAGTTTTGCATCTCGAACAGGCCATTGCCTTCGATGATCAGGCTTGCGTCCTTGAAGTGACATTCGACGAAGGACTTGCCGTCCAGCACCACGCGCTGGCCGGTAAATGTTTTGCCACGAACTGTTTTCATGATGCCCAAGTCAGGTGCCGGGAGCGCTGGCTCCCGGCACCGGGTGCCTCCTACTTGCCCTTGCGCGCTTTCTTGGCGGCTTTCTTCTTGCCGCCCGAGCGCTTCTTGGCCGCTTTGCGACCGCCTTTCTTCGCAGCTTTGCGGGCCGGGCGCTTCGCGCTCTTGGCCGCAGCCTTCTTCTTCGCTGCTTTCTTGGCGGGCTTTTTCTTTGCCGCTTTCTTCGCGGGGGCCTTCTTCGCCGCAGCTTTCTTCGGAGCTGCTGCGGGCTTGGCTGCCGCAGGCTTGGCCGGTGCGGCCGCGGGCGCCGCGGCGGGCTCAGCCGCCGGGGCCGCCGCTGCTGGCGCCGCTGCCGGAGCTGCAGGCTTCAGATCGGCCGCCAGTGTATGCACCGCGAACATGGCGCCATACGGATCGACGAACTGCGCGATCCAGTCGCCGCCCGGCACTTCCATCGGACCGTTGATCAACGTGGCGCGTGCGCCCTTCGCCTTCTTGGCGGTCTCGTTCACGTCCTTGACGCGGATGTAGCCGAGCCAGGACGGGCCGCCGGGATATTCGGCGGGCTTGTTGAACATCCCGCCGCGCTGCACGCCGTTGCTGCCGAATAGCACGTACTTGCCCATCGCGCCCATGTCGTGCTCGGCCATCTTCTCCCAACCGAAGACTGCCGAGTAAAAGTCGACCGCTGCTTTCCAGTCGGTGGTGGCCAGCTCGTGCCAGGAGAATTCACCGCGCTTCGGCGGCGATTCCTTACCGGCATCCTGGGCACTCTGATAGACGGCGATCGCCGCGCCCTGCGGATCGGCCAGCACCGCGTACTTGCCGCCGTTCGGGATGGAGGAAATTTCCTTCGTCACGGTGCCGCCGCGGCTCTTGGCCGCCGCCACGGTCGCTTCGATATCCGACGTGCCGACATAGTGCAGCCAATGCGGCGTACCCGCCGCCTGCGCCACCGAACCGCCGATCGGGCCGCTGCCGGCCGCGAACATCTGGTAGGAAGGATCGTGCTCGAACGGCTGCGTTTTCCAGCCCACTACCTTCGAGTAGAAGGCATGTGCGCCGCTCGTGTCCGGCGTCATCAGCTCATGCCAGACAAATCGGCCACGTACAGTGTTGTCTGCCATCACGATCTCCCTCGAGATAAGTTGATTGTTGGGGGACGGAAGTGCGTTCGAAAAACGTGAGCGCGGGAGCATACTCTGCTCGCTGCCGCAAATGTAAGGACGTTGCAGCGGCGCGCCGTGCGGTACTTGCCAAAAAGCGGCGATGAGGTACAACGAAAAACATGACAACAAAGGGTGGCCCGCGGTTCTCGCGACGGGCATTCGGGATACTGGCCACGACACTGGCCACGACTCTGGCCACGACACTGGCCACGACACTGGCTTGCGCAGCGCTGACAGCTGCCGCACTCCCCGCATTCGCCGCCGAAACCAGCGGCGCGCTCCAGATCTGGTTCGTGCGTCACGCAGAGAGCGAGATCAACGTCCCCGGCAGTCCGCGTCCGGTCCCCGACGGCGGCGTGACCTACCCGCTGACCCGCAAAGGGGTCGAGCAGGCCAAGGCATTGGCGGAGGCCACTGCCGACGTGCCGATCGTGGCCATTTACACCAGCACCTATTTGCGAGCGGTGCAGACCGCGGACGCTGTCGCCTTCCGTCATGACCTGACGCTGTCGCTGGCACCCGAGGCGGTCGAGGTCGACCTCGGCATCAAGCCCGGCTCGACCGAGGATTCGCGCGCTGTATACGTCGAGCTGGCACGCAAGTGGACGCTCGACAAGGATCTCGAGGCGCGTCATGGCGAAGGCGAGAGTTTCGCCGACGTGCAACGGCGCTTCCTGCCGTTCGTGCGCGAGGTCATGAATCGCCACGGGCAGGACAGCGGGGTGGTGGTGATCGTGGCCCATGCGGCCACGCTCGGCTTCATGGTGCCGGTGCTCGCGAACAACGTGCCGGCCGACTATGCCGTGCTCCATCCGCTGCCGAACACCGGAATCATCAAGACCGAGCTGCGCGACAGCCGCTTGTTCTGCATCGACTGGCTGGGGATTCCAGCCGAAGAGCTGGCTAACAAGGAACCGTAGTTGTCAGGCTAAAGCCTGACCCACGGCAGTGGTGTGGGTCAGGCTTTAGCCTGACTCTTGCTATCCTCTTCGCATGCGTAAATTCCTCTGGATCATGGTCGCCCTGAGCGGCGCATTCGCCGTGGGCGGCATCGCCCTGCACCGGGGCGAGACCATCAACGCCATGTGGCTGGTCGTCGCGGCGATCTGCGTGTACGCGATCGGCTACCGCTTCTACAGCGCCTGGGTCGTCGCCAAAGTCTTGAGCGCCGACGCCGGGCGTGCCACCCCTGCCCTGCGCCTGAACAACGGCCGCGACTTCATGCCGACGCATCGCTGGATCGTGTTCGGCCATCACTTCGCGGCGATCGCCGGCCCCGGCCCGCTGATCGGTCCGACCCTGGCGGCGCAGTTCGGTTATCTCCCTGGCACATTGTGGATCCTGGTCGGCGCAGTGCTCGGCGGTTGCGTCCAGGACATGACCATCCTGTTCATGTCCACGCGTCGCGACGGCCGCAGCCTGGGCCAGATGGCGCGCGACGAGCTCGGCCCGGTCGGCGGGCTGGCCGCGATCATCGGCACGCTGACGATCATGATCATCCTGATCGCCGTGCTCGGACTGGTGATCGTCAACGCCATGAAGCACAGCCCGTGGGCGACCGCGACGGTGTTCGCCACGATTCCGATCGCCGTGCTGATCGGGCTGTACCTGCGCAACATCCGTCCGGGGCGCGTCCTCGAAGGGTCGATGATCGGCATCGCGCTACTGCTGTTCGCGGTCGTCGGCGGCGGTTGGGTCGATCATCATCCGACGCTGCGCGTGCTGTTCGACATGGACAGCAAGGGGATCGCGTGGTTCGTCATCGGCTACGGCTTCATCGCGGCCGTACTGCCGGTGTGGCTGCTGCTCGCGCCGCGCGATTATCTATCGACGTTCCTCAAGCTCGGCACGGTGCTGCTGCTCGCGATCGCCGTCGTGCTGCTGCGGCCGGAAATCAAAATGCCGGCGATCACGCAGTTCGTCGACGGCACCGGGCCGATCTTCGGCGGCGCGCTGTTTCCGTTCGTGTTCATAACGATCGCGTGCGGCGCCATCTCCGGCTTCCACGCGCTGGTATCGAGCGGCACGACGCCGAAGCTCATCGGCAGCGAAACCGACGTGCGGCTGATCGGCTACGGCAGCATGATGCTGGAGTCGTGCGTCGCAATCATGGCGATGATCGCCGCGACGCTGCTCGACCCGGGCGTGTACTTCGCGATCAACAGCGGGCCCGGCGTGGTCGGTGCGACGGCAGATGCCGCGGTCACGACGATTTCGTCGTGGGGTTTCCCGGTTACAGCGGACCAGATGCATGAGCTCGCGCGCGAGATGGGCGAGTCGACGCTGTTCGCACGCACCGGCGGCGCGCCCTCGCTCGCCGTCGGCATGGCGAGCATCTTCTCCAACGCCTTCGGCCAGGGGCTGCTCGCCGTCTGGTATCACTTCGCGATCATGTTCGAGGCGGTGTTCATTCTGACCACGCTGGATGCAGGCACCCGCGTCGGTCGCTTCATGCTGCAGGATGCGCTCGGTCACGTATGGAAGCCGATGGCGAAAACTTCGTGGTATCCGTCGGTGCTGATCGCGAGCGCTCTGATCGTCGCCGGCTGGGGCTACTTCCTGTACATCGGCGTGGTCGATCCGAACGGCGGTATCAATATTCTGTGGCCGCTGTTCGGCATCGCGAACCAGCTGCTCGCGGGGATCGCGCTGTGCGTGGCGACTGGCATTCTGGTGAAGAGCGGCAAGTTGCGTTACGCGTGGGTCACGGGACTGCCGCTGACGTGGCTTGCGATCGTCACGACCGTCGCGACGTGGCAGAAAGTCGTGTCGCCCGACGTGCGCGTCGGCTTCCTGGCCGCCGCGGAGCAGATGGCTAACAAGCTTGCATCAGGTGCGCTGAGTCCTGAGCAGGCCGCGGTCGCGCCGCAGCTGATCTTCAATCAACGGCTCGATGCGGCGCTGGCGATGATGCTGGTGGCGATTCTGTGGATCGTGATCGCCGACATGCTGCGCGTGAGCTGGCGGGTGGTGAAGGGATTGCCGGTGCCGCCGAGCTCCGAGGCGCCCGCGGTCGCGCTGGCGGAGGTCCGCACATGAGTCAGAAGCTGCGCGAGTTGTGGCAGCTGCTGCGGGCGATGGCGACGGACGATGCGTATGAGAGATATCTCGCGCATCACGTGCAGGCGCATGCGGGCACAGCGCCGCTGTCGCGACGGGCGTTCTATCTGGGGGAGCAGCAGCGCAAGTGGACGGGAGTCTCGCGCTGCTGCTGACGGCGCACGGATTGTCGGGCTGAAGCCCGACCTGCAGCGCAACTACACCACGAATCCTTGCTTTGCGATGGGCAGCGCCCGGATGCGCTGCTTCGTCGCCGCATAAATCGCGTTACACACAGCCGGTGCAACCAGCGCCGTCGCAGGCTCGCCCATGCCACCAGGCTTCTCGGTGCTGTCGACGACGTACACCTCGATCTCCGGCGACTCGTGCATGCGCACCATCCGATAGTCATCGAAGTTCTGCTCCTTGACGCGGCCGTTCGCGATGTTGACCTCGCTGAACAACGCCGCGGTGAGTCCGAACACGATGCTGCCTTCGGCCTGCTGATTGACGATGGTCGGGTTCACCATCTGCCCGCAGTCGATCGCGCACACGATCTTGTGGACCTTGAGCTTGTTGCCCTCCACCGATATTTCCGCGACCTGCGCCAGATACGTGTCGTAGCCGCCCATCAGCGCGATGCCTTGATGACGGCCACTCGGCGCGTGTCCCCAGCCCGCTTTCTTCGCTGCCGTATCCAGCACCATTTGCCAGCGCGCCTGCTTGTCGAGCATGGCGCGGCGGAACTCGTACGGATCCATCTTGTTCTCGTACGCCAGCTCGTCCATGAAGCTCTCGACGGTGAAGCAGTTCAGCGCGTGGCTGACCGAGCGCCAGTAGCCGACGTCGATGCCGATCTCGTGCTGCAGATAATCGACGTACACGTTCGGCACGTCGTACGGGAAGTTGTGAGCCGCTTCCACCGCGAACGGATCGATGGCGCCGTTGGCGACGGCGGCCGGGAACCAGCGCGATGTGATCGACGGCGCCACGAGATGGATCTGCACCGCGTTCAGCTTGTTGGCGGAATCGAACGACGCCTGCAACGTGTTGCGCGCGGGCGGACGATACTTGTCGTGCGTCATGTCGTCTTCGCGCGTCCACAGCAGCTT
>DATJIP010000018.1:0-2824 GCA_035493235.1 Steroidobacteraceae bacterium
TGAAGCCCGACCTACAACGCCTGTACATGGGCTGTAGGTCGGGCTTCAGCCCGACTTCTTCATCCGATTTACTCCGCCTTCACTGCCTCGACCTGGATCGACAGCTTCGTGTCCATCTTGAAGCCGTAATTCTTACCCCAGTCCATACCGAAGTCCGCGCGATTGATCGCGCCCGTGGCATTCGCGCCGCACACGTCCTTCTTGGTCATCGGATGCGTGATGCAGTTGAACTGATCGATCTTCAGCGTCACGGGCTTGGTCACGCCGTGCAGCGTCAGCGTGCCGTCCACCTCGGTCGGCTTGCCGCCGACGAACTTCGTCAGCTTGCCTGTATAGGTCGCGTCCGGATACTTCGCGACATCGAGCATCGCGGCGTCGCTCTTGACGTGATCGTTCAGCTTGTCATGGCCCATGTCGAGGGACGACGTATCGACCTTCACGTCGACCGTGCCGCTGCCCGCCGCGGTGTCGAGCACGACCGAGCCGGAGCTCTTGTTGAACTTACCGCGCCACACCGACAGCCCGCCGAAGTGATCGGTCTCCAGGCTCGGATAGGTATGGTTCGGATCGATGTTGTATTTGACCGGCGCCGCGACAGCTGTGCCCATGGCCAGGACTGCGGCGGCAATGGCGAACGTAATCTTCATGAGTGGCTCCTTGCAAACGGACGCTGATCTTAACCGCCAGCGCGTTTCGCCGGCCAGCCGCGGCGAATCAGCTCCTCGACCAGCCGATCGCGGTGATCGCCCTGGATCTCGATGCGGCCGTCGCCGCTCGAGCCCCCGGAGCCGCAGTGTTTCTTGAGTTCCGTCGCGAGCGCATCCAGTTCAGTCGGCGGCAAGCCCAGCCCCGTGATGACCGTGACGCCCTTGCCTTTGCGGCCCTGGGTCTCGCGACTGACGCGCACGGTGCCGCCGCCGGTCGCCTTGCCGGGTGTGCCTCGCCTGCAGACGCATTCGCGGACCGGCCGCTGACAATTGGGGCAGCGCTCGCCGACGTCCGTGGAATAGACGATACCGCCGCCGTCGCGCGGCGCTTGGGGGTGTTTCACGAGCGCGAGCGTACGCGGTCTCTGTAGCGAATGCACTGCTCGAGCACGCGGCGGTATTCGGCCACGTCGACGTCGCGTTCGGAGCAGGGGAGCAGCAGATCGCCGTCGCTCTTGAAGTTGCCGTCCCATTCCATCAGCTGCCGATCGTTCCACGAACGCGCGTATTCGCGCAGCTTGTCGTCGGCCATGCGATCGAAGTACGCGCGCAGGTTGAAGCTGGTCTCGTCCATGCGCTCGTCGGTCGGATCCTGCTCGAAGTTCCAGGAGGGCTGCTGCATGGTCACTGCTCCACGATCGGCGCGGGCCGCGGCGTGGCGTCCTGGAGCAGCTCGATCGCCACCTGGTCGGGGCCTTCGATGAATGCGAACTTGATGCGGCCGTCGGCGATGCTGCGCGGCCCTGCCGTCACCTTCACGCCGTCGTTGCGCATGCGAGCGAGAGTGGCGTCGAGGTCGTCGACGCTGAAGCCGAGGTGATCGATGACGCGACCGCGCGTCGAGACGAACGTGCCGCCACGATATTCCACGGGATAGATGATCATGCTGACGTGATCCGCGGTCACGAACGCGGCCGGCGCGATCTGTACGTCACGGTAAATGCGTTTCTCGGTCTGCGCGAAGTTGCGGAAGCCGAATTCCTTCGTGTACCACGCGCCCGCTGCGGGCGGATCGGCGCTGAACATGTGGACGTGCCCGAAGTTGTGATGGCGCGCGGTGTTCAGCTCGATCAGCACGTGGTCGGGGCCATCGACGTAGGCGTAGAAGAACGAGCGATTGCCGCCGACCATGTCGCTGATGTCGGTGATCGGCGTGGCGAAGCGCGTGCCCTTGGCCAGCTGCTGCTGATACGTCGATTGCATATCCTCCGCGCCCCAGCCGATGTGCCAGATGCCCGACAGCAGCTCGCTCGGCGGCGACGAATTCACCTTCGTGAACAGCAGCCAGGAGTCGCCGGTCCAGACGGCATCGCCGAGGCCGGCGAACGATTCCCTGCGCGCCTTGAACTTGCTGGTATAGAACTCGATCGCGGCGGGCGGATCGGTCGCGTTGAGATGCACGTGATGGAAGTGCGCAAGCGGCGGCGTTTGCGCACCCGCACCGAACGCCAACGCCAGCAACACGAGTAGCGCGAGGGCGCGAGAAATGGGGACTGTCCCCATTTCTGTCAATCGTTCGCGCGGACCCATCCGTACGCCGCGTTCTGGCGCGCGCCGCCTGCATCCAGATATGCGAGCTTCGCCTTTTCGAGGCCGTCGCCCGGAATCGCGTTGCGCTTGGCTTTGACGTCGATGTTGTAGAGCTTGGCCGCGTTCAGCCCGAGGATCTTTGCCTTGTCGGCCTTGCTGATCTTCGAGTAGCCGAACTTCTCGACGAACTCGTCGGAGATGTCGAAGCGCTTGAACGCTTCGATCGCCCACTGCGGCGAGCCCCACCACAGGCAGTCGGTGCCCCAGATCACGTGGTCGGCGCCGTAGTGCTTGAGGTTCTTGCCCATGCCGTGCATGCACAGCACCGGGTCGGCGACCACCAGCGCGTTGAAGAAGCTGCCGACTTCCGGATAGACGTTGTTCATCTTCGGATTGCGCTTCTTGATGTCCATCAGCACCGAGTGCCACTCGAAGTCGCCGGTCTGCGGATCGAACTTGTTGCTGTCGAGATAGTTCGGCTCGTTCGGGCCGTGCTTGATCGCCGAGTGATAGATCACGAAGTTGAAATCGGGATTGGCGAGCGCCGCCTTCTCGACGTCTTTCGGATTCGCGAGGTGACCGAGCGT
>DATJIP010000019.1:0-21370 GCA_035493235.1 Steroidobacteraceae bacterium
TGCGCCACCAGCGTGCCGTTGACGAACACGTCGAGCGGCTCACCCGCGGCCCGATCGAGCTCCACCACCGAGCCCTGGTTGAGCTGCAGCAGGTTGCGGATCGGGATGCGCGTGCGGCCGACTTCCATCGACAGCGTCACGGGCACATCGAGGATCACTTCGAGATTGACGTCGCGCGCGCCGGGGTCTGCGCCGCCGTCCTGCACTTCGTTGAACTCAGCTTTCGCGGCTTGTTCGTTCTGCTTGCTCATAAGGAAAGTTTCAGTTGCGGTTGAATCAGGGCTTGCGGGTCAACATCACGACTTCGGGGCCTTTGGTCTTGCTGCGGGCGACGCGCTCGTCGATCTGCACGGCCTGCTGGCCGTGCGACACGCCGAACGTGCCGCGGAAAACTGGAACGTCTTCGGCCATCACCGTGGCGCGGCCGCTGAAATCGCAAGGAAGGACGTCGCCGGGCTGCAGCGACATCAGCTGCTGCATCGTGATCTTGCCGCGGCCGAGCACTGTGCTCAGCTCGATCTCGGCGTCTTCCATTTCTTCGCGCAGCGCCTGGCCCCAGCGTTCGTCGTGTTCGGCGCGATCGCTCGCGACACCCGCGTGCAATTGCTCGCGCAGCGGCTCGATCATCGAGTACGGCATCGTGACGTGGATGTCGCCACCGCCGCCATCGAGCTCGATGCGGAAACAGGAGACCACGACGACTTCCGACGGGCTTACGACGTTTGCGAAGTGCGGGTTGACTTCGGAGCTGATGTATTCGATGTCCAGGCGCGCGACGTGCGACCAGGCTTCCTGCAGGTCGCCGAACACGTACTTGAGCACCATGTGGATGATGCGTTGCTCGGTCGCCGTGAACTCGCGACCTTCGATCTTGGCGAAGCGACCGACGCCGCCGAAGAAGTTGTCGACAGCGGCGAACACGAGCTTCGGGTCGAGAACGATCAGTCCCGTGCCTCGCAGCGGCAGGAACTTCACCATATTGAGATTCGTCGGCACCTGCAGCGAGTGCACGTAGTCGCTGAACTTGACCATCTGGATCGGCATCACTGTGACCTCGGGCTGCCGACGCAGCATCGAGAACAGGCTCGTGCGGAACTGACGCGAGAAGCGATCGTTGATCATCTCGAGCGTCGGCATGCGCCCGCGCACGATGCGCTGCTGATTCGCGAAGTCGAACGCACGGGCCTCACCGGGCGGAACTGCTTCCGCTTCGGTCGAAACAGTGCCCTTGTCGACGCCGTGAAGCAGCGCGTCGATTTCGTCCTGATTCAGTACTTCGTTGCCGGACATGGTGCGATCACTGCATTACGAAACTGGTGAAGAACAGGTCCTCGACCTTCTTGCCTTCGCCGCCTTCGTCATCGACGATCTTCACGATCGTCTCCAGCGCCTTCTTGCGCAGCTCTTCCTTGGCTTCCATCGTGCTGATCGTGTCGAGGGTCTGGGAGCCGAGCAGCAGCAACATGTTGTTGCGGATCTTCGGATCGTGCAGCTTGATCAACTCGGACGTGTCATGGTCACGCGTCATGACCTGCATGCTGACCTGGAGGAAACGCATCACGCCCTTCGCGTCGAAGTTGACGACGAACGGCGGCTGGAATTCGACGTAGATCGCGGGCAACTTCGGCTCGGCAGCCTTGCCCTTCTTGTCCTTCTTGCCTTTGGCCTTGCCCTTTTCCTTCTTGGTCTCCTTGGCATCGTCGGCGTGCTCGCCCTCGTCGGAATCTGCAGTGACTTCGTCGTCGGCACTCTTGTGCATGAAGAAGTACGCACCCGCACCGCCGCCACCGAGCAAGAGCACGGCGGCTGCAATGATGATCAGCAGCTTCGACTTGCCGCCCTTGGCAGCAGCCTTTTCTCCGTCTTTGGCGGCAGCTTCGGGCGCTGCGGCAGTGGCATCCGACATCGATCGATCCTCGCTGATGAACTTCGCGAGGAGAGGAGGAGCAAGATGAATGCCAGAGGGGTGAGAGTTGGCGTAAGTGGTTATGGCAAAAGGGAAAGGCGGGAAAGAGGGAATGTGATATGGAGCACAGGAGATTTGGCGCGACGGAAAGTTGGCGGAGGTAGTGTGATAGAGGTCTCGCCATAACACGCGCGAGAACCGGAGGCGCCCGGCCTGCGCCGAGACCCGTGATCCACTCGCATTTCCTGACCGCAGCCAGCTCGACGAGCCGCTGACCTACGAGGTCTCACTTGAACGACGCAAGATCTACGTCGTCGTTCCCGATGCGAAAGCTGAGAAGCATGGGCAATTGCGCGTAGTCGATGAGTCTGGGGACAGTTATCTCTATCCCGAAGACATGTTCATTGATGCAAACCTTCCCCAACCGGTCAGACGCGCCGTTCTTCAAGTCGCATGACGAATTCGCGTGGCCGAAGTCGTCGAGAGCGCACTTCAGCACCCTAGAGCGCGTATTCGACCTGTAGCCAGTATTTTCTCGTGTCGGTTGCGAAGGCGTCCGCGTCGTAATCCGCGTACTTGATGAGGAAATTCACTTGACGCCATCTGGCCTGCAGCTGCAGGTCAATCTCGCTGCCGTAGTCGACGTTGAGACGGCTCGATTCGAAGCGATGATAGACGAGCGTCGCGCCGAGCGTGTCGAAGACGCCAACACTCTTGCGCGCGAAACCAAGGGTCGCGTAGTGGTGTTCGAGGCCATTCGGCGGTGTGACGGTAAACTTGTCAGCCCAGCCGAGGAACTTGTGGAACGTGGCGAGCGGCGTGGCGAAGGCCTTGACGCCGTCGCCGTCGAGCGTCTCGATACCCGTTCCGAGACTTACCTCGCGGAGCGTGCCGATGAGTTCGAAGACGTAGAAGTCTTCGTCGTAGCGCAGTGGATTGCCGGCGTACTCCTGCTGGGTCGCGTAGGAGGCTAGATAGGCGAGCTCGATCGCATTGACGGATCTCTTGCCGGACAGTCGCATCCCGAAGGTTTGTGACGAATCGCGCGGTGCTTCCTCGAAGTCGAGCCAGTAGCCGAATCCCACGAGGCTGCCGACCGGCGTTTCATAGCCGACATTCGCGAGATAGCTGTCACCGTGATAACGGCCCAGCGCTGACTCCTTGCCGAGCACGCGATTGACCTGGTTGAAATACGTCGCATCGATCGTGAGCTTTGCAATGGACTGATTGATGACGTGTACCGCGTCGAAGGTCTGTTCGTTCTGGCGCCAGCCGACGCGGCTGATGAAGCGTTCGTCGTCGAGCAGCACTCGCTGCCGACCGACGACGATCGTGGTGTCCGGTATCGACCTGTTGGCAAGCTGGAGCCGGTTGATCTCGTACGACTCCGGGTCGTTCACGACCGGAAAGCCGGTGTGACCATTCGTGGTGCTGTTGTAGTCATCCTGCAGCGGGGTAAGCAGTTCGGTCTCGGCCAGGAGCGACGTATTCCAGGCCTTGCCCGTCTCGAATCCGAGCCGGGCGCGCAGGGTCAGGGCATGGGCCTCTTCGGGAATCCCGTCCTGCTCGACATTTTCAAAGCGCAGGCGCAGATCGACGAGCGGCTTCGACGAGCGCGCCGCAGTCAGTAGCGGATCGACGCCGTCTGCGGATGCGCCAGATGAGCCCAGCGCTGCGAACGCTGCCCATGCGGCGACACATAGACTCCGGCAGCCGCCACCAGTGCGCGGCTTTTCGATGCGGCAGCTCTCGGTCGGCATTTGGTACTGGTCGTCCCGGCGCTTGTTGATTATCGCTATCGCGAACTGGACGAGTCGCAGACTACCAAAGCCGCGACTGCAAGATAAGCAACTGGCTGCTTTCGCAGCCCGAAGCGGACATCGGACCCGTCCCGTCAACCCAAGTGACTGGATCTGTCGTTTACACGCAAGTCACGCGAGAGTCTCATGGCCCAAACTCTCGCTCGACTCCAGGAGCATTCATGCGCCCCCTGCAATTCGCCACGATAATCTGCGGAATGCTCTTGGTGACTATCGCGCCAGCGGCGCCCACAAAGATCGGCGACCAGCTCGACGGCTACATGCAAGCACAGGTGAACCGAAATCACTTCACTGGCGCGGTTCTCGTCGCCCAGAACGGGAAGGTTCTCTTGGCCAAAGGCTACGGCTACGCCAATGCGGAGTGGAAGACTCCGAACACACTTCAGACGAAGTTCAGATTGGGATCGCTCACGAAGCAATTTACTGCCACCGCGATCTTGCAGCTGCGCGCGAAGGGCTGGCTCAGCCTGCAGGATTCCATATGCAAATACCTTCAGCCGTGCGTTGCGACTTGGAAGCCGGTGACTTTGCATCACTTGCTGTCTCACACCGCCGGCGTTCCAGGCTATGGAGAGATGCCAGACCCGAAGACTCGCACGATACCGCCGTGGACGGCGGAGCAAATCGCTGCGCAGTTTCGGGACAAGCCTCTCGAGTTCACCCCTGGTACGCAATGGAAGTACAGCGACTGGGGCTACTGTCTATTGGGACTGGTCATCGAGAGCGTTACTGGCAAGCCCTATGCGCAAGTACTGCGCGAACAGATCTTCGAGCCGCTCGAGATGCACGACACCGGGTACGATCAAGCTCAAACGATTCTCAAGCAACGCGCCGCCGGGTATCGCCTGGTCGGCGGCCAATTGGAAAATGCCGAGTACCTCAACATGGCCGGCCCATACTCAGCCGGTGCACTCTGTTCAACGGCGGAAGATCTCTCTAAATGGGATCAGGCGCTCTATACGGATCGCATACTCCCGCGCAGTGCGCTCGATCTGATGTGGACGGAGGTGATGAGTAACTACGGATACGGTTGGATGGTGAGCACCCCTCAATCCGCGGTGAAACCGCCCTGGGCACTGCCTAACCGGTTTCAGGTGGTCCATCCGGGGTCGATCAACGGCTTTACGTCTGAGATCCTGCGCTTTCCCGACGAGCACGTGACGGTGATTGTGCTCGCCAATCTCGAGGATGCTCATGTCGTGGGACCAGAGCTTGCGGCGATGGTCTTTGGCGATCCGTTCACCCTACCTGACTGACTGATCGCTGCGGCCAGCACGACGTCCGTCTCTGGACGTAAGCGTAAGTTCGCTGTCGACCCGAAGCAGACATGTGTAGCGGGCTCGTCTCGCCGCAGCGCGCTTACAATTGGGCCGAATACGAGATCCGCGACCTGATCCATAGCTACGACGGCAAGCTCACCTTGGCCAGCAGCATCGTCACAGATGGATCGGAACGGCAGCCATTCGAGCTCGAACAATTTGAGCGGACGTTCAGCAGGACTATGATCGCCTGGTTCGTACCGGAGACAGGTCATGAAGGTTCCTCTCCTCGTCGGGCTCGCCTTGCTGCTTGGGGCCGGCTTTCCTTCGCAGACTCTCCGAGCACAAGCTACGGGCTCGTCGGGGAAGGCACAGGAGACCCGTGTGCCAGTAGCCGAGGGTTCGCTGTACGCGCGAACGATCGGACGTGGTCGACCGACGATCGTTCTCCACGGCGGTCCGGATTTCGACCATGCCTATCTCTTACCGGACCTGGATCGATTAGCGGATGTCTTGCGCCTCACCTATTACGACCAGCGAGGGCGCGGGCGATCCGCGGACAACGTTCAGCCGCAGCGTGTCTCGCTTTCTTCCGACGTTGAAGACATCGAAACCGTGCGTCGTCACTTTGGGCTGGGCGCGCCCGTAATCCTTGGGCACTCATGGGGCACGGTGCTGGCGCTGGAGTACGCGATTCGCCATCCCGCACACGCCTCGCACCTCGTCCTGATGAATCCAGCGCCGGCCTCCGCTCAGGACTTCGTGCTGATGCGGAAGGCTTATGTGCACGACATCGGCGCGCAGATGGACCGGCAGCGCGAAATCATTGCCAGCGACGCGTACAAGCAGGCCGATCCGGAGACTGTGGCTGCCCGATATCGAATTCACTTCGCGCATGCGCTGAAACGCCACGACGATTACGAGAGGCTCATGACGATAATGAGGGCGCAGTTCGTGAGTCAGGGAAGCGAAGGGATCATCAAGGCAAGGGCGGTAGAAGATCAGCTCATGCAGCAGACCTGGCAAGACGCTGCGTACGATCTGCTCCCCAAGTTGAGCACCGTGACCGTCCCGACACTCGTGATCGCCGGTGACCACGACTTCATCCCTGTCGAGATTGCGGAACACATCGCGCACGCTCTTCCGAACGCCAAGTTAGTGACTCTGAAAGATTGTGGCCATTTCGCCTATCTCGAGTGCCCCGAAGCCGTGCACCGCGTGGTCGAGGACTTCTTGCGATCTGCGAATGACGGTGAGCGCTCGAGTGGTCACCGCTGACGTGTCCGCTTCTGGCCACGCAAAGTAGCGCTGCCGCCAAATGGCTGGTCGAACATCCTTCCCCGCATGTGCGGAACGTGCGGGGCGGGATTCAGGTGATCCACAGCCTCCGCCACCCTTCGTGCCCCAATCTCCGCAACGTCTCCTTGTTAATCTCCCCAATCCGATCGATATGCGGAAAATTCGCGACCGCACGCTCGACGCTAGCCTCGCGCAGCAGATGAAGCATCGGATACGGCGAGCGGTTGGAGTAGTTCTCGATGTCCTCAGCATCCGTGCCAGCGAATTGATACCGCGGGTGAAAGCTCGCCACCTGCAGCTCACCCTCGAATCCGAACTCTGCTACCGCGGCATCGCAGGCGTCGAGAAAGTCGTTGTACTCGATGAAGTCAGTCAACACATGCGGATGTATGAGCAGCGTCGTCTCGCACTTCAGTGGGTCCGCATCCTGCAGCGCCTGCAGTTCATGACCCAGTTCTTCGAGCAGTCCCACGCCGGAGCGTTGTGCGCTGACGCAGTAGCGCACGCGATCGTGCAGATGCGGAGCCGCGGCAAACGGACATAGCTGCAGACCGATGACAGCTCTTTCGAGCCACCTTTGGGTGGCTGCAATGACTTGCTCGGGATGCGCGGCGGGGTCCGCGCTCAAGGTGGCAATAGATTTCTTCCTGTTGCGGGAGGAGTGAGGCACGGCGCCAGAGAGGCGGTCCACGGCAGTCTAATACGCATGATCCGTGCTCGTCGGGAAATCGTGTGGGCCGCCGCCTGCGCAGCGGCGTTCATCCAGGTTCTTGACCTTCACGCTACGTCAACCTCTACGGTTGCAGTCGCCAGCCGCCTGGACTTGTCTCGTCGGCAATCTCGCACTCTGCAGCGGACAAACTCTGTTGATCAGAGGCGCGACCTCTGCACTGGGCCAGGCTGCCTTGAACATCGCGGTCGATCTTGGAGCGACGGTTATCGCGACGACGCGCAACGCCGAACGCAGGCCGATGCTCGAGCGACTAGGCGCGACCCAGGTACTCGTCGGAGAAACTGCGCGCGTTGCAGACGTGTTGAGCATCGCGCCGACCGGAGTCGACGCCGTCCTCGATCTGCTCGGCACTGCTACGCTGCTGGATTCCTTGGCGATGTCGCGCACCGGCGGTCGTGTCTGCATCGCCGGTTTTCTGGCGGGCGGACACGGGCTGGAGAAGTTCGATCCGGTCTTCCAGCTGCCGAGCGGAGTGCAACTCAGCGCATTCGCCAGCGCCCTCGCCTTCGGCTCGGCCAGCCATCCACTCAGCGCGATCCCGTTCCAGGAATTCGTATGCAAGGCTGCCAGCGGAACGTATCGCGCCAAGCCGGCGCGAGTCTTTGACTTCGACGAGATCGCCCCCGCCCACCGGCTGATGGACAGCAACGGCGCCGGTGGCAAAGTCGTCGTAAAGGTTCAAGCATAGTTCAGCCGTCGGCAAGCGTTAGTGACCCGAGTCATCGCGCGGTGGCTCTCCGGGTCCGTGCTGCCGGACAATCAACTCCTCGATCCATAGAGACTCATTCCCAGCAACCGGGACTCGCGTCGATTGCAAGCGTCGTGTCCAGTTACAGGCTTGCGGGTGATAAAAGACTTCTCGACTGCCCTTTGCCAGAACCGCAAAAAAGAGATAGCGCTGCCCAAGCTCGAAGAAGAACTCGCAATCCATCCGCGCGTAAACATCCATCAGCTTGATCGTACGACGCAGCTTCTCCTGCCCTTTCCACACACGCTCGACTTCCACGAACCAGACGTGGTTCTGCGCGCTTACGACCTTCCCGGTAAAAACATATTGGGCGCGGTCGAAACCTTCGTCGGGAGAATTGGGCGGGCATGAACATACTTGCGCAGCGACCGTTCCCACAGTCCAACAGGTCGACAGGATCAGGAGCCTGCACAGATTCTTCATGGAGCTTCCGCGCCCACCACCAGAACAGCATCGCTCATGAAGTAATGAGGGGGTATCGCCAGATTGATCGATGCGGGCGACCCTTTCAGCACTCGGCCTGCAGCATCGAAACGCGAGCCGTGGCACGGGCAGACAAATCCGCTGAGCATGCCTGGACCGAGTGCTGCGTCATCGGCAGACCTCAGCTCGGGAATACAGCCCAGGTGCGTGCAGATTGCAGTCAACACCATGATGTCTGCGCGACGCGAACGCGTAGGGTTGGCCACATACGCAGGCTGTTCGGAATCAGAGGTGTCTGGATCCTTCAACTCGCCCCTCAGGCTGGCCAGCTGCGCAATCACAGCAGGACTGCGGCGGACGATCCAGACCGGTGTACCACGCCACAAGATCTTTACGCCTGCGCCGTCCGCGATCTTGGTGAGGTCGATCTCCGCCGGCCGGCCAGCGACCCTGGTCTGCGCTGTCGGTTGCCAAGAGGCAAGAAACGGCACGGCCGTGTACGCGGCGCCAACGACAGCCAATGTCGTGGTCGCTCTGACGAGGAAGTGTCTACGCGACGAATCGATTGGCGTAGTCGCCATGCTGTCTCGGCTGCCATCGCGCCCGGAAACCCTGCCGCATCCTAGGTCTGACGCAACAGTACAGACAATACGCGTAGCAACCCGCCCGTTCTGGCATCATCGCGCCCCGGGGAAGGCTAGGCGGCGGGGAGGGTTTCTGTCGCACCAGGCCATCAAGCGCGAAGCGATTTCGCTCGCGGTGTTCTGCGCCGCGTTCTACTTGGCGTACCGATACGGAATGTCGTTCAGCCAGGTCTCGGCCTCGCCGTTCTGGTTTCCCGACACCGTGCTTCTATGCGCCTTGCTGGTGACACAACCGCGGCGCTGGCCGCTCTACATTCTGGCGGCGCTGCCGATCCGGTTCTTCTCCGAAGTCGCGCGCGACATCCCGACCTGGTTCCTGGCCACGACATTTCTGATCGACTCGGCGAAAGGGTTGCTCACGGCCGTTGGGCTGCGTCGCTTTGTCGGCGTGCCGCTGCGTCTGGACACGCTGCCCCAGTTCGGCCGGTATCTGCTCATTGCAGTGGTAACCGTTCCCGCCCTCGGCGCCTTCGCCGGCGCAGCAGCTCGGTACGCTCTAGGTCAGGGCTACTGGTCTGCCTGGGATCAATGGTTCATGGGAGACGCGCTCGCGCAGCTCGTGCTCACGCCGGCGATCTGTTACTGGATCTTCGGTTCGGATTTCCGCGCGCTGGCGAATACCCCACGGATGATCGAGGCCGGGTTGCTGACGATCGGCTTGCTGGTCGCCACATACTTCGCGGCGAACACCGGCAACCTGAACTTGCCGCTGCAACAGACGCTGTTCTATGCGCCGATTCCGTTCTTGTTCTGGGCAGCGTTGCGCTTCGGCATGTTTGGCGCCGCCGGCGCCGCTACCTTGTTCGCCGCGCTCATCATTCAAGCTGCGCTCCAGAATCACGGTCCTTTCGCAGGGCTTCCTCCAACCGAAACCGCGCTGGCGCTGCAGAACTTCCTCTTGTTGCGCGCGGCGCCCATATATCTGGTGGCCGTCATCGTCGAGCAGCGTCACGGCGTCGAGCGTTCGTTGCGTGAGAGCGAAGAGCGGTTCCGGTACATTGCCAATGCCGCGCCGGTCATGATCTGGCTCGTGGATCGCGAGCGTCGCAACGAATTCTCCAACGACGGCTGGCTGGCATTCTCGGGTCGTACCTTGCAGCAGGAGCTGGGCGACGGCTGGGCGGAAGGTGTGCACTCCGAGGATCGGCGGCGCGTGGTAGAAGCATTCGAAACTGCGTTCACGCGGCGGGAACGCTTCGACATCGAGTATCGACATCGTCGGCACGATGGTGCCTTCAGCTGGGTTCACAGTGTGGGCGTGCCACGCTACGCGCAGGACGGTGTGTTTCTCGGATACGTCGGAGCGGCCGTCGATATCACCGACCGCAAGCGAGCAGAAGAAGCGATACAGGCTCTGGCGCATGCGCAGCGGCTCGCCGTCCTGGGCGAAGTGACTGGAATGATTGCGCATGAGATGCGTCAGCCGCTGAGCGCGATTCTGTTGAGCGCCTACGCAGCGAGCACGCTCTTGCGACAGCGCGAGCCGCCGGTCGATGAGGTGATCGACATCATGAACTCGATCGACAGCGACGCACAGCGTGCGGACAAGACGATCGACGCGATCCGCGCGTTCACGCGCAAGCAGCCAAGCCGACGTGAGAATGTCGATCTGAACGAGGTCATAGTGGGTGTGCTGCGTCTGATCGCGAGCGACGCCATTCGACGAGGAGTCTCACTGCGGCACGAACTTGCACCTGCGTTGCCGCCGGTCATGGGCGATCCGATACAACTGCAACAAGTGCTGGTCAATCTGATCGTCAACGCCATGGACGCTCAGTCCGACATCCCGCAGTCTCGTCGGTACGTGACGGTCAGCTCGCGCCGCTGCGACGAGGCGATCGAGGTGTCGGTGCGCGATGGCGGCTGCGGAATTCCACCGGAGAAGATGTCGCTG
Organism: Steroidobacteraceae bacterium; assembly: GCA_035493235.1. Taxonomy (GTDB): domain Bacteria; phylum Pseudomonadota; class Gammaproteobacteria; order Steroidobacterales; family Steroidobacteraceae; genus Steroidobacter. The sequence continues at coordinate 10,727 of DATJIP010000019.1, forward strand.
CTGTTCGAATCCTTCTTCACCGGCAAGCAACAGGGGATGGGCTTGGGATTGTCGATCGCGCGCACCTTCGTGGCCGGACATCGCGGTCGCATCTGGGTGGAGAACAATCCGGAGGGCGGCGCAACGTTTCGGTTCGCTTTGCCCACCGGCGCGGCTGATGCGCCGGCGGACTCAGACGTCGAACGGACTTTGCTTCAGATGTAGCTGAGCCACCCATCCGGCCTTAGACAATCCGGTCGACAGACAAACGAAATTGCAGGGCGCACGCTGACTCCCGTTGAGCGGAGGGTCACCATGAAGCATCACATGGTCACGGGCGGAGGCGGCACCCGACTCCACCTTATTGAGACGGGTAACCCGAGCGGCCGACCGATCGTATTCATACACGGCTTCTCTCAATGCTCGCTCGCATGGGCACGCCAGATGAACTCTGAGCTGGCCGATACTTTCCGGCTGGTCGCCATGGATATGCGGGGTCATGGGCTCTCGGACAAGCCTCGCGACCAATACGGCGATTCAAAGCTGTGGGCGGACGACGTCCATGCCGTCATCGAGGCGCTGCAGCTCGATCGTCCAGTGCTCTGTGGATGGTCCTATGGACCGCTCGTCATTCTCGACTACATCCGGCACTACGGCGAGAACAGCATCCGCGGGCTCAACTTTGTCGGCGGCGTCACCAAGTTGGGGACCGATGAGGCAGCGTCAGTTCTGGGCGCTGACTTTCTCAAGCTCCTGCCAGGCTTCTTTTCCACGGATGCGCAGGAGAGCGTCGGCGCTCTCGACTCGTTGGTGCGCATGTGCGTCGCCAGCGACCTTGCCGCCGAAGACCGTTATCTGATGCTTGGGTTCAACGCCTGGGTTCCGCCGTATGTGCGGCAGGCGCTGTTCTCCCGCTCATTCGACAACGACGACCTTCTGCCGAAGCTGCGAACGCCTGTGTTGATTGCGCATGGCGCTGCAGATGCCGTCGTCAAGCAAGATGTCATCGATCAGCAGATGGCTCGCATCCCCCGCGCCATAATTCGAATGCTCGCCAACGCCGGACACGCGTGTTTCTGGGACGCTGCACCGGCGTACAACCAGTGCCTGCAGGACTTCGTGCAGCTTCAAACGTAGCTGAGCCACCAATCCTGTCTGCGCGCTTTGACCGCTGCGACCCAACGGCAAAACGGATACAGGATCAACACAAGCGCGATACAGATCGCGTACACGCCGAACAAGCTGACACCGTACCCTTTCGGAAAGAACCGATACGGAGTCAAGAACTGCTCTGCTGCAAACCCCTGCGTGACGCCGAGCAAGATCGCTCCGAGATGAATGAGATAGAAATGCGGCACGTAGAACGCCAGCGGCGCGCGTCCGAGCGTCACGAATGCATCCTTGATCGGCCCGCGCCAGCGATCGGCAAACGCGCACAGAATCGCGCCTGGGCCTAGCGTCATCAGCAGATATAGAAGACTCGGCGGATATTTCGTGGTGGCAAGAAACGACATGATCGTCGCCGCAGTTCTGCTCGGGTGAACTTCCCACAAGCGCGGGTCACCGTACACGTTCAGAGCACGCAGCAGTACGAACGCGATGACCAGACTCACACCAATGCGCAGTAGCAGTCGATCCCGCTCCTTCGCCGGCAGCTCGAAGATGCCGGCAGAGCCGTAGCCGAGGAACATCACACCGAGCCAGGGCAGCAACGAGTAGTTGAAGTAGATCGCGAACGGACCGACGTCGTAGAACTGCCGCGAATGCAATGCCGCCCATAGAGGAGCAGTACTTGCGCTGGTCATCGCTGCCGGCCAGATCCCATCCAGAAGATTGTGGCCCAGCACGATCGCCGCACCGATCGCGAGACACGCGTGCCGCCCCAGAAACTGCGCACCCGCCAGGATCATCATGCTGGCGCCAATCACCCAGATGACCTGCAGATGGATGTAGATCCGTCCGCCGAACCCCTCGACACCAGTCAGGGCGAACGACGTGGCCGTGGAGATGACGAGAACCTCCAGGACGATCAGCCACAATCCTCGCGTCAACAGAAATGTCGCCAGCTCCGAAGGACTCCGGCGGCGCGCCATCAGTCCCGCACTCGTCCCGGCAAGGAATACGAATGTCGGAGCGCAGAAGTGCGTGATCCACCGAGTGGCAAATAGCAGCGGGCCGACGTTCGGATCCGCCGTTGGATCCTGCACGGACCCGAGCATGAAGGAGTCGCGAACGTGATCGAGAGCCATCACCACGATCACGAGCCCGCGCAGGAGATCGAGCGACGACATTCGGTACGCCCGTCGGTCGGCCGCGGGGGCGGCGGTCGCTGCCGAGCTTATCGGCGTGCTTGCCAGGGTCGGATGGATTGCGCTCATAGTAATCATAGGATCGGAATGCTGAGCCCAATCGCGACACAGGTTGCCCATTGGGACTATGTAGCGACTCCGCCAACGCGTTAGGCTAGCCACCGATGGCACTTCACCTGGCCGATCCTGTCATCGTAGCGGCGCGACGCCCGGCGCTCCTTTCTTATGTGCGCAACCGACAGTGCGTGCTATTCGTCGGCGCCGGACTCTCACGCTCAGCCGGGTATCCCGGGTGGGGCGAGTTGATGGCGACTGTCATCAAGAAGACGAGCAAGATTCTCGGCAGCGATTCCGCCGATCCGGAATTGCAGGCGCTGCTCAAGGCGGGGCGATTCGCGGAGCTCGCCGACCAGTGCCGCGAGCTGCTGGGGCCTGAACGGTTCGCCACGGTACTGCGCGCCGAGTTGGACAAATCAACGGATCCTCCCGAAGCCACACATCGCGCCATCGTCGAGACTCCGTATGCGTCGATAGTCACCACGAACTTCGACACGCTCCTCGAAGACGCCTACGCACGCTGGAGCGACGCAGGTATTCCGAAATGCCCGACCGGCGCGCAGTTGGGTCGCCACGGCTCGCTCTTGCTCGATCGCACGTTCTTCATCCTCAAGGCGCACGGCACGATCCACGACGCCGCGTCCATGGTCTTCACCTCCGAAGACTATCGCCGGATCACTCATGCCAATCCCGCCTTTCAGGCAATGATGTCCGCGATCCTGCTGAGCCACGCGGTGATCTTCGTGGGTTACTCGCTGAGCGACCCGAACTTCCGCCTGCTGCTGGACAGCCAGCTTTCCGTGTTCGGTACACAGTCACCACCGCGGTACGCGCTGATGGAAGGCGTCGGCTCCACTGAGTCCGACGTCTTGCGGCGGACAACGGGGATCGAGGTCATCCCATATCCCAAGGGCAAGTACGAATCTGTCGCGGTCTTCCTGGGCGAGATCGCAGCGGCGACCAAACCGAAGACGCCTGGTCGAGCTGCGAACTCCACTGTTCTTCGCGCTCGCACGCCACTTCCAGCCCTGTGCGTCGCGATTCGCCCGCGGGGCGCACTCCTCGATATCGAGTGGTTCGAGACGACGACGGACGACCTCGACGGCGTACGTGTGCCCGCGGAGCGTCGACATATGGGAAGCACCAGCTCGCTGCGCTGGGACCAACTGCGGCGTGCCACGACGAATTCAGGCGACATGTACTCCGGCTGGGATGTTCGGCAAATCGGCACGACTATCACCGCGCCGTTGGCAGACCTGGGCGTACCGCTCGCCGTCAGTCGCAATCAGCAATTGACAGTGCTCGATGTGCCGAACGAACTGGCGGCACTGCCCTGGGAATGGGTAATGGTGGATCAGAACTTCTCGACACCTCTGTGCATGTGGGCGCCCCTGTGTCGACGAGTGCCGGGCCTCGACGACGCATCGAGAGGTCGACCCTTCTTGCATTCACCGCTGCGCGTTCTCGTGGTCGGCGATGCGCTGGCCGACTCGAAGTCCTACAGTCACCCACTCAAGGGCACGCGCGAGGAGGCGCAGGAAATCGCCAGCCTCTTTCGCACAGCCAAGCCCGCGCACGATGTCACGCTGCTCGTCGGGGCCGAGGCCTCATACACGCGCGTACTCGAGGAGTTGGCGACAGGCTACGACATCGTCCATATGACGGGTGTCGCCTATTTGGGTGACAACGGTGAGAGCGTGATTCCACTCAACGATGGTTGGGTGAGCGCTTCCGAGCTCGCCACGCTGCTCATCCAGAGGCCGCCCAGTCTGCTGTTCGTCAACGAGGACTATTCAGGATTCGTCTGGTCCTTCGGTGACGCAGCAGCAGTAGCCACCTCCTTTGCAGATCTCTATCACCGGCTCCAGCAACGCCGACCTGGTCTGGAGCGAGTCGTCGCCCGCGCTGGCGTCGGCACGTTCATCGGCTGCATGGCGCCATCCACTGAGAAAATTGCGAGCGCCATCGCCGTTGCCTTCTACACTCGCCTGCTCGCTGGTGATGCAGTGTCGCACGCGCTGTTCCATGCGCGAGTCGCCGCTAAGAGCTGGGAGGACCAAACCGCGTTGCTCTTTGCGATGGAGGGCTACCCTGACACGCGGATTGTAGAGACGCCGGCGAAGTCGTCGCCAAGGGCCACGTGGGCGCGCGTGAAGACGAAGGGATCGAAATCCAAGCGATCTCGCTAGCCCGACCAGCGACGGAACCGAAGGCCCACCGCAACCGGTCCGCGATTGCAAACACGGCGTGCTGCGAGTCGGATCGGCGGTAGCTGATGAAGATCGATTGCGGCATGGTGAACTCCGGTCCCCGATACTGGTCCTCCGACCGATACCCCAAAGGACCTGATGAACAGATAGTACTCTGCCAACAGCCCGGTTCACGGTGCGGCGTCGTCCTGGGGACAGCATGTTCGAGCTGTACGATTTCAAGTTCTCGCACTACTCCGAGAAGGCGCGCTGGGCCCTCGACTTCAAGGGCATTCCGTATACAGCCAGGCATCTGTTGCCCGGTTTTCATCTGCGCACTACCCGCAAGCTCGCGCCGCGTTCCTTCGTGCCCATTCTCAAGACCGACGATGGGGTGATCCAGGGCTCGAACGAGATCATCACCTTCCTCGACCAGGCCTTTCCGGATCGCAGACTCACCCCAGCGGATCCGCGGGATGCCATCACTGCGATCGATTGGGAGAAGTATCTGGACGAGGAACTCGGTGTGACCCTGCGCCTCTGGTTCTACTACTACGCGCTGCCGGATCGCGGTCGGGCCTTGCGTTTTCTGTGCTCGGACGCGCCTTGGCTGCAGCGTTCGCTGTTCGCGCTCTCCTATTCGGCGCTGCGGCGCGTGATGACGGAACGCATGAACATCACCGCCGAAAACGCGAGCCTGGCGCAACGGCGCTTCATGGCGGCTCTTGACCGGCTCGACCAGGCGCTCGAGCGCGGACCATTCCTGGTCGGCAACCGTTTTTCGCGAGCTGATCTGACTGCATGTGCATTGCTCTGGCCGATGTGCCGGCCGGGTGAGTCGGAACCAGACGTCGAAGCACTCTTGCCGTCAACGGTCTACGCGCTCCGCAAACAACTTCAGCAGCGACGCTTTTATCAGTGGGTGCTTGAGCGTTATCTGGAGCGAAGGGCCGCACAGGCTCCCAGTGCTCGGGCCGTGACCCGCTGAGAAAAGGTCATGTTCTTGCCGCCCAACTTGACGCTGAGCGTGCCAACGCTGTGCGTACGCCCGAGCTGCCAGATTGCGCGTCCGGTCGTGCCATGTCCGCCTTCGCACACCAATGCATAAGAGACGGCGTCCGCTTGACGACTCTCCTGCTCTAGCCGGCAATCCTTCAAAGCGGCGTACTGCAGAATAGGAAACGCAGTCCAGAGCTCATCCTGCTCGAGACAGCGCTGCTCGCGGGTGGTCGCGTAGCGGAGATTCTCCTCGAGATGGGGCATCGCAGTTTCGGTGGTGACCTCATAGGTCTCTGCAGCCCCCGCAATCGAGACGATCAGCACGCTTGATATCAGGAACACGACTGGCCGCAGAACACTCATACCATCGGCAGAATATGTTGCCCGACGCCCTCCCGCACTCCGTTTCTTGCGCGGTCGATCGAACTTCCGCGCAATTGCATCTGTCTCAAGACCATAGCCTGTGTGGGAGGTGGCACATGACCGGGGCAACTCGCACGTCCGTTCAAACCACGATCGCAGCGTTCCTGCTCTGCTGCGCAGCGACGCCAAGCATCGCCGCTGAACAAGCGGTGAACAACCAAGACATCGCGAAATATCTCACCGAGGCGAAGGACCTCGCAGCCGGCAAGCGCTGGGACGCCGCCTGGAACGCATTGGAAAAAGCCGGGCGTGTTGCCGAGGCGTCGCCCTATGACAAGTACAAGGTCGACGAGTACAAGGGCTACGTTCTGACCCAGCAGCACAAGGACGCCGAAGCAGCCGCCATCTTCGAACAGCTCGCAAAATCTGAGTCGGCTTCGGCTGAACAGCGCATCGAGTATCTCAAGAGAGCGTCGCAGCTCTACCTGCGGGCCAAGCAGTACGACAAATCGACGCGCACAGCGGAAGCAGCCCTCGCGTCGCAGCCGAACGATTCCGCACTCCTGGATCTTGCCGGTCAGTCCAGGTACTTCGCCAAAGACTATCGCGGCGCGGCCGCCAGAATCTCTCAGCTCGTGGCAGTTACCGAGCGCAAGGGAGGTCACCCGCCGGAAACGTCACTGCAAGCACTCCTCAGCGCCTACTACGAGCTGAAAGATCGGCAACAGATTGCGAACACCTGGCAGACGCTGCTGCGTCACTATCCGAAGCCGGAGTACTGGCGGAACGTCCTTCAGCTCCAGACGGCCCAGCGACATTCCAAGCAGGTCAACTACTACTATCTCGCTTTGAAGTTCGATGTCGGCATGCTGAGCGAGCCTGCGGACTACGAAACGCTCGCAATGGGCGCGATCGATCTCGGCATGCCTGAAGATGGCGTTCGCGTGCTGGAATCAGGCTTGAACAAGGGCGTTCTTGCTGGCGCGCAGGAGCCGCGTTTTCGACGAATGCTTGCTCACGCACAGGCGGAGACTGCCAAGAGCTCCGACGACGTGAAGAATCTCGCTGCGCAGGCGGAACGCGCTAGCAGCGGACAGCCGAATGTCGACATCGGACGCATGTACCTCAGCCAGAGACTGTATGACCGCGCGATCGCAGCGCTGCGCAAGGGCATCGAGAAAGGTGCTCTCGCCAATTCGGATCAGACGCGCATCGATCTGGGCGTCGCCTATCTCAAGAGCGGTGAGACGAAGCAGGCTCGCGACACCTTCGCCACGGTGAAGACGGATTCAGAATGGCGCGGTCTCGCGGAGCTGTGGTCAGTGCGTGCGAACGAAGCCGCGGCTCGCTGATCACGCGGCAGCTCGCCTTCTCGTCGAAGCTTCGGCCGTGTGCAGATAGGTCGTGAATCCGTCACGCACCGGCGCGACGGAGTTGAGCAGCATCACTGCGCTGACCTGTCCGCGATGACCAACGCCGTGGGTGATCACGTGCATGAGCATCTCCTCGCGCGACATGCAGCCCGGCGCGCCATCCGTAAAAGTGAAGTCGACCCGCTCGATCAGCCGAGCGCGATCGAGCGCCGACACGTAGTCGAGATACTCCCGATCGCTTGCTCGCATGTCGGCAGACAGCTCTTCGAGCGTCGGCATCTCACTCATGTTGGCCGACGTGTACGCGTGGGCCTTGCCGCGCAGATGGGCGGCAAAGATGCGGTCGACGACATAGGTGTGGCTCAGGGCCTTGATCGCCAATTTAGTGATCGGCGACTCTCCGCCCAGCTTCGCCAGAGCCGTCAGCAGCTCGTCGTTCGCCCAGGCCTTGCATCGAAACAAGCGTTGCAGTGTGTTGTCCATGCGGGACAGAATACGAGCGATCATTCGCTTTTGATACTCGCATTCCTGGTGCGCCGGACTCGTGCGAAAACCGCTCACAAAACGCCGCAAAGAAGCTTCTCAGGAGCGATCGCGCGCAACTGTTGACGCGCTGATCGATGCAACTGCTCGCATTCTCGTCAAAGAAGGATTCGACAAGGCCAGCACGAATCGGATCGCCGAAGTGGCGGGCGTAAGCGTCGGCTCACTCTATCAATACTTCCCCGGCAAGGAGGCGCTGGTCGCCGCAGTCATCGAGCGTCATCAGCAGGAGATCATGCAGCTCGTGCGCGGTGAGTTGGCGGAAGTTGCGAGCCAGCCGATCAAGCAAGGTGTGCGCACGCTCGTCGCTGCAGCGATCAAGTCGCATCGCCTCGATCCGAAGCTACATCAGGTGCTCGCGGAGCAGATTCCGCGCGTGGGAAAGCTCGAGAAGGTCGAGACCTTCAACCGCGGCAACCATGCGCTCTTCAAGGCGTACCTCGAGCAGCATCGCAAGGAAATTCGTACCGCCGACCTGGAGCTTGCAGCATTTGTCTGCGTGACATCGATTGAGGCGTTGACGCACACGGCGGTCCTGCACCACGACGTTGTCTCCGACAAACAAACCGAGGCGCTCGTCGCTGAAGCTACCCGACTCGTGGTCGGATATCTGACGGGCTACTGATCGCTAGCGAAGTTCACGATCACCTTGCTGCGCTGATATGCATCGGGTTCCTTGCTCGGAGCTGCGTCGATTTCTAATCGATACGACGCCGGCGCGACGGATTCAAACCTCGCGCCGTTCACAGCGTCGACCTTCCAGGGCGTGCGCAGCTCGAAGCTCGCGGATTCCGCAGCCAAGTGATCGAGCTCGATCGTGTACACGCGATCGTTCAGGCTCGTGCTGACGACCTTCATTGCCCTGCTCCGGCTGCCGATCACTGGACGCGGAATGAGGGGGACAATCGCCACACCTCCGTTGTAGAAAAGACTCAGCTCTACATCGCCTCGCGGAAGGTTCAACTCAGTGTGCGCGTGAGTGTCTTGCGGATGCTGCGCGAGAGTCGCTGCAATTTCCCGCCCGCCGATGTGCGCACTACGCACCGTGGCACCGAGGGGCAGTTCCGGATCAAACGACATTTTGACGGGAGCGCCATCGTTTCGGATGTGCAGCGTCATCTCACCCGATGACTGGACGAGGTCAAGCGCAACCTCGGAGCTTCCGACGCGCACGCGCCGCAGCGTCACCTTGTTCCATCCAGGTGGCAGGTGCGGCGTGAATTGCAGATGACGTCCCGCCTCATCCACGCGCAAGCCCAGCAAGCCGTGAACTGCCGTCGTCAGGAACGATGCCGACGACCACGTTTGCTCCGGGACCGATTCCACTTCCTCGTGATAGAAGTCGCCCGCCATCAGTTCGTGCATGTGACCCAGCGAGTCGAGGGTGCTCCACGGCACGAGCGCCCTCCAGATCGGAAATGCTGTCGCTGGACGATGCTCGGCCCAGAATGCACGCGCCACGGTCCCAGTCGCGAGTGCCCAAACACTGCCGCTCGAATACAGGTTCGGATCATAGGTGGGATCGCTCGCGGCCTTGCCGCGCGTTCCCCAATCCGTTTGAAAGTCGGCGGACGCGAGCTCATTCAGAACGGAGCTGCGCTGCTCCGCGGATAACAATGAGTCCTGCACGACGCTAGCGGGCCGAATGTCTCGATCCATGACCGGCGCACCCGCGCGAGTGTGACCGCTGATCCAGAAGTGACGGCGCTCGTCCCAGTATCTGGTCTGCACACTTTGCCGCGCTCGCTGACTCTCGTTCAGAGCTGCTCTTGCAGCCGCTTGCCGCCCAGCGGCCGCCGCGAGAGTCGCGAACGCTTGTGATGCTGCAACCCAACTCGCTGACAGCGTCAGTTCATCGCTGAGCGGGTCCTGCTCGTTGAAGCCCTGCTTGTCGCCGGGAATACGCGGTAGACCGTCCTTGGGATCGAGCAGAGATTTGCAGTATCGATACGCAGACTCGAGCGCATTCCAGTTCTTCTTCACGAATTCCAGATCACCGGTGACCGAGTAGTACTCCGCGACCGTGTCGAGAAAGTCATAGCTCAGATCGACGTGCACGAACATGTAGGGATACTTGCGCCACTCCATCGCTCCCGCGCTCTGCGACAGTTCGTGCCAGATCATGCCGGTCTTGCGATCCTGATATTTGAGAATGAACTCGAGCTCCTCACGCGCGCGCTCGTAGCGACCGGCTGCCAGCAAGGCATGCGTAGCAACCATTCCATCGCCCGCGAAGAACCAATCGTACTGCGGCCGGCGAGCCTTCCGTGATGGACCATAGCCCGCGACTTGACCGCAACCGAGATCGGGGTTGCAGACCCACGCTTGCTCGAGGGCGATCTGCGACCACTTCAATGCGCGATTGACGTCGGGATCGGAGGTCTCGATCTGCAGCCCGCGATTCAAGACGTCGTCGTAGTGTTCGGCTGCCGCCTTCTCCAGCGCATCACGACTGCGCAGCAATTCCTTGGCTACTGGGGCTGGGTCTTCACCGCGAAGACCGGCAGCGATGACGATCTGCGCAGCGCGACCACTGCCCGCGCGGATCGTGAACGCGACGCCAGACGAACTGTTCACGCGCCTCGTAGCATTGGGCGTCTCGTCGTGCGCAATGATGTCCGGTGACGACACGAGCGCCGTGTAGCGATGCAGAGGCTCGGACAGCAGATAGCCGGAAGCCGCCGCATTCCACGCTGCTTCCTGACCGCCCATGCCACCCGGCCACATGAGATTGAGGACGGGATTGAAGCGAACGATGATGTCGAGGGGAGCAGCACCATCGACTTCGTAGCTCACGATCGCGCCAGGCGCGTCGAGCGGCACGAACAACTT
>DATJIP010000020.1:0-38192 GCA_035493235.1 Steroidobacteraceae bacterium
CGCACCCTGGTAGCCGCCGACATAACCAACACCGGACTGCAGCAGCGCCTTGGTGACGGCGAGGATGCCCTCGCCTCGGAATTCCTGCCCGGCGCCGAGGCGCAATTTACCGACTTCGTGCGTGAACGATCTTTCAGCCATGGCAGGGGCTGTATCTTCGTCATCCCCCCCGGGGAACACAAGCCGCGCTACATATATATGTAGGGCGACCGGGCTAATTTCCGCCCGCTAATCCCCGCACACGGCCATGAACCCGGCGGCCATGAATTTCGCCATCCGCTTCTTCACCGCAGCGAAGTCGTCCGACTTGCACCGGCCGTTCGACAGCTTGTCGATACGCCCCGTGCGAGCGAGCGTCAGCAGCAACGCGCCGGACACGAAGTGATAGCCCCAGAGGATGTCCTCCTCCGAGCAGTGCGGTAACGCGCGCTTGAGCAAGCCGATCAGCCGCAGCACCACCGGATCGAAGTGCTTGTCCATCAGCTCGGCGCCCCACTGTGGAGTGTTGGCGACCTGCGAGGCCAGCGCGCCGTAGTTCTTCCAGGGCTTGCCGCCTTCGATGTACAGATCCAGGTCGGTATCCAGGAACGTATGCAGCGCGCCTTCGATCGTCGGCTTGCCTTTGGTCGCCGCGTCGTAGTCGTCGAGTGCCTGCATCCGGCGCGTACTCGTTACGACGGCGCGCCGCGCGAACACCTGGTCGAACAGCTTCTTCTTGTCGCGGAAGTAGTAGTTCATGAGCGTGTGATGCACGCCCACCTGCTTCGCTACGTCCTTCAGCGTTACGCCGTACAGGCCGTGCTTGGAGAACAGCTCCTCGGCCGTATCGAGAATCTGCTCCATCATTTCAGCGCGCTGCGCCGCCTTGGTGGCCCGCGGGCTTGCGGATTTCGGCTGCTTGGCTTTGCTGGCTGGCTTGCGTCGGCGCTTCACGTCTTTCGAATCTGGGGACACGATCGGGTCTCCGCTCAGGCACTGCCGTAGTCTGACCTGAGCTGCATTTTGTCGATCTTTCCGGTAGACGCCAGCGGCATTTTCTTCAGGCGGATGACGGTGTCGGGGATCCACCAGGGCGCGACCTTGCCCGTCAGCGCCGCGAGCAGGGCCGCGTCGTCGGCGGCCGCGCCCTCGCGCATTTCGACGAGCAGCACCGGCCGTTCGCCCCACTTCGGATCCGCGCGCGCGATGACGGCTGCCAAGGATACCTCGGGCAGGGCACCGACGATGGCCTCGATCTCCGCCGGATTGATCCACTCCCCGCCTGACTTGATCAGGTCCTTGGCCCGCCCGGTGATGATCAGATTGCCGTCCGGATCAATGCGCGCCAGATCACCCGTGTTGAACCAGCCGTCGGCATCGGTAGCGACGCTCTCCTCGCCGAAGTAGCGCTCGACCACGGCGGCGCCGCGCACCCACAGATGTCCCTCGGCGTTGCGCTGTTCGGGCAGGGGGCGTCCATCGGCGTCTTTCAAGAGCAGATCGATGCCGACCGCCGGTCGACCCGAGATCGCGGCTGATCGTTTGCGATCACGCGGCGGCGACATCGTCCCGCACGGCGACAGCTCCGTCATACCCCAGCTCGTCTGCACCGAAACGCCGAGGCGTCGCTCGATGCGCTCCATCAAAGCGGGCGGCAACGGCGAGCCGCCGACCAGAATGCGTTCGAGCGACGGGACGTCGCCACCGGCCGCATCGAGATGTTCGACGAGGCCCAGCCACACGGTGGGAACGCCCACGCCGATCGTTACTTCCTCGGAGTTGATCAAGCGCGCAAGGCTCGCGCCGTCAGCATGGCGACCAGGCAGCACGAGCTTGGCACCAGCCGCGGGCGCGGCGAACGGCAATCCCCACGCGTTCGCATGAAACATCGGCACGACAGCGAGCACGCTGTCGGCGGCGGTGATCCCGAGCATGTCGGCCTGCAAGAGTTTCAGCGCGTGCAAGTAGCTCGATCGATGCGTGTACGTCACTCCTTTCGGCGCACCGGTCGTACCGGAGGTAAAGCACAGGCCACACGCGGCACGCTCGTCGATACCACCCCACGTCGCCGCGGTCCGCGCCTGACTCATCGCAGTCTCGAGATGGGCGACGCGGCAGTTGCCGCTCCACTCGGGCGCTGGTCCGTCGATGATCAGCACGCGAGTGACTACGGCAGTACGCTCGACGATCTGCCGCGCGAGAGATTCGAGATCGGCGCTGACGACGATGATGCGGCAACCCGAGCGCATGACCTGTCTCGCGAGCTGCGCCGCGATCAGCCGCGGATTGAGCGTGTGGCAGACCGCACCGAGGCCCATGATCGCGTACCACGTCTCGACGTGCGCTTGCGTATTCCACGCGAGAGTCGCGACGCGCTCGCCGACGCCGATGCCGAGATCCCGCAGCACCGCCGACACGCGCAGACTGCGCGCTTTTAGCTCAATGTAATTCACGCGATCGATCTTCCCGGCATCGCGCCCCGTGACGACCTGCGCGCGCCCGTGCCACTTGGCAGCGTGATCGAGAAACTTGTCGAGCGTGAGCGCGAACTCCTGCATGGAACCGTCGTTCATCGGCAGGCGTCCTCGCGAGTCGGCAGGGTCGGCGCAATGACGCCGACGTTCCAGTTCCAAGGCAATCCGCCCTTCGCGCGCCGTCGACACACGACCTGTTCGTTCAACTCGTACATGCCCGGCAGCAGCTGCGTGCCCGGCCGCGGAGTGTCGGCGAACAGCATGTAGCCACGCGCGGCGCCGTAGGCGGGCCAGGACGCTTGATTCGCAGCTTTGGGTACGCCGGCGGTCGCGAAGCTCGTCCAGTAGCCGATCATCGCGTCGCTGAGTTCAGTCTCCTGCGGAGATTCAGGCACCTTCGGCCACAGCGCGGGCGTTCGATCCGCAGTGCCAAACACATACGGCAGCTCCGAGGCGTGGAAGGCGTGCAGGCCCGCCGCATCTGCAGCGGGATAACCGTGATCGAAGAAGTAGAGATAGCTGGGCTGGCCTTGCGCCGTCTGCTTCGTCACGAGACGCTCGGAAGTCCAGCCGTACAGGGCATCGCGCGTCGTCGCCAGCACGCTGTCTTCGGGCCGATTGCTCGGATAGAGCTGGAGGAAATCATCGGCAAGATCGGCATAACGCTTGCGGATTGCGGCCTCGTACGTTGCCGCATCTTTCGGCGCGGGCGGCGCGAGGAAGCGCAGCGAGCGGATCTCACCGCTGTTGAAGCCGGCGAGGATCGGCACTTTCGCCTGCTCGCCCCGATCGAACACCTCGACCAGTTGTTGCGGCAGGACGTGACCGTCGACCGTACCGAGCGGGAAGTAGCCGGTCTGCGCGGTCGCATTCACCAGCTTCGCGGCATCCATCGAGCGCAGGTCCGTCACATGCGGCGAGCCGAGCGCGGTTGCGACTCGCGACCCGATCGCTTCGGCCGCCTGCTCGCCGAAGTTCGCACGCTTCAGCTCCGGCATTGAAATCATGTACGCGCTCTGCGCAATCGCTCGCGCGAACAGTCCACGCGCCTGCGGCGAGGCCATGAGGTACATGACGCTGAGCCCGCCGGCCGATTCACCGGCGATCGTGACGTTCGCCGGATCGCCGCCGAAGGCAGCGATGTTCCGCTGCACCCAGCGCAGCGCTTCGATCTGGTCGAGCAGGCCGTAGTTGCCCGAGATTCGCTGCGGCGACTCGGCGCTGAGCTGTGGATGCGCGAGATAGCCCAGGATGCCCAGACGATAGTTGATCGACACGAGCACCATGCCGCGTGCAGCGAGCTTCGCACCATCGTACATGCGCTCGCTGCTCGATCCGGAGGTGAGCGCTCCGCCGTGAATCCAGACCAGCACCGGTTCATTGCGTGCTCCCTGCTTTGCCCAGACGTTGAGAGACAGACAGTCCTCGCTCACCGCGGCCAACTCGTCGGCGTAGATGCTCGGTTGCGGCTTCGGTTGCATGCACGCAGCGCTGAACTGAGCCGCGTCGCGCACGCCGGTCCAAGGCGACATCGCGACAGGCGGTCGCCAGCGCAGGCCGCCAACCGGCGGCAATGCGTACGGAATCCCTTTGAAGACGTTCAGCGCGCCGATGGCTTCGCCGCGCAGCTTGCCGGCCGGCGTTTCGACTAGTGCATCGGCGAGAGCGGCCACAGGCAGAATCGCTGCTATCAGTGCCAACAAACGATAACGAATCGACATCGAAACATCCGCCTATGACTGTCGCTTCAGCGCGCGCGCCAACCACAGGTGGAGCAGCACAGCGAGAAGGTAGAAAGGAACCAGTGTGTAGAAAGCGAGCTGCAGCGAGTTGTCGGGATGAGTCGGCCGCAGCAGATCGCTGACCGCTCCCAGCCACGTCGGCCCGAGCCCGAGTCCGATCAGGTTCATCACCAGCAGCAAGAGTGCGCCCGCAAGCACGCGTTGATCGGGCCGCACTTCCTCCTGAACCAGCGTGACTGCGGGCGAAAGGTAGAAGTAGTTCAGAAAGGTCGGCAGCGCCAGGAACACCAGGGCCAGCGGCCACTGCGGCACTGACACGAAGGCGATGAAGAACGGAATCGCCAGCGCGAGCGCGACCGCCGGCAGATAGCCGTAGGCGGACTTCGAACGCCGCGCCAGCCGATCGATCAATCGACCCGAGACGTACATCCCCAAGCCGATGCCGGCGCCGATGAGAATCGCGTAGTACACGGCGATCTCCTGCAGTGTCATGCCCTTCTCACGCATGAGGAACAGCGTGGTGAAGTTGAGCACCGCGTACGTAACGAACTGCGTGGCCGCGCACGCCAGCGAGACTCGCAACAGCACCGGGCGCGAGAAGAACATTCGGCAGGTCGACCAGAATCCCTGTTGTGTCGATTGAACCACGGCCGTGCGAGCGTCGAGTCCGCCGCGCGCCGGCTCACGAACGAACAGCCACACGATCGCTGCCGTTACGATGCCGACAGCGCCGAGCGAAATGAACGCCGAGCGCCAGCTGTAAGCCGCGGTGATCGAAGCACCGAACGCAACACCCAGCGCCTGCCCGATCGGCGGACCGAGATTGAAGAGACTCAGCGCCGTACCCCGTTCGCCGGGCGGGAAGTAGTCCGACACGATCGAATATGACGGCGGCACACCGCCCGCCTCGCCCACGCCGACCGACATACGTGCGAGCACGAGCTGCAGATAGTTGGCCGACAGTCCGCACGCAACCGTCGCAGCACTCCACAGGGCGCACGCGAACGACAGCACGCGTACGCGATTCGTTCTATCAGCGAGCCAACCGATGGGAATCGCCAGCACGCAATAGAACATCGCGAAATACAGCCCGCTGATCCTGCCGATCTGACCGTCGGTGATCCCGAGGTCGTCCTGGATCGGCTTCGCCAGAATGGACAGCAGCTGCCGATCCAGGAAATTCAGGACGTACACGCAACAGAGAATCGCGAGCGCCCACCGTGCACGCGCCATGTCAGAAGGCTTTCAGCAGGCGCACTCCGAACGTGCGAGGCGCGCCGGCGAAACGCAGGCCGGAATTGATGGCCCCGACGTAATGCTGATCCGTGAGGTTCGCGCCATACAGCGTGGTCACCCAACTGTCGTGCCGCCACGCGATCTGTGCGTTGACGATGTTGCGAGCTTCGATGCGATCGCCGCGCGCTTCGTTCTCGAACAGCGTCGCCCACTGCTCGGAGACGTGTCCGTAGTTGATGCGCGGTGTGATCCGGTCGCCGCTCGCCAGTGCGAAGTCGTACTGGACGCCGAGGTTGAACGTGAAGTTGGGCGCGTAGGTCTGCTCCTTGCCTTCCAGCGCGATGCACGATGCAGTCGCCGGCCCGGTCTGCGGATTGCAGGCACCGAAGCTCGGGACGCGCGGATCGACGGCGAAGAACTTGCCGAGCTCGCTGTGCATCCAGCCGAGTCCGGCGTCGATCGAGAACTCTCCCAGCGCCGCTTCGAGCTGCGCTTCGAAGCCGTAAATCGTCGTGGGATTCGGCACGTTCAGCTCGAAGCCGAACACCGGAATCGTCGGGTAACCGACGATGACCTGGAACTGCTCGTAATCGTTGTAGTAGGCATTGAGCTGCGTGCGGACCTTGCCCTCGGCCCAACCTGCCTTCCAGCCGATCTCGTAGTTCGTCACCAGTTCCTCGTCGAACGGCGCAGGGATGCCGAGGCCAACCGGGACGTTCAAGCCGCCGGGCCGGAAGCCGGTCGCGACGAATGCGTACAGGAAGTGATGCGGATCAAGGGTCCAGTTGAGCGCGACCTTGCCCGAGGTGTTCGAGTACTCCGCCTTCTGATCCTGCACGAGCGGCAGGCCGAATTGATTGACGGTGATGTGATTGCTGGTATCGGTTTCGGTATAGCGGGCACCGAGCTGCAGCTCGAGCGAGTCGGTCAGGCCGAACGTGAGCTGACCGAACACGGCGGCGGCGTGCTTCGGATTCGTGCCTTCGAGCTCGTAGCGCCCCGCCGGGCTGACGATGTAGAACTCGCCCGGCAGGAACTCGTACTCGTCGTCCTGATAGTAGGCGCCGAGCACCCAGGTGAAGCGTCCCATGTCGGGCGAGATCAGATTGATCTCCTGCGAGTAGATCGTTTCGTCGACCTTGTCGCCGAACAGGCTGTTGCCGACGCTGGTGCCATCGAGGTCCGCGCGATATTCCGTGCGTCCGTCCTGAAAGCCGGAGACGGAGCGCAACGTCGTACCGTTGCCGAAGGTGTAATCGATCTTGAGCACTGCGCGGCCGAAGCGATCCAGCGCGTGCATGTCGCCGTTGGCGGTGATGTCGAACAGATCGTTGGTCGCGTTGACCGGATCGGAGGGATAGCCGCTCAGGTCGAGATAGTTGTAGTCGGTCTTGAGCAGCACCGACAGGCTCTCGCTTGGCGCCCAGAGAAACCCGAGTCGCGCGCTGCCGGTCTGCACGCCGTCATCGCCCGTGTGCGGGCCCGAGATGTCGTAGTAGCTGTCGCGTGCCTCGCCGTTGAACGAGAGGCGCGCCGCGAACGTATCGCTGACCGGCAGATTCAACGCGCCCTGTGCGCCATAACCGTTGTAGTTGGCGACCTGGCCCTGCACGTAACCGGTCGTGCCGCCGTTGATGATCGGATCCTGCGATGTGACGAACACCGCGCCGCCCGTGGCGTTCTGGCCGACGAACGTGCCTTGCGGCCCGCGCAAGATCTCGACGCGCGCGATGTCGTAGTACGGCTCTGCAGTGAAGTATCCGGGGAACGTGGCCACGCCGTCGCGATAGGTGATCACGCCCGTGGTGGTCTGCGTGTTGTGTTCGGCCTTGCCGATGCCGCGGATGTTGAAGTCGATGCCCTGGCCGAAGTTGTTGACCGTCGCACCGGGCGAAACGAATTGCAGCTGGTCGACCACGGTCACGCCGCTGTCCGCCAGCTTCTCCCCCGTCATGACCGTTGCTGCGATCGGTGTGACCTGCAGGCTCGTGCGTCGCCGCTCGGCGGTGACCACGATCTCTTCGAGCACCGTTTCATTGACTGCCTGACTGCCGGACTGAGCCGGCGCCTGCGCTTGTGCCGGCGACCAGGCAGCCGCGTTTGCGACGGCGCAGGCCGACGCGAGAAGTAACTTCTTCATCGCTTTCCCCCTCTGGCGTCGATCGTGGGTGCCGACGCTCGTGAGGCTTGAGTACGCCACCTCGGCGGCGCGCTGTCAATACTCACTCACACGCGTGTGAGTATCTTGAGTGACAGAGCAAGGGATAAGCGGCGGTTTGGCCGCCGGTTTTCTTACAGCGGCCGCGGCAGGCGGAAGACCGGGTAGAGGTTGAAGCGAGCGTCCCAGGACGAGTGCCGGCGCAGGAAGAAGTCCAACCGCGCGGTCGCGTCGGCCGCAAACTGCGCATCGCTCGCCACCTTCCGCTCGAACTCTTCTCGTAGCTTGGCGTCGGCAGCCAGCATCTCGCGCGCGATCTGCTCCGCCACGTAGCGCTCCATCTGCTCCTTCTGTTCGAAGCAGGCATTGAAGTAACCCCAGGCGGCGAGCGAATCCGGCGCCTGCGGTTCCAACAATGCGAGCACGAGTCGAGCGAGCCGCTGGTTGACTGGCACGAGCATGGAACCGGCCGCGAGCGGTTGCTTCTCGTCACGCCAGTTCCCGATCAGCGTGACCCGCTGACAGCCCTCGAAGGGCACGCCCGAGAACTCCACTTTCTCGGCGCGAAATGCCTGCACGTCCGCGGCGGCAATTGCAGTGTTGAGCACGCGAAATTCGATGCCATGCAGATCGAGCCTGGCGGCCACGAGGGCGGCATGGCTCGGCGGCACCACATAGCCCCCTTCGGGCACCTTCACGGTGAGCGATGCCTGGATGCGATCGCGATAGGGCACGTTCCAGATCTGCGGCGTCGTCGGATCGTAAATCGTGACGAGCGCTCCCGAGATCGACGACGGCGCGCGCGTATAGGCATAGCCGCGAAAATCGATCCGGCGCGCGCCGGCATCGTCCGGTGCTCGGGCCGAACCTCCGGCCTTCGACGGTTCGCGCCAACCCGAAACGTAATCCAGCACTACGTCGGTGCCGCCCAACTTGCTGGCAGCGACATCGGCCTGCCCTACTTCGCGCAGCCACCCGGCGCCATGCGCCGCAGTGAGCTCGGCCAGACCGACGATGGTGTTGCGCGTGATGCGAACCCGATGCGCGTACGGTTTCCAGGAGTGCGTTTCCACCAGTACCGTGAAGCGATTGCGCTGCGGGAAGTAGCCAGTCGAGAAGCGCGGCGAGTACACAGTGAGCACGAAGCCGGAAGACGGATCATCAGTCTTCGCGAAATCGGGATAGAACGGCAGCGGCAGCGAGCCCTGTGCCGCCAGCTTGTCGATGAGCCGATCGCGCAGCGCGACGCCGCTTTGCCAGAGACTGGCTGCGCCCTGATTGATCGGCTCGACCTGCAGCGAGATGTCCGGCTCGAAGTCCGCACCGTCCGTGACGTGCAGATCGGCGCAGATCAGCGGGTCCCACTCGTCGATGAGGGCCAGCATCGCCTGCATCTCGCTCGTGGCGGCCTTGGTGTAATCCCGATTCAGATTCACGTTCTGCGAAGTCGTGCGCCAGCCGGTCTCGTCGGGGCCGTTCTGGTTCGGGCGATTCCAGCGTCCGACACGCTCGTGCCCGTCGGCATTGAAAGCCGGCACGAACAGCACCGCGATGTGCTTGAGAAGATCCGGCGCCGGCGGTTGCGATCCGGCCGCAACTGGCTCGCCGAGCAACTCGCGCAGAGCGATGAAGCCGGCATCTTTGCCATCGCTCTCACCGGGATGGATTCCGCCCTGGATCATCAGCAGCGGAATCCCGCGTTGGCGCAGCGCCTGCGCCGTCAGCGCTCCGGATTGGGAAATCATCATTGCGCGCATCGGCCTGCCCTCTTCGGACTGGCCGTACGCGAACGAACGCACGGCATCGGGCCAGCGCGCGGCGAACGCTGCGCACAGCGCTTCGACCTCATCGAGCCGACCTGTCTGACGAAAGCCGGATTGTTCAGCGATAGTGGTCAACATGGATTCAGGGCTCCGAAAAAAACTTCAGCACTCGTTCTGCGATCATCTCGTGCACTTGCGCGCGGTCGAGATCTGCGCCGTCGCGGCAGATTGGCAGCGCGCGCCGACCTTCGTCCGTGCACTCGCTGCCAAACGTCATGTGATTGGCATTACCCGGTACTGTAAGCAGGCGCGCATCGGGAATGAAGCGCGCAAAGCGCAGTGAGTTCGTCTCTGGCGGCGTGACGTCGTCGACCTTCGCGGTGACGATGAAAACAGGAGTTTTGACAGCGCGAAGTGTCGCCTCCGTGAATCCGGGGCCCACCGCGGGTGCCATTGCCACCACTGCACGGATCCTCTCGTCGCGATACGAACGCGCGGCCCGCGCGAGCGATGCTTGCACCGCTGGATCGCTTGCGCGCAACTTCTCGATCTCCGCGATCGCCTTGTCGATCGTCTCGCGTGAGCCGCAGCCTGCGTCAGCCGCCTTCGAGTTGCAGAATTTTCCCATCTCATCGCCGCTGAACTGCCCGCCGGCGAGCATGATGACCGTCGCGCCGCCGGCCGAGTGACCGGCTGCGAACACTCGATT
The DNA here is from genome assembly GCA_035493235.1 of Steroidobacteraceae bacterium. GTDB lineage: Bacteria > Pseudomonadota > Gammaproteobacteria > Steroidobacterales > Steroidobacteraceae > Steroidobacter. Next base: position 10,062 of record DATJIP010000020.1, read on the forward strand.
CGGGTCGATATGCGAGCCGAACTTCGGATCGGCGAGCATGCGATCGAGCAGCGCGCTCAGATCCCCTGCCCGCTCCCACTGTGCCATGAAGCCCTGCGACAGCAGTTGCCCTTCAGCGCCGGTATTGCCGTGATGATTCACGGCCGCAGCGATGTAGCCGTGCTTTGCGAGATAGGACCCAAGCCATGCCAGCGACACGTTGACGCTGGTCGAACCATGCGACAGCAGCACCAGCGGATAGCGCGGCGCCTGCGCGGACAGCGGCGCCTCCACCGCGAATTCGGTTTGCACGAAATACGGCCGCCAGGCCGGATCGCCGACTTGCGGCACTGTGAGCGGCGCGCCCGCTGACGCTGGATACCAGATCACTGTGCTCAGCGGACGGTGGCCGGTGTTCTGCCAGTTACTGCGCGCCTCATCGACGAATTCACGCCGCTCGAATCCGACCGGCAACGGCTCGACCGCCCACGCCGGCATCACGGCCCCGATCTGACACACAAGCATCAACAACCAGGGGACGTAGCCAACTCTCGTCATTGACGTTACCTATCGAAAGCATCCGACCAATCGAATTCTAATCTCGACGCGCGGGCCGTAGCCTGCCACGCATACCGCCCTCCCATGGAGAAGAGCAATGTCAGCCGAGCCCAAGTGTCCGTTCAACCACAGTGCCGCTCCCTCGAATCGCGATTGGTGGCCCAACCAGTTGCGGCTCGATCTCCTGCACCAGCATTCCACGAAGTCCGATCCCATGAATCCGGACTTCGATTATGCGGAGGAATTTGCGCGACTCGACTACGCCGGGCTGAAAAAAGATCTTGCTGCACTGATGACCGATTCGCAGGACTGGTGGCCGGCGGACTTCGGACATTACGGCCCGCTGTTCATCCGCATGGCCTGGCACAGTGCCGGCACGTATCGCACCGGCGATGGACGTGGCGGCGGCGGCCGCGGTCAGCAGCGCTTCGCTCCTCTCAACAGCTGGCCGGACAACGCGAACCTGGACAAGGCGCGTCGCCTGCTGTGGCCGATCAAGCAGAAGTACGGCGCCAGCATCTCCTGGGCGGATCTCATGATCCTCGCGGGTAACGTCGCACTGGAAACGATGGGCTTCAAGACCTTCGGCTTCGGCGGCGGCCGTCCCGACGTGTGGGAGCCCGATCTCGATGTGTACTGGGGACGCGAGACGACCTGGTTGGGCGGCGACCTGCGCTATGGCGACAACACGCAAACGCGCCAACTCGAGAATCCGCTCGGCGCCGTGCAGATGGGTCTCATCTACGTGAACCCGGAAGGCCCGAACGGCAATCCCGATCCGCGTGCCGCGGCCCACGACATCCGCGACACCTTCGCCCGCATGGCGATGAACGATGAAGAAACCGTTGCGTTGATCGCCGGTGGTCACAGCTTCGGCAAGACTCACGGCGCCGGCGCCGCCAGTCACGTCGGCGTCGAGCCGGAAGGCGGCGATCTCGAAGTGCAAGGCTTCGGCTGGCACAACCGGTTCGGTGTCGGACGCGGCGCCGATGCGATCACCAGCGGACTGGAAGTGACCTGGACCACGACGCCAACGCAGTGGAGCAACAACTTCTTCCAGAATCTGTTCGGCTACGAGTGGGAGTTGAGCAAGAGCCCGGCCGGCGCCCATCAGTGGGTTGCCAAAGGCGCCGGCGCGACGATTCCGCACGCGTTCGACAAGGCGAAGAAGCTGCCGCCGACGATGCTGACGACGGACCTCGCGCTGCGCTTCGATCCCGCGTACGAGAAGATCTCGCGGCGCTTCCTGCAGAATCCGGAGCAGTTCGCCGACGCGTTCGCTCGTGCCTGGTTCAAGCTGACCCATCGCGACATGGGTCCGCGCGCGCGTTACCTCGGGCCGGAGGTGCCGCAGGAAGAACTCGTGTGGCAGGACCCGATTCCCGCCGTCGATCATCCGTTGATCGACGCGAATGACGTCGCGCTCCTCAAGGCCAGCATCCTGGCTTCGGGGCTGCCCGTTTCTCAGCTAGTGTCGACCGCCTGGAGTGCGGCGTCGACGTTCCGCGGCTCCGACAAGCGCGGTGGTGCGAACGGTGCGCGCATTCGTCTTGCGCCTCAGAAGGATTGGGCAGTGAATCAGCCGCAGCAGTTGGAGAAGGTGCTGCAGACGTTGGAGGGAATTCAGAAGACGTTTACCGCGCGACAGTCCGGCGGCAAGAAGGTCTCGCTGGCAGATCTGATCGTGCTGGCGGGCTGCGCCGGTATCGAGCTCGCAGCGAAGAATGCGGGCTTCCCGGTGAACGTCCCCTTCTCACCCGGACGCATGGATGCCACGCAGGCGCAGACCGACGTCGAGTCGTTTGCGGCGCTCGAGCCGGTAGCTGACGGCTTCCGCAACTACCAGAAAGCGAAGTTCGCGGTTCCTGCCGAAGTGCTGTTCATCGATCGTGCACAACTGCTGACGTTGACCGCGCCCGAGATGGCGGTGCTGCTCGGCGGCCTGCGCGTGCTCGGTACGAACAGTGGGCAATCGCAGCACGGCGTGCTGACGAACCGGCCGGAAGCGCTGACCAACGACTTCTTCGTCAACCTGCTCGACATGTCGACCGAATGGAAGCCGACGTCGGCCGCGAAAGAGGTGTTCGAAGGGCGCGAGCGCAAGACGGGCGCCGTGCGCTGGACTGCCACGCGTGTGGACCTGGCGATCGGCTCGAATTCGCAGTTGCGCGCTCTGGCCGAGGTCTACGCCAGCGCCGATGCGAAAAAGAAGTTCATCGACGACTTCGTGGCGGCCTGGACCAAGGTGATGAACCTGGATCGCTTCGACCTGCAGTGAGCTCGTGATGTCGCCGGTCGTGCCCGCTTGCGTTTAAGTGGGCATGACCGGCCCGAACCTGACCCGTCGCGCCCTCCTCGGCAGCCTCGCCGCCGCGAGTGTGTACGCCCGCATCGCAGCCGCTCAGAGCACGCCGAACCCCGCGGGGCTCGTAGACGTCCACCATCACTTCATCCCACCGTTCTGGTTCGACGAGGTCAAGGACCATATCTCGCGCCAGGGCGGCGGCCGGATCGTGCCCAACTGGTACGGCTGGTCGGAGGAGCGGGCACTCGAACGAATGGATGAGACCGGCGTCGCCACCGCGATCGTCTCGATCTCCGCACCGGGCGTCTGGTTCGGCGACGTGACGCAAGGCCGGCGCCTGTCGCGCGAAACAAGCCTGTTCGCTGCGCAGATGCGGCAGCGGCATCCGAAGCGCTTCGGCTTCTTCGCCGCGCTGCCACTGCCCGATATCGAAGGGAGCCTGCGCGAAATCGAGTACGCGTTCGATCAACTCCATGCCAATGGCGTCGTGCTGATGACGAGCTACGGCGATCGATGGCTCGGCGATCCCAGCTTCGATCCGGTGATGCAGGAGCTGGATCGGCGCGGCGCCATCGTCTACGTCCATCCCGGCTCGCCAGCGTGTTGCTCGCAGTTGATGTCGTACGTGCCGCCATTCCTCACGGAGTTCACGCAGGACACTAACCGGACGATCACCAGCCTGATGTTCTCGGGCCAGCTCGTGCGACGTCGCGCGATTCGCTTCATCTTCTCGCACGCCGGCGGCACGATTCCGATGCTCGCGGGGCGCATCTCGCAGTTGAGCACCAGCGTGCCGCAACTCGCGGCCGCAGTGCCCGACGGTGTCGAGGCGGAGCTGCGACGCCTCTACTATGAAGTGGCGAACTCCGCTAATCGGCCGGCGATCGCGGCACTGCTGAGCCTCGTGCCTGCGACGCAGGTGATGTTCGGCAGCGATTTCCCGCTGGTGCCGATCGCAGCGACGCAGGCGAAGCTCTCGGGTTTGGGATTGAGCGAGAGCGACCTGGCGTCACTCTCGCGCGGCACGGCGGCGAAACTGTTTGCACTAGCGGATCGATAGCCGCCCGCCCGCGTCGGCGTACTCCATCAGCGCACGAAATCGCTCGCTCGAGGACACCGGCGGACGCGGGCCGACTGCATCGCCGATGCCCATCACCTCGATCGTGTCGGGCCGCACGCGACTCCATGGCTCGCCACCGCGAATGAACTTCAGCCAGTACGACTGCAGCTGCGCGGCGATCTTCTCGTCGGCATCGCCGTACGGACGGCGACCGCGATCCAGTACGCCGAACAGATACGGAATCTCGGATGTATGGAAGGTGCCGAAGCTCGGCGGTTTGGACACCGGCGAGGGGTGCGTGAAGAGATACGCGTAGATGGCCTGTCCAGTCGCCCGCGTGCGATCCGCCGCCCAGCGATATGTCGATGCCATGTACACGTCGCGGACGAGCAGTCGAGCCGATTGCGCCGCTTCTGCATCGGTCGCATGCGGATACAGCGCCAGCAATCGATCGGCGTGATCGCCGTAGCGCGCGCGCACAGCTTGCTGAAACTCGGCAGCGGTCTGATCGCGCGCGGGCATGAATTCGTCGGCATTGAATCCAGTGACGAGCGGTACTGCCGACGCGACAGTCACACCCGGAGCGATCGGATCGACCGGCAGCACGACACCATCGAGCACAGGTCGCAGTTCGATACGCGGCGGAGCACCGGCAGGCGGCGGCCCAAAGTACAGCGGATTTGCAGCCTGGACTTTCTCCGGCGGCAGCGCGCGCAACTCAGCGAGCGTGGCCGCACCCGCCGCCTTCGCGAACTTCTCACCGTTATGCTCAGCCTCCGCGAGCGGAATGCTCGGGATGCCCATGCCCGAGCCGGACTGCGCAATCGCTCTTGCGAACAACCCCTTTGCAAGCGGCGAGACGATCAGATCGTTAACTGCCATCGCGCCGGCAGACTGACCCATGATCGTGACACGCGCGGGGTCCCCGCCAAATGCCTCGATGTTGCCGCGGACCCAGCGCAGCGCTTCGATCATGTCCTGCAAGCCATAGTTGCCGACGCCGGTACCGTGCGCCTCACGCGTCAACTCGGGATGTGCCAGGAAGCCGAAGGGTCCGACGCGATAGTTGATCGTGACGACGACGATGCCTTGCGCAGCGAAATGCGAGCCGTCGTAAATCGAAAGCGCACCCGACCCACCGCCGAAGCCACCGCCGTGTATCCAGACCATCACCGGTGCCTTGGCGCTGCTGCGGGCAGGCGCCCAGATGTTGAGAAAGAGACAATCCTCCGCGTGTCGCGGCGTGTCGACGAACTCGGCCGTGTACGGGCCGAACTGACGCGCCGGCCAGCCCTGATAGCAGCTCGCACCGAACTCGGTCGCATTGCGGACGCCAGACCAGGCCTTCACGGCCACGGGTGCGCGCCATCGCAAGGCGCCGACCGGCGGTTCGGCATAGGGAACGCCCAGAAATACGTCGACGGGGTCCCGATGCACGCCTTGCACGGATCCAGATTTCGTCGCTACGACGGGCGCGGCGGAAACGACGGCGGCGGCGAAGATGCCGAGCGTGAGCGAAAGTATTCTCATAGCAGATAAAACTGTGCGGCGGACCGGTTGTCGACATTTTGCGCGGCGTTGCGTTACACGATGCATGAAAGCATCACTCGTACTCGGCACCCTCCTCCTCGCCACGATCGTCGGCTCGGCAAACGCGGCCGATTCCGGTGACCTGGAGCGCAACAAGGCCCTGGTCAAGCAGTTCTTCGCTGCCGTCGAAGGGCGCGACAAAGCGACCGTGGAAAAAATCGTGCGCGAGGACTACATCCAGCACATGCCCATGATTCCCTCGGGCCGCGCCGCCATCCTCCACTACATCGACATGGTCGCGCCCAAAGGTCTCGGCAAGATGCCGCAGTTCGCGCGAGTGATCGCCGAGGCCGACCTGGTGATGGTGCACTTCCGTCGCGAGGATCCGAACGGCCCGGTCGCGACGATGGAGATCTTTCGCATTCAGGGCGGGCAGATCGCCGAGCATTGGGCCGTGACCGAGCCGATTCCGCCCGCGGACAAGACCCGCAACAAGAACGGCGCGGTCTGATCGATCAGGCAGTCTGCGGGCGACGAGCGAGCGCCAGCGTCGCGCCGCCGCCGAGCAGCACGAACGGAATCGTGCCGATCAGCACCGCCGCACTTGCGCCGCCCAGCGCGAGCATCGCCCCGCCGTATAGCGGCCCGAGTATCGACCCGAGGCGGCCGATGCCAACCGCGGCGCCGACTCCGGTGCCGCGAATCGACTTCTCGTAGTACAGCGGCGCCGACGCATACAGGATCAGCTGCGCACCGATTATCGTCGCGCCGGCAAGCACACACGCCATCGCGGCGACCACGAATGTCGACGCACTCGGCAGAAGCAACAGCGACGCGGCGATCCCGGCGTACGTCAGCAGGATCCACGAGCGCCGCTCGCTGCCTGCGCACTGACGCGCCAGCAGCATGCCGATGAAGGCGCCGCTCACGTTGAACAGGATCGCTGACCAACTCGCCTGCGCATGCGAGAAATGCAGCCCGACGAACAACGTCGGCAGCCAGTTCAACATCAGCAGCAACACCATCTGGGCGAAAAAGAAGCCGAGCCACAACTGCAGAGTCGTTGGAGCCCGACCATCGCCGAACAACGCCGTGCGCATTGGCAGAAGGGGGCCCTCTGAGGCGCTCGCCGCCGCGCTCGACTCGCTTGTGCGCGACTCGCGCAGGGCCGGAATCATCGCGAGCGCAAGCAAGATCGGGCCGAACCCGCCGACGTAGAAGATCGCGCGCCAGTCCCAACCGAGCAGCCCCTGACTCAACGCAATGAGCCCGGCGAGCGCACCGCCGAGCGGCAACGCCGCGCTCACCGCCGTGACAGTCCGCACACGCTGCGACGGCTCGACCGCTTCAGCCGCCAACGCGATGAAGTTCGGCATCGCGCCGCCGAGCCCGAGACCTGTCATGAGACGAGCGAGCACCAGCGCAGTGAGATTGCCGGCCATCGCTGTCCACAACGAACAGACACCCATCACGAGCATCGAGCCGATCAACACCTGCCGGCGCCCGACGAGATCGGACAGACGTCCACCGACCACCGCGCCGACGAACAAGCCGACGGTCACAGCACTGAACACCCAGGACGACTCGACCGCAGTGAGGTGAAACTCGGGAATCAGCTTCGGCGCGGCAACGCCCATCGACTGGTTGTCGAACCCTTCGAACAGCGCGGCGGCGACGCATAGAAGCAAGGTGCTGCGCTGGGAGGAATTCGACGAGGAAGTGTGTGTCACGACCGCAAGTCTAGGTTCTGCAGCGTTCAGGGCCGACGCAGCCGCACGCCCAGTCAAGTGTTGGCGGTGCGACGGTCAACTCCAGGCGGCGCGAGCGCCAAGAATGCGCAGATGAAAACCGCATGTGCTGCCGTTGCCATTGCCCTGCTGCCGCTGGCAGCGTTGGCGCAAACCGTACTGGGACCGTCGCCGACAGTACCGGCGATTCCCGCCGACGTCGATGTTTTCAGCCTGACGCTGAATCAGGTCCGCCAATACTCCGCCGCCGAGAATTTCGAGGTGCTCGGGCATGAGTACTTCAAGATCCCCGAACGCAGCGAATGGGCACGCGCCGTCGGGCGCGAAGGCAAGGAAGTCGGCTCGGGCTTGAGCATGGTGAAGGTCTACGACGGCATCGCTTACATCGGCGGCTACAACAGCCCGCCGACGCTCTTCGGCGTGTTGATCGCAGACGTGCGCGATCCGCTCAACATGAAAGAGCTCGCGTTCATTCCGTGCAAGGCGAACACACGCTGTCCGTACGTCGACATCGATCCGAAGCGCAAGCTGCTGGTCTTCGGCAACGACACGTTCCGCGATCCGCGCAAGGGCCGCCAGCTCACGCCGGAGCAGATGCAGGCCGAGGCAGGCTGGTCGTTCTACGACGTCTCCGATCCCGCCAAGCCGCGCGAGCTCGCGTTCCTGCCGACGTTCAAAGGCGGCGTCGTGCACGGAGTTACGATCGACGACCGCTATCTCTATGGCTGCGCCCAGCTGCACGAGAACTCGTTCGAGATCCTGACGATCGTCGATTTCAAAGACCCGCGGCAGCCGCGCAAGCAGTGGGAGTGGCACGTCCCGGGCCAGCTACCTGGTGAAACGCCGGAGCCGCGCAATCGCGCCGGTCGCGACGGCAAGCCGCAGACGCTGCGCTGTCACATCTCCTATGCCTACAACGACAAGCTCTACGTTGCGTATCGCGACGCGGGCATGAAGATCTTCGATATCAAGGACCGCGCAAAACCGCGCCTGCTCGGCACCTACGATTACACACCGCCCTTCACGGGCGGAATGCTGGGCGCGACGCACACGACGCTGCCGATCGTCGTGCGACCCGGCGAGGATCCGGATCTCGTGGTCATCGCCGATGAGAACTACAACTGCCCGGCCAGCTTCGGTCGTGTCGTCGACATCAGCGATTTGCGTCATCCGCAAGTACTCAGCGGCGAGCGCGAGCCCAACTTCGAAACGCTGTCGACGTTTCGTCTGCCGCAAGTGGTCGACGTTACGGACGGCCGTGGCAGCTTCATCTGTCCGGGCGAGAAGAACAACACGCCGTTCGTAACGGTCGCCAACGGCATTCACACGCCGACCCAGGATCTGCGCTCGCCGAGCCTGCTGATGGTGACCTGGTACAACAACGGTCTGCGCGCGGTCGACATCTCGAATCCGTTCGCGCCGAAGTTCGTCGGCTACTACCTGTCGCCGAAGTACGCTTCCTGGGAGAACGACGACCGCCGCACCCGCGAAGTCGGCCAGGATCCCACGACCAATCTCATCTACATCACCGACGGCAACGGCGGCGGGCTCACGGTGCTGCGTTACACCGGACCGATCCCGGCAACGCCGCCGCTGCCAGGAGCGCGCTGATGAAAGCATTGCTCACCATCGGCGCAGTCCTGCTCACGGTTGCTGCTTCGGCAGTCGCCGATCCGATTCCGTCCGGCTGGCAAGCGAAGGACGTGAAGCCTGTCGCCTATCTCAACCTGAAAGCGCAGCGCGGTTTCAAGCTGACGATGAAGCGCACCGACGCCGGCCGCTGGTATCTCTTCGTCGGCACGACGAGCCCCGGCGGCTTTCACGTCATCGACGTCACCGATCCGGCGAAGCCGTCGATCGTCAAGGTGATCGAGTCGGAGCGCGGCAGTGCTCAAGTCACGTCGGCGGGCGATCTGCTCTTGCTCGGCGCGCAACTGCCGTTCACCGATCGCGGCACGCCGCGTCCGTTTCGGCAGCCGGCGCAGGACCTCGAGCTGGTAACACTGTGGGACATCAAGGATCCGCTGAACCCGCAGCAGCTTTCGAGTTTTTCGGCGCGCGGCTGGGGCACGCATCGCAATGGCTACTTCGGCGGCAAATATGCGTATCTCGCCGCGTTCGTCGAAGGCTATCAGGGCCAGTCGATCCTGCTGACGCTCGACCTCAGCGATCCGCGGCATCCGACCGAGGTCGGTCGCTGGTGGTGGCCGGGTCAGCGCGACAACGATGGCGTCGAGCAGACGCCGATGGCCTTCCACGGCGCGCCGCTGCTGAATCGCGACGGCACGATGATGACGCTCGCTTACGCGCCGGGCATCGTGAATCTGGATGTGCACGACGCTGCGTATCCAAAGATCATCGGCAAGATCGTCTTCAGCCCGTTGACGCAGGTTGGCCCGCCGTCGATGCACACCGTCGCGCAGCTGCCGAACGATTACCTGTTCTTCTCGACCGAACCGGAGAAGCCCGGCTGTGAGAGCGAGACGCTCGCGCAGGCCGGCATCATCAACAACCGCGATCCGGCCAATCCGCTGCTGGTCGCGCGCTTCGGCCGGCCATCCGCGCCGCCGGGCGCGCCGTACAAGACGTTCTGCGAGTTGAAGGGGCGTTTCGGACTCCACAACATCAACGCCGAGACTCACCTGCCGATCACGGAGAAGCCGGTAAAGCGAATGTTCGCGACCTACTTCCTCGCCGGCCTGCGCGTGTACGACATCGCGAATCCGCTGTTCCCGACCGAGGTCGCGTACTTCGTGCCGCAGATTCCGGACTGGGACAAAGGTCAGCGCGGTGTGGAAGATGTGCTGGTGGACACGCGCGGCTACGTCTACATGACGAACGGATCCGAAGGCGGCATCTGGATCGTGAGATACACCGGCGCTACAACGAACGGTAGCTGAAATTCCGGAAGCGACACTCGCCTGCTCCGCCTGAGTACAGCGCCGGTCGCAGACTCACCAACTCACCGCCGGTGTTGTGGTGATACCCGGAGACTTCCTGCCGCAGACCATGGCGCGTCCACTGCTGGCCGTCCCGACTGTAGTACATCGTCACGACGTGTCGGTCGTTCACGATTCGCAGGCGGAATCGACGCATCGCCGGCGCGTTCTCCTGCCAACGATCGATCTTTCCAGCTCTGAACGTGCTCATGCGCGTGCCGTTGTGCGACAGGCCCACGTAGAGCCTATCGTTGAAGTAGAGCAGGAGTCCGCCCTCGGCGGCGCCGCCGAGCTCCACGTCCACGCTGATCTCATACGCGTGATCGCCGGCGACACACGCCAGCGGCGACGAATCCGTCGGTGACGTTCCCTTTCCTGCAATGACGAGCGAGCCACTCTCGTAACGTACGCGCAGCGCTTCGTTCGCCTGCGGCTTGTGGAAATTCCACTGCAGCCCGAAGCGATTCTTCGCGAAGTCATCCGAAAGCGCGAAGCCGTGCGATTGATCCGCCAGTTGCAGGGGCTTGCGCAGCGGACGCGACAGATCGCCGCCCAACGCCTTGAACCAGCCGTCGCGCGTCCACTCGATCGGTTCGAGCAGCGTCTGCCGTCCCAGACTGCGAAAGCCGTTCTCGATGCCGTGATACACCATGAACCACTTGCCGTTCGGCCCTTCGAAGGCCGTCGCGTGGCCTCGCGACCACCACTGCTCCTGCGGATCGACGGTGCGCACGATGGGGTTGTGCGGGCAGTTCTCCCAAGGGCCGTGGATCGATCGCGATCGCGCAGCGATGACCATGTGACTCGTCGGCGGGCCCGCGGTGCCGCCGACCGCGCTGATCATGTAGAAGTAGTCGCCGCGCTTCAGCAGCTTCGGCCCTTCCAGTGCGTAGGCTTCAGTCAGCCACTCATCGGGAAACCTCCAGCCGTCGTACACTTTCTCCAGCGTTCCGTCCGCGGCCAGTCCGTCCGGCGTCAGCTTCACTCTTTGCACGCCGTTGGTGAACAAGTAGCGATTGCCGTCCTCGCCGAGCACGTGACCCGGATCGATGACGCCCGTGATTTCGAGCGGGATCGGCTCGCTCCACGGCCCCGCGATGTTATCGGCGTGAATCACGAAGACTCGCGAGCGACCGCTGAACGTCGAGATCGAGGTCGCGACAATTGGAATGTAGATGTAGTAGCGGCCGTTGTGCTTGCACAGATCCACGGCCAGCACCGAGCCCATCGGCTTGGTGATGGCCGGACCGATAGGCGACCAGTTCACCAGATCGCGCGAGTGCCAGAGGATGAGACCCGGGTACGACTCGAAGGTCGTGAACGTCATGTAGTAGTCGTCGCCGTCCTTGAGGATCGTCGGGTCGGGATAGTCGCCGGCCATGATCGGATTGAGGAACGTGCCGTCGCCGCGATCGGCCTTGCGCTGTCCCTCTAAACCGCTGCCCCACTCGCGACGAGTTGCTTCGGCTGCGACGCCAGCGCCAGTCGTCAGCAGTCCAGCGCTGCCCGCGATCGCGAGCTGCATCACTTCGCGTCGCGTGTTCAGATCGCACCTGCCTTGAGCTGGTCGACTGCGTAGCCCGCGGCACGCGCGGTCAGCGCCATGAACGTGAGCGACGGATTCACGCATGAGCTCGAGCTCATGCACGCCCCGTCCGTGATGAAGAGATTCGGCGCATCGTGTGCCTGGTTGTGACCATTCAAGACGGACTCGCGCGGGTCGTTGCCCATGCGCGCGCCGCCGTATTCGTGAATCGATGTGCCGGGAATCGCCGGCTCCGGCAGCGGATTGATGTTCGAAGCGCCGGCAGCCTTCAGCATGTCGACGCTCTCACGCAGGATGTCTGCGCCCATGCGCCGCTCGTTCTCACGGAAGGTGACTTCGAACCGCAGCTGCGGCACACCGAAGCGATCGGTCGCGCGCTCCAGCACGACCCGGTTGTCCGCGTACGGCAGGCATTCGCCGAATCCTTCGAGGAAGATGAACCACGGCCCCGGTTTGCGCAGTGCCTGCTTGAACTCCGCACCGAATCCCGGCACGCGGTGCCAGTACGAGCTCCAGGCGATCGGGAAGGTATTGCTCTGGAAGCCGTAGCCGCGCGTGAAGTCGAGCTTGCTCTCCTCTCCCGCCAGGTTACGGAAACGCGGCAAGTACAGCGTGTTCGGCCGATTGCCGTAGAAGTACTTGCCCTCGAAGCCCGGCATCGTCGCGGTCGCGCCGACGCCGTGGTAATGGACCATGATGTAGCGGCCCAGCGTGCCGCTGCTGTTCGCCAGACCCTCCGGATGCTGCTCGGAGCGCGAATTCAGCAGCACCTGCGTCGATGCGAACGCCGAGGCGCAAAGGAAGACGACTCGCGCGGTGTACTTCTGTCGTGCGCCAGTTCGCGTATCGATGACTCGCACACCGGTCACGCGACGTTTCTGATGGTCGTACTCCAGCGACTCAACCAGCGAATCGGGTCGCAGCGTAAGGTTTCCAGTCTTCGTGGCTGCAGGCAGCGTCGAGCTCTGACTGCTGAAGTACGCACCGACCGAACAACCGCGCGCGCAGGGACCGCAGTAGTGACAGGCGCCCCGATCGCCGAGCGGCTCCGTGAGGACCGCGACGCGGCCGATCGTGACGCGACGCTCCGGATATTTCGTTTCGACGCGCTGTTTGAAGGCCTGCTCGACGACGTTCATCGCCATCGGCGGCTGGAACTCGCCATCGGGCAGCTGCGCCAGCCCTTCGGCCTTGCCGCTCACTCCGATGAACTTCTCGACGTGCGAATACCATGGCGCGATGTCGCGATAACGAATCGGCCAGTCGACGCCGTGTCCGTCCTTCTTGTTCGCTTCGAAGTCGAGGTCGCTGAAGCGATAAACGTGACGTCCCCACACGAGCGAGCGCCCGCCGACCACGTCCGTGCGAAACCAGTTGAACGGCATGCCGGGCGGCTGCACGTAGGGATTCTCGCGGTCGTTGATCCAGTAGTGCTGCGTGGCATAACCGAAGCCGCGTGCGCGACTCTGGACTGCGTAGTCGCGGTCATACACGTCGCGCTCGAACAGGCCGCGATCCGGCATTTCCCAGGGCGGCATGTGCTCGGTCGTATAACCCGAGCGATGCTGCACATCCTTGCCGCGCTCCAGGAGGAGCACCTTCAATCCTTTCTCGGTCAGCTCCTTCGCGGCCCAGCCACCGGTGATCCCGGAGCCGACGACGATTGCATCGAACTGCTGCGACTCGCTCACGAGGTCCACTGCTTGCCGAGCGTCGCGAAGTCGACATTGCCATCGTAGCGGCCCGGCACTGGATTGAAGGCGAGCTCGGTGGTGGAGCCGACCTCGGATGTGTAGTAGCCGAGCACGGTGAGGAGCTTCAGCTTGAAGAAGAACGGCGAACGTTCGTCAGGTTTGCCGAAGACTGACGTCCCTGGCGGCGGAACGTAGCTGGCAGCCTGCTGTTCCAGCGATTGCAGAGCACCCACGCGTTGCCCTGGATCCGCAGCCGCAACTACCCGCAGGCCTTCCACGAAGATCGCGCGCTCAGTTGGCGTGTACCAGTCGCTGACGATGTGATCGATGAACGCGGGAACGCCGGCGTCGATTGCCCCAGGCGTGTCGGTGCGCGGCAGAATCAGCTCGGCGAGCTCCGCCAGGATCTTCTGCTGCTTCTCATCCAGCTTCGATGCTGACGGCTTCGCATGCAGCACGCCGCTGGCAGCAAGTGCGAGGATCTGCAGCAGCGTGCGACGATTCATGGCACTCAGGCAGCCTGCGCGAGAACCCGCCGCTCCAGCGCGTGGTGCTTCACGATGGCCGCGAAGCCATCGTCGTCGCTGACCTGATGTCCTTCCCACTCGCTCGAAATGTAGCCGCGATAACCGCCTTCCACGAACACCGGCAGGATCTCCTCGTAAGGAATCGCAGCGTCGCGGCCGTCGTCGCCGACGCCGTAGAACTTGCCGTGCACATGCACGACCTGCGGCATGATCTCGAGCCAGTCACGCGGCGGCTGACGACTGAACAGGCCGAACACGATCGACAGCTCCGCGACCCACACGGGATCCCAGCCACGCTCGGCGCCCGTTTCCTGGAAGCGCTTGCGGCGCGCGAACATGTCGCCCTCTTCGTGCCACATGTTCACCGCAAGCTCGATCGCCGCCTCGCCGATGCCGCGCCAGCGGAAATAGCGGAAGTACGCCTCCGGAATCGCCCGCGCGGACGCGCCGAAGTCCGGAATGAACCCGAGATACGGCGAGCCCACCTTCTCGTACATCTCGCGATAAGCGAGCACATCGGGATGCTGGACGTGCTGCGGAGCATGGATTTCCATTCCAAGCTTCACGCCGAGGCGCTCCGCATCGGGTGCAAGCCTGCGGATCACTTCCGGCCCCGCGAGCCACTGATAGCGCGCGACCGGGAATCCCAGCTTCGCGGCAGCTTCGAGCTGCACGCGGTGATACGCGACCGACTCATCGGTCGTCATCTCGCGGCGACGATCGCGATAGACGTCGGCGTTGATGCCGAGACACGTCGGCACGAGCCCGGTCTTCGCTACCAGCTCGCGAAACCGCGCTGCGGTCGCATCGCTGATGTTCGGAAATTCCCGGAAGCTCTGGAAGCCGACGACTTCGAGGCCCGGGCCGATGCCGAGCTCAGCGACCTTCTGCACCAGCGCCTCGAACGAGTAGCGCCGTGAGTGATACTCGTTGGTGAGACTGTAGATTGTCGTGCCGAGACGGATGTCGTGTTTGGGGCTGGCCATTTCAATTCACCTTCATGCGCCGCGACCAGCGCAGCAGCCGGCGCAGTCCCTTGATGTACGGCGGATACACCGCGAGCACCACTTCCACGTCATGCTCGGAGCCTCGATCCAGTCGATCGTCGACGACGCGCAGCTCCGCGGTATCGATGACGAACCACTGCTGATCGACGAGCTCGGGAAGCTGTTGCAAGCGCCACTCGCCGCCGTTGATAGCGAAGCGGATGCTGCCTGCAGGAATCGTGCGCTCGTCGACCTTCAAGCTGACGAGTTCCACCGTCGACAGCGGCACGGTGCGATACCACGGCAGCCGCACGCCGACGCTGAATCCACCCTGTGTCAGCTTCAGGCTGTCCGGCTCGATGAGCTTGTCTACCATCATGCGCGAACCTCCTGCGCTGCTGCGGGTGTCTCGACAATCATCTTGCCCACTGCACTGTCATCCACGTCATAGAACGCGATGCACGCGATCTGCAGCACCGCTACCAGAATCGGCCCGGCGGAAATCAGCCACGTGATCGCAACGCCGACTGCTTCGTGCTGCACCTTCGGGTCATAGCCTGCGAACGCCAGCGTGTAAGCGACGAGCGAGCTGCCGATTGCAAAACCGACCTTCTGAGTGAAGGACGTACTGGAAGAGATGAGCCCTTCGCTGCGCGTGCCGAACTTGCGCTGCTGCAGCTCGACCGCCTCCGTGATCATCGTGAAGATCGTCGTCGCCTGCACACCCTGGCTCACCATCGACAGGAAGAACGCAGCGAGCAGCAGCGGCAGCGAGCCGCTGAGAAATGGCATCAGCGCGAAGAACACGCTCGAAAAGCACAACGCGACGATCACTCCGCGACGCTTGCGCAGGCGACCGAGATACCAGGGCGCCAGGATGCCGCCGGTCAGGATCGACACCGACATCAACGGCAGCAGGATCGACGTCAACGACGGCTGATGCAGGACTTCCCGCGAGTAGAACGCCATCGCCGGCACCATCAATCCGAGCCGGATGAAGATCAGTACTTCGAACAGTATCGCGATGATCCAGATCTTGTTGTGCATCAGCTCGCGCAGGCTCTTGCCGATGCTGTTGGAAGCAGCAGCGGTCTGCGCGACGGTGATTCGCTCGGGACAGCTCACGAACACGTTCCAGTACAAGATTGCCGTCGCGATTGCGAACACGGTCGCTGCCCCGCCGTAGCCGTTACCGCCGGTTCGCGCGGCGAACCATGCGACAGTCGGCAGCACCAATGCATAGACGATGATCGACGCAACCGACGTACCCATCGCGCGGATGCCGCTCAGTTGCAACTGCGCACGCTGGTCGTTGGTGAGCGTCGGCTGCAAAGCCCCATACGGCACGTACAGGAAGGAATACGCCAGGCCGAGCAGCCCGAACGTGACGCATGCGTAAATCAGCTTGGTGGCCTGAGATGCATCCGGCACGAGAAACGTCAGCACGCACAGAATCGCGAACGGGATCGGCGCGAACAGCAGATACGGACGCACCTTGCCGAACCGGCTGCGCGTGCGATCGACGATCACGCCGACGACCGGATCGAAGGCCGCATCGATGATGCGCGTCACGAGCACGAGCGTGCCCACGGCCGCGGCCGGCAGCAGCGCCACGTCCGTGTAGTACACGATCAGAAAACCCGCGACCATGTTCCACGAGAGATTGGACGCGACCGAGCCACCGCCGTAGCTCAACTTCTCGCGCCAGGTCAACGGCATCGCACTCATGCGCCAGCCAGCCGCGGCACGAGTTGTCGAGCGTTGTCGCGGAAGATTGCATCGAGTGCCGACGCGCCGAGATCCATCGCGCTCAGCGCTGCGGCCTGCTCGGTGGTCTTTCGATGCGGAAAGTCGGTGCCGAACATCACCTGGCTCACCGGTACCAGTTTCAGCAGCGAGCCGAGCGCCATCGGATTCGCCGCCTGCGCGGTGTCGTAGTGGAACGACTTCATGTAGCTATCGGCGCCGCGCGGCATGGTCTCTGCCAGCTTCGGATTCAGACGCTGCGCGTTGCGAAAGCGCTCGATCAACGCCGGCGCGGTGCCGCCCGCGTGCGAGAAGATGAAACGAATGTTCGGCCAGCGTTCCGCGGCACCCGAAAACATCAGGCTGGCAATTGTGCGCGCCGTGTCGCTTTCGAACTCGACGATCGAGTCGTGGACACCGGGGATCATGTTCCGGCAGCAATCGACCGGACCGGGATGCGTATAGGCGACGGCCTTGCGACGATTCAGCTCCTCCATCACCGGCGCGAAGTACGGATCGCCGAGCCAGCGGCTCTGATAGCTGGTGTTCAGCAGCACGCCATCGACGTGCAGCTGATCGAACACATGCGTGATCTCCTGCAGGCTCGCATCGATATGCGGCAGCGGCAGCGACGCGAACAGACCATAACGGCCGCGATGCTGGCCGACCAGCGACATCGCGAAGTCGTTCGCTTTGCGGATCATCGGCGCGAGCGTGTCCTGCGGCAGGTTCAGCGTCTCGGAGGCGGGATAGGAGATGACCGCGCTGGTCGTCCCGCCCGCATCCATCTCCGCCAGCGAGCGCTCTGCGCCGGGCAGCGCGAACTCCGGCAGCTTGCCGCGCAGGTAGTCGGCAAGCGACGGCGGGAACAGGTGGTGATGCACGTCGATGATCGTGCGTGAGCTGGCGCCGAACGCGGAAGTCGCCGCGAGGGCGGCCCCCATCGCGATGAATTGCCGACGGTTTGCTTGCATCGGACCGATGGTAGAGAAAGTGGCGCCCGTGGACTTGCTCCGCCCAGCGGCAAAAATTGTCGACAGTGGCGCCTGGGGCGCGTTGTTAGAGAAGGATCGGGCGCCAACCAGGGGGACTCACCGTGCGCATCGAGACCTTCTCTACGGACAACGTGCCGCCGCTCGCGCGCGGCCGGCATTTTCAGCGGGAAATGCAGCGTCGGTTCTCGCTCGGACTGGCAGTCGAGCCGGTTTCCGACGAGCCGCTGACTGCCCGCGTAACCGCCTATTGCGGCCGCCGGCTGCGTTTCGCCCAGCTCGAATTCTCACCGCACCGCACCTATTTCAGCCCCGCCCAGGACGACGCTCCCGGCCGGCTCATGATTGCCACCCACAAGCAGGGTTCCGGCGTCGTGTCCCAGTCCGGACGCAGCAGCACGATCGAAGCCGGCCAGATGGTCGTGATCGACCCGTCGCAGCCGTTCAGCATCGAGACCTCAGCCATCCGTGTGCATTCGATCTACCTGCAGGCGGATAGCGTGCGTGCGGTGCTGCCGCATCTCGACGACATCACGGCCCGTCCCATCGAGCTGCGCAGCGGCCCCGGGCTGATATTCGCCAGCATGATGGACCAGATGTTCGCGCTGGCGCCCGAGCTCGACGATTGCACAGCCGATTCCCTCGCCGACGCCCTGCCCCACATGCTGACGACCGCGCTCGACCGAGCGGACGTCGGCAGCGGCGAGGCGCGCTCGCGGCTGACGTTGATTCATCAGCAGCGGATCCAGCAATTCGCCCGCGAGCACCTGCGCGATCCCAAGCTGGATGCAGGGATGATCGCGACCGGCGTCGGCCTCTCGGTGCGTCGCGTCTACGAGCTGTTCGAGCCCGGCTCGATGTCGCTCATGCGATGGGTGTGGTCGGAGCGGCTCGAGCGCTGTCGCCGTGACTTGAGCGCGCCGGCGCTGCGTGGCCGGCCGGTTGGAGCAATCGCGTACAGCTGGGGCTTCAGCGACCTGTGTCACTTCAGCCGCACGTTCAAGCAGAGGTTTGGGGTGTCGCCACGGCAGTGGCGCAAAGACGGCGGACTTGCCAAGGTGGCCGTGGCCGAAGCGCTGTAGGTCGGGCTTCAGCCCGACAATCGGTGCTGGGACGAAGAGTCGGGCTAAAGCCCGACCTACAGCCCACGATAGAGCGTTCGCGCTTGATCTGAGGTCGCCGTGGCTCGCCCCGTGCACGCGATCAGCTGCATCACATTCCGAACCGCTGCCGCGTTATCCCTGGCCGGCGTCCCATCCGGCGCCAGCAAGTTATTCTCAAACCCCACTCTGACGTGGCCGCCCAGCGCAACCGCCGCTGCCAGACACATCGCCTCCGTCCTCCCGAAAGCGCACACCGTCCACGGCCACTCCGCCGGCCACGCATTCACGAACGGCAACAGATCCTGCGGATTCGACATCCCATCCTTGCGCCCGAGCACGAACAGCGCGTGAGGCTTCTCGATCGGCACGACGCCGGTCGTTTGCAGGATCACGAGTCGCACGACCTCTGCGGGGTCATACACGATGAACTGCAATCCCACGCCGGCGCTGCGTGCCCACGCAAAGAACTGCCCGGCTGAGTCCTGATGCGCCGGCTCGCGGATCAACTCTCGGATCGCCACTGACGCGCATGCCGGCACCAGCTCGCGAATGACCGACATCTGCTGCTCGGGCGAATAGATCCCGACACTCTCTGTCGTGACCTGAACGACGAGTCGCTCGCCCACGCGCGCGCGAATGGCATCCAGCGCCTGTCGATAGATCCCCGGATCCAGGCTGTGCTTGCCGTCTGCATCGCGCACATGCAGATGCAACGCATGCGCGCCGGCGTCCGCGATCGCCTCCGCCTCCGCTGCAAGCTCCGCGGCCGTCAACGGGATGCGCGCGTGATCGGCCTTGCCACGTCGCGCGCCATTGGGCGCCACGCACACGACCACTGGATTCATATCGGCTCCGCCAGTGCGCGCAGCGACTGCTCCACCAATGTGGTCTGCGACTCGACGGAATCGCCCCGCTGCTCGCGACGCCCGATCTCCAGCGAGTTCTCGACTACCAGTCGGCAGCGATCGTAACGTCGACGCATGAAAGCATTGCACGCCTGCGCAACTTCCGCCGCACGGTCCAGCTCCTCGGCCAGCACGATCGCATCCTCGATTGCCATGCCGGCGCCCGACGCCAGTTGCGGACTCGTCGGGTGCGCAGCGTCGCCGATGAGGACGACATTGCCGCGATGCCAGGGTGCCGGCAGAAAAAATGCTTCGAGCGGCCGGAAGACGATGCGCGATGTTCCGTTCAAGCCGCTGCGAATGTCGCGCAGCGCGCCGCCGTAACCTTCGAGCAATTGCGAGAGCTCGACGTGCGCGCGTTCGTCTGTCATCCAGCCCGGTGCACTGCGCGTTTCGAGCAGGAACATGTACATCTCGTCCTTCGAGACCGGACTGAGCCCGACCTTCACTGGTCCGCCCAGGAAGAAATGACGTCGATCGATACTCGCCGGCCGCGGCACCGCCACGCGCCAGATGCACTGACCCGTGTACTCCGGCGTCGGCGCATCGGACAGCAACAACTTGCGCACGCGCGAGTGCAAGCCATCAGCTCCGATCACCAGATCGTATCTTGCATGCACTCCATTGCTGAGCTGCACGCGAATCAGATTCTGCTCTTGCTGCAGCGACTCGACCGTGACACCCAGCGTCACGTTCGTACCGCGTGCCAGGACATGCTGCGACAGGATGCGATGCAGAACGGGACGCATGATCCCGCCGCTGCCTTCGATGTCAGTGCCCTTCGGTGCGGGCGTCGCAAGCTCGGCGATCACGGAGCCGTCGGTTGCGCACACGCGGATCCCGTTGCCCGTGTAACCGAGCGCACGAACCTCATCGAGGATGCCGAGCGTCTGCATGGCGCGCAGCGTCGGGCCGGTGATCGTGATGCCCGCACCAGTGACTTTCCATTGCGCGTCGAGATCGATCAGATCGACTCGCGCGCCGCTGCGCGCGAGCAGGATAGCCGCGGACATCCCGGCGATTCCGCCGCCGACGATGAGGATGGATCGGGGAGCCACGCTTCCTTGTGCCGGCCCCGTGCCCCTGCCGTCAACGCGGCGGCCGGCTTGGCGCAAGCGCAGGCAAGTTTGGGCGCAGGCGCGGAGCATTCGCGCCCGGCGCGGACGCTAGCATGGCCCGGTGACCTCCGAACCGATCTCTGGCCGACCCAAGACGCTGCCCGAAGCGAAGCAATGGATGCAGACGCGCCTGGCCGCGCGCGTCCATCCGATGAACAACATCGCAGCCGACGAAGGCTCGCGACTGATCGAAACCCTCGAAGGTCTCGACGCCGAATCGTGGACACGCGTGTGGGGCGGCGCGGCGGATCGAGTGCGCGATGAGGCCAAGCGCGCCGAACGCGAAGGCCGGAATCAGGACGCAGCCGCGCTGTATGCACGAGCTAGCGGTTTGTATTTCATGGGCCGCTTCCCCTGCCCCAATCATCCGGCGAAAGAGCGTTGCGCCGTCGCCGAGCGCGAAACGTACCTCGCGGCGTCGCGCTTCTGGAACCCGCCCATCGAACGCATCGTGGTGCCGTTCGCAGGACGTGCGGGCGAAGGTCGTGAAGTGATTGGCCTGTTGCGGCGTCCGCCGGGCGTTGCGCGACCGCGTGTCGTCGTCATGTGGGGCGGCGTCGATGCGTGGAAAGAACAGATGACGCTGGCAAGCGATGCCTTTCTCGCGCGCGGTCTCGCGACGATCGCGATGGACAACGCCGGCACGGGCGAGTCACCCGTCAAAGGCGTCGTCGATGCCGATCGTCAATTCGTCGCGATGTTCGAATGGGCCGCGGCGCAATCGGATCTCGATGCCGCGCGCGTCGGTTGTCTCGGCCGTTCGTTCGGCGGCTACTGGGCCGCCCGGCTCGCGCATCTGCATCCGGAACGGATCGCGGGCGCAGTGAGCTGGGGCGGCGGCGCGCACTACATGTATCAACGCGATTGGGTCGAAGCCTCGCGCTTTCCCGACAGCTACCTCATGGAGCTGGTCGAGACGCGCTCGCGCATGCTCGGCGCGACCAACGATGCCGAATACATCGAGTTCTTCGAGCGCCTGTCGTTGCTGCAGCAGGGCATTCTCGATCGCCCGTGCGCGCCGCTGCTGCTCGTGAACGGCAAAGAAGACAAGCAATGTCCGATCGCCGATATCCATCTCCTGCTCGAGCACGGCAGCCCGAAATCAGTGCGACTGTTCCCGGGCGGCCACATGGGCATCACGCCGCAAACGATGCCGACGATCGTCGCCTGGCTCGCTGACCGCGTGACTGGACGCTGATACCCATGCCGCGCAACTGGCAACTCGACATGCCCACGCCGCAGGCGTACTGGATCAATCGCATTCTGTTCGACGTGCATCACAAGCCTGGGCACCTGGAACAGTATCGGCGCGATCCCGACGCGTACATGAGCGCCATTCCGCTCCCGCCCGAAGTGAAGGCGCTGGTGCGCGACAACGAAATCGGCGCGATGTATCTCGCCGGTGCGAATCCTTATCTGCTGCGCGCCCACTGCCTCGGCCTGCACATTTCGGAAGCGACGTTCCTCGCCTCGCTCCGCGCTATCGCTGCGGAGGCGCGCGATGGCTGAACTCGTCGGAGTATTTGCTGCCAGCCACACTCCCGTGATGCTGAACTTCCCCGACGCGATCAGCGAGCAGGATCGCACGGCCGTCTACGAGGAGTTCCGCAAGCTCGGCGCCGAGATCGCGAAAACCAGGCCCGACGCGGTCGTCGTCATCGCCGACGATCACCTGCACAACTTCTTCCTCGATAACTTCCCGGCGTTCTGCATCGGCGCCGCCGAAAGCTATCAGTCGCCGGCAGAGCACTGGCTGAAGATCGACAAGCACACGCTGGCGGGCGACACCGGTCTCGGTGCGCACCTGCTCGGCGAAGCATTGCAGGCCGGATTCGATCCGTCGTTCTCGATGCAGCTCACGCTCGATCACGGCGTGCTCACGCCGCTCGTGCTCACAGGACTCTCACGTCAGGTTACGGTGGTGCCGATCCTCGTGAACTGCGTGCAGCCGCCGCTGCCGACCATGAAGCGCTGCCTGCAATGGGGTCGCATGCTGGGCGACGCGATCCGCTCGTATCCGCGGCAGGCACGAGTCGCCGTGCTCGGAACTGGCGGTATCAGCCACGACGTCGCGACACCGCGCATGGGTCTGGTCAACGAAACGTTCGACCGCGAATTCCTGCGCCTGCTCGGCGCAAACAACGACGAACAGCTTGCGCGCTACGCCGCCGAGCACGTGAACGAAGCCGGCAACGGCGCAGAAGAAATCCGCAACTGGCTCATCGCACACGGCACGGCTGCTGGCGCGCGCTTCGAAGTGCAGTACTACAAGCCACTACCGAACTGGTACGCCGGCATCGGCCTCGCTCGCTGGCATGTCTGATATCACTTCGTGGCACGACAGCGGGCCGCGCGATGCGCCTGTCATCGTCCTGCTGCATGCGATCGCCACGTCCAGCGAGTTATGGGCGCAGCAGATTCCAGTGTGGTCGCAGTTCGCGCGCATCCTCGCTATCGATCTGCCAGGCCATGGCGCGAGTGCGGCGCGACCGCAGATCAACTCGCTCGATCAATACGCGCATGCACTCGCAGAGCTGCTGGCCAGCGCAGCGATCGCAGACGTGTCGATCGTCGGTCTGTCCTTCGGCGGCATGATCGGCCAGGCGTTTGCCCTCAACTATCCGCAGCGCGTTCGCTCGCTGGTGTTGAGCAATACATCGGCACGCACTCCTGCTGAGGTAAGAGAACTCTGGGCGCGCCGCAAGGAGCACGCGGCAACTCATGGAATGCAGGAGCAGGTCGCGTCGACCCTCGAGCGCTGGTTCACGCCGCACTTCCGGGAGCACGCGCCGCTGCACGTCGAACGCGTCGCGAACATGATTCGGCGGACAACGCTGGAAGGCTACTGCGCGGCGATCGAAGCGATCCGCGGCCTGGATCTGCTGGATCGTCTGAGTGCGCTCGACATGCCCGTGCTCGTGGTCGGCGGCAGGCAGGATGCCGCAGTGACACCGCAAATCGTCGAGGCGCTCGCACAGCGGGTGCCGAAGTCACAGAAGCTGTTGCTGGACCCGGCGGCGCATCTCGCCAACATCGAGCAGCCAGTCGCCTTCACCGAAGCCGTCGGCCAGTTTCTGCGCGCCAGCCTGGTCGGCTGACGAAAATCCGGCAATAACTTGCACGATGCCGGCAGGTTGTTCAGGATCCTGCGGCAGTGTCGCGCCCTGCCAACCAAGTGTCGGCCATGTACCGGCCCGCCAGGGATCTCGGTTACACCCTGGGGATCGCCGCGCTGTTCGCAGCAGCGGCCTGGCTGGGCATCGCCCTGAAGCGGGAGGTCGGGCCGGTCGCCGCCATCTGGCCTTCCAACGGCCTGCTCGCTGCGATCCTGCTGTTGCGATCCCAAGCGGACTGGCGCTGGACTCTCGCCGCCTGTTTCGTGGCAAACATCGCCGTCAATGTCCTCGCCGGCAACACAGCCGACACAGCCATCGGCTTCTCGGTCGCGAACGCCGTTGAAGTTCTGATCGTCGTGCGCGTGCTGCGCAGCTCGCTGACCAGCATGTCGGCGCTCGGCGATCCGCGTGTTCTGCTGCGCTTCTTCTTCTACGCAGTCGTCATCGCACCGGCGGTCGCGGCCGCGTTGGCTGCGCTGGTGTTGTACGCGACGGTGAATGCCGATTTCACGACCGTGTTTCTGCCGTGGTGGGCTTCAGATGCTCTCGGCATCGCGGTGGTCCTGCCGCTGGCGTTCGGCTTGCGGCCGGCGGAGCTGCGACAGACGATGCGCGATGCGAACTGGGGGACGGTCGCCGGGACGTTCGGGCTTGCGATCGCGACGACCCTCGTGGTGTGCGCGCAGAGCTGGTTCCCGTTGCTGTTCCTGGTGGTCCCGCCGGTGCTGCTGATCGCGTTTCGACTGGGGTACGCCGGCACTTCTGCAGCGATCTTCATCGTTACCGCCATCGCATTCGCTTTCACTGTCGACGATCGCGGGCCGTTCGCAACAATCAGCGATCCTGAGCAGATCCTGGCCATGCAGCTGCTCATCGCAGCGCTGATTCTCACCAGCTACCCGGTTTGTGCAGTGGTCGCGCATCAACGGCGGTTGCTGCGCGACGTGGCCGCGAGCGAAGAGCGCTTCCGCATCATCGCCGTGAACACAATGGACATCATTACCGTCACCGATCAAGGCGGTGCATGGGTCTATCTGTCGCCCTCGGTCACAGAGATGTTCGGCTGGACGCCGGGCGAATTGACCGGCCGCGATGGTGTCGAGTACGTGCATCCGGACGACGCTGTGCAATACGCAGCCGGAATCGAGGCGCTGCGCAAAGGGCGCGAAGTGCTGGCCGGATCGTTCCGCATGCGACATCGCGACGGCCACTACGTCTGGGTCGAGACCATCTCGCGAACGCTGCGGGGCTCGAGCCGCAGCGGCCAGTTCGGCTGGGTCAGCAACACGCGCGATATCTCGGCACGCAAGCGCGTGGAGCAGATCCAGAACGAGTTCATCGCGACGATCAATCACGAGCTGCGCACGCCGCTGACGGCGATGCTCGGCTCGATCGGTCTCGCTGCCAGCGGCAAGTTCGGCTCCCCTGCCCCGCCGCTGGCGCGGCTGCTGGAAATGGCGCGCACCAACGGCGATCGGCTGGCGCAGCTGATCAACGACATCCTCGACTTCGAGAAAGCGTCCTCCGGCAAGATGCGCTTCGATCTGCGCCCGTTCGTGGTCGATGATCTGATCGACCGCTGCATCACCGCGAGCCGTTACTACGCGGAACGGCTGAACGTGGTGATCGAAGCGCGACAACGAGCGCCCGGCTCGCAGATCCGCGTCGACGACGGACGCTTTCACCAGATCATGGCGAACCTGCTGTCGAACGCCGCCAAGTTCTCACGCACCGGCGGCCGGGTCGAAGTCGACGTGACCGTGGGCGCCGGCGTGTGCCGCGTCAGCGTGATCGACCACGGCTGCGGCATTCCGGTCGCATTCCGCAAGCAGATCTTCGAACGGTTCTCGCAGGCAGACTCGTCGGACGGACGCAGCCGCGGTGGTACGGGGTTGGGGATGGCGATTGCGAAGCATCTGACGGAACAGATGTCAGGGCGGATCAGCTTCGAGTCGGAAGAGAACGTGGGCACGACTTTTCACCTGGAGTTCCCGCTGGTGGACTCCGAGGCGGACGCCGCTTAGTTCACGCGCAGTACACGAACTGGCCCGAGAAGCCCAGACGGGCGCAGCGGCGCGGTCGGGAGATAGGTCGGGCCTGTTGTGAACGTGTGTTGCTTCGCGCCTGGCTGCGCGTCGCCGATCAAGCGATTGACCCAGAGATTGGTGACCGCGATGGAGATGTCGTTGCGGCCGCGCTTGATTGCCTCGGTCACGTCGACGCGGAACGGCGGGCGCCACAAAGTGGCGACTGCTTTGCCGTTGACGGTGACCGTCGCAAGCTCGCGGACATCGCCGAGATCCAGGACGAAGCGGCCGCGCTGCGTCGGCGAGTCGAATGCCGCGCTGTAGGTTGCAGTTCCGGAGAAGTAGCGGATGTCGGGCTCGGGGCGCTCGGTCCAGCTGACGAGCGTCGGCAGCGTGAGCGCTGCAGAAGCTTCGAACTTCACTTGCCACGGACCCGCGATCGTTGCGGCGACGGTTTCGACGGGCTTTGGCAGTGAACGCTCCGTCGCAGTCGCCGCCTTCCGGAACACAACCAATGCGGAACGCAACGGGTCGAGCTGCAGCGGGACGAACGTTCGGCCCTTCTCGGTTCGGTACGCCAGGTCTTCGCTGCGACCGGTCTCGGCATCCCATAGCTCCGGCCGCTTCCCGTCGATGCGAAACGCTGCGTCGCCCGCGACCGCGCGCTGCGTGCGATTGCTGATGAAATAGATATCGGCATCGGCCGAGCGTCGATGCAGGAACAGAACGTTTGCGCCATCAAGCTCGAAGTCGGGCGGCACGTCGTGCTCCATCGTCGGGCTGATACGGCCTGCGTCCCACAACGCTCCGGCCAATCGGCTGAACTCCGCCTGATCGTCCGCAAGGCTCGGCGATTCGATCGGCTTGGGGCCGACGACTTTCGCTCCGGCACGCACGAGCTCATCGACCTTTAGCAGCACATCCAGCGTCATGCGGCGACTGCTGCCGCCGAGATACAAGATCCGATAACGCATCCCGCTCGCCGTGACGAGCTGGCCATCCGCCACACGCAGCTGCTTGAGAACGACATCGTCGTTGACGAAGTCGAAACCGAAGCCGCGTGGCGTATCCTGTGGCTGCAACCCGGTAAGCGGCGCTTCCTGCCCATAGAAGTAGGCGACGTCCGCAACGAACCTGCCCTGCTGCAACAGGAACGAGTTGCGCGACAGGTAATCGACCCACGGCCCCGCCTGCTCCGCCCACGTCTCTGTGCGACTGAAGTATTGGCCCAACGACGTGCGCAGCGACATGCCAGGACGCCGATCAGACAACGGTTGATGCACGGACGTGTGCACGACGATGCGATTGATGCCCAGCGCAAACTGCAGGTCGGTGACGGGCTGCAGATCGCGCGGCGCGAACGCCCACGGATAGCCGAATGCCGTCAGCGATTCGGCCGCCGCGATGTTCTGTCCGTAAACATGCGCGACCGAGGCGGCGCCGAGGTGATCGAAGATGTAAGTGGGCTTCGGCCCGTCCCGGCCAGGATACGTCCACATCGCCGCCATCGGAATGTCCGTGTAGCGGCGCATTGCCATGTCATCGCCCAGCGCAGGCCGCTCGTCTTCGAGCGCTTCGCCGTAAAGCGTGAGTCCCCGCTCGCGCGCGACTTCCTTGATTTGCCCGTAGTGCGCAGCAGCGAGGAGATCTGTGATCGTCCGTCGGAAGTCCCAGAGAAAGCGATCGCTGGCAGCCGAACTCTCGACGATCCAGCCGGCGAGCGCCGGCAACCACGGTCGCGCATCGTAGCCACGCAGGCGCGTGAACTCCGCCAACATGTTCTCGGTCCAGTTCTGCGCGCCTGCTTCGTAGCTGTCGCTCAGCAATGCGCGCAGGCCGCGTCGGCCGATGAGATCTTTACCGGTCGCGCCCTCGTACATATCGAGGTAGTGCTGCAGATAGCTCCGAACGTGCGCCGGGTTGAGCTTGTCGACTTCCAGTCCCGTGGCCTCAGGACTCGCCGGCCCGTTCGTATGCCCCGTGAGCGAGTAACCCATCCGCAGCACGATCCACTTGCCAGCAGGTGCAACCCAGTCGAGGGTGCCGTCCGGGCGCAGTTTTCCCGTGAGATCCACGACAGTGTCTTTCGGCACGATCGAAGTGCGTGGCGCAGTGGGCGTGTCGATCGAGTAGTAGTCGGACGCCGCGGCGAAACCCGCTTTCTCGACGAATCGGTTGACGTGCATGCGCGGATGCAGCGCCAGCTCCGTGATAGCGAGCGACGACGGTGGCGGCGGAAACTGGATCGTCAC
>DATJIP010000021.1:0-2037 GCA_035493235.1 Steroidobacteraceae bacterium
GGCAAGATGTCCGCGGGCGACTCATGTGCCGGAGCATTCCCCGCCGCACTGCCTGAGTCGGCCGGCAAACGCCACCGCGCGAAGGTGCTGACGGCTTACATTGACCCCTGTCTGCCTGAGAGCAAAGAAAATCGCCATGCGGTGCAGATCACTGGGGGCAGCACGAGTGCGACTGTCCGGATCGCGGTAGGGACGCCATTGCTGAGCGCCCCCCGCACAGAACAGTACGCGTCTACCGGCATGGCGCAGCGCTTGCTGCATCGGCTTGAGACTAAGCAGAGATTCGTAGCCCGGCCAACGGAAGCGTGGTTCGCTCGGTATTGAGCGCGTCCACCGCCTGATGGATTGCGCTGTCGAGCGCACTCGGGTCAGCGAATGTCTGATGCGCGAGATGATGAGCCTTGAGGTCGTGCCAAACGCGTTCGATGTCGTTCAGTTCGGGCGCATATTTGGGCAGCCACTCGACGATGAGCCAATGGGCGCGGGCGGCCAGTGCCGCCAGCGAGAGCTTGCTCGTGTGGATCGGTCCATTGTCCTCGACCAGCAACACCGGCTTGATGGGCTGTCCGGGCTTCGGGCCATACAGCCGGTCGATCTGCTCGAGATGGGCGACGAAGTCGCTGCTGCGCTTGGTCGGGCTGGTGTGCAGGATGAGCTGGCGTGTGACGTGATCGAACGAACCCAGCATGGCGACCTTCTTCGCCTGCCCCGGCGCTGGCACACGCAGGTCCGCCCCCGCCTTGGCCCAGGCCCGCGCGAGATACGGGTGCGTCAGTGCCTCGCTCTCGTCGCCGTAGAGCAACACGATATCGCCGGCCTCGGCCTGTTGCTTGCGCAATTGCAGGCGCAGGCCGACCCGTTCGACCTCGGTGGCACTCTGGCGTCCGTTCAGCGTGTGTCGCGGCCGCCGCCAGCGGAACTTTATGGATGGCCCGCCCCTCAGCACCGGACGCAAGCTGCGTCTGGAAGCAGAGGAGAGGATTGGGATGGCCAAAATGCCGATTGCCGTGCTTGGGATCGACCTGGGCAAGAACAGCTGCAGCGTGGCGGGGCTGGATAGCACCGGTGCCGTGGTGCTGCGGCGGAAGATGACGCGGGAGGGGTTGGTGGCGTTCGCCGGCAAGCTGCCGGCCTGCATCGTGGCGATGGAAGCATGTTGTGGCGCGCACTTCCTTGGTCGGACGTTTACCTCGCAGGGACACACAGTCAGGCTGATGTCGCCTGAGTATGTGCAGCCCTACGTGAAGTCACAGAAGACTGATGACCGTGACGCGGAGGCGATCGCCGAGGCGGCGACGCGGCCGACGATGCGCCTGGTGACGCTGAAGAGCGAGGCGCAACTCGATCTGCAGGTGCTGCACCGGGCGCGCGAGCGACTGGTCACGGCGCGGACCAGGTTGACCAATCAGTTGCGCGCAGTGCTCCTCGAGCGTGGCATTATTCTGCCCAAGCGCCGTGCTCCTCTACAGCATCGGCTGCACGAACTCATGGCGGAGGGACTGCCGGTCAGTCCCCGCGTGATGCGGCTGCTGCAGGACCTCCGCGCAGAGTGGGCGAGCCTCGATGAGCGGATCAGGGCTTATGATGACGAACTCGCCGCGCTGACCCGCGAAAACCAGCAGGCTCGGCAGCTGGCGACCATCCCAGGCATCGGCGTGATCAACGCGACCGCACTCCTGGCCGCGGTTGGCGACGGCTCCGCCTTCGCCAAGGGACGCGATCTGGCGGCTTGGCTCGGATTGACGCCGCGACAGCACTCGACTGGCGGCAAGACCAAGCTCCTCGGGATCAGCAAGCGGGGCAACAAATACCTGAGAACCCAGCTGATCCACGGCGCCCGTGCCGCCTTGGTGCACTTTGTCAAGACATCCACTGGGATCGGCGCATGGCTACGCCAACTGCTGACCCGGGCTCACCCAAACGTGGTGGTCGTGGCGCTCGCCGCCAAGCTGGCACGCATCGTGTGGGCGGTACTGCGGCACGGCCGTGCCTTTGAACACCAGGCTCATGCAATGAGCTGATGACAAGATAGCGTCC
>DATJIP010000022.1:0-64782 GCA_035493235.1 Steroidobacteraceae bacterium
CCGAGCACGCCGGTCTCCCGGCCGCAGAAGAACGCGTTGTCATGCTGCCCAACCAGCGCGATCGTGCGTCCTGTGACGATCAGCCGGGTCTCGCCGGAGGTGTGCGCGCCGCCACGATTCCAGAAGCGGTCATCGCAGTAGTCGGCTTCGAAGTTGCGGAGCGAATGCTCCGAATACTCGAATTCATCGGGCGAGCCGGGTCGCGTGACGATGGCCAGGCGCGCGAAGTCGGCGCGGGTCAGCGAGTGAGGATCGTCGAGCGCGAGATATGCCATGAAGGGCATGCGGTAGTACTCGAGCTGCCGGTAGCGCAGCGGCGCGGTTTGCCCCGGGAGCTCCAGGCCGAGCGGCTCTATCAACCAGCTCCAGTGCGAAGCGAGGCACGGCGTGCGGTATCGCGCAACGTGGTCGAGATAGCGCTGCCGTTGTTCGTAGTCGGAAACGGCTAACACCCGGCGCTCCTGGTCTAGCCAGGCAACCTGACGCATGCAGTTGCCGGGCTGACCGTCAGCTTCCCAGTAGGCCGGATAGGCGCGAGCGAAGCGGAACAGCACGTCTTGCACGCGCTCGAGCGGCAAGTCGTCGGCGCTCACTTCGAGCACCACGATCATTACATCGGCGTCATGAAAGAAATAAAGGTCGCAGCGGTGAACGGCGAACAGATGTTCGAAGCCGTCGGCGAAGGTCAGGCGCGCCTGGGCGACGTCGCTGCGCCGATAAACGCGGATGCTGGATTGGCCGAATTGCCCGCCTTCCTGTCCTGCCGGCGATCCATAAAGGAAGCGCTGCACGAAAGGCAGGAAGGTGACGAACTCCTTGTAGTGACGCTCCTGAAACTCTTCCGTGCCGATGTCGAACTTGCCGTGCCAGTGCTGCCAGGGATTCGGACCTTGGATGCGGTCCAGGACCTCCCAATGTCGCTGCACCGGCGCGCCGGCCTTGACCGGTATCAGCTGCACCGGCCACACCACGATCTGGCGGAATTGCCGGACGACCCGCGCTGCGCTGGAGGCCGCTGTGTTCATGCAGGCATGATACACACCGGGATCGTGCAACCGAGAGTCAAACCATGACCACCCTGCGAATCCGCAAACGCCTCGCGGCAGTAACGTTCGCTTGTTTTCTCGTCTGGTCTTACGTGCCAGCTCATGCAGACGGCGTTACAGCGATTCGCTGCGGGCGGCTGCTCAATCCGGTGGACGGCTCGATCACTCCAAACGCTGTCATCGTCATCAACGGAGATCGCATCGAACAGGTCGGAGCAACCGCGAAGGTCCCCGATGGCGCACGCGTGATCGACTTGTCGGCCTACACGGTTTTGCCAGGGATGATCGACAGCCACACGCACATCCTGCTGCAGCCCGAGGACGAACGCGGTGCGCCGCCGGTCATCACCAAGTCCCAGGCCTTTCGTACGGTGCAGGGCGTAGCGGCCGCGAAGAAGGATCTCGAAGCTGGCTTTACGACTCTGCGTGACGTCGACAGCGAAGGCGCGGGGTTTGCAGACGTCGCGATCCGCGACGCGATCAATAGCGGGATCATTCCTGGCCCGCGCCTGTTCGTTTCCACGCTTGCGCTCACAATCACCGGCGGACACATGAACAACGCCGGCCTGAATCCCGACATCCCGATTCCCGAGCCCGCATCGCTCGCGGACTCGCGCGACGCCATGGTTGCCGAGGTCCGTCGCCAGGTGAAGTACGGCGCCGACTGGATCAAGCTCTATGCAACGGGCACGCTGCGTCATGTCGATCCCGCCACGCTCGAACCGCTGAGCCAGGTCTCGATCGATGATGTGAAAGCAGTCGTCGCGGAGGCGAAGCGGTGGCATCGCGATGTTGCGGCTCACGCTTACGGTGGCGAAGGAGCGAAGAACGCGATCCGCGGCGGCGTGCGCTCGATCGAACACGGCATGCTGCTGGACGACGAGGCGCTGAAGCTCATGCTGGAGCAGGGCACCTACTGGGTCCCGACGTTGTCCGTTTATTTTCCGCAGAGCGAAGAAGACAACACCGAGCTCACGCGCAGGATCGTCGCCAGTCACAAGAACGTGTTTCAGAAAGCGATGAAGCTGGGCGTGAAGATCGTCTTCGGCACCGACGTCGGCGCCTTTGAGCACGGTACCTCCGCGCGCGAGTTCGTCCGCATGGTCGAGTACGGCATGAAGCCCCTCGACGCAATCCGTTCCGCGACCGTTCGCAGCTCGGAGTTGCTGAGACGAGAACGCGAAATCGGCACGATCGAACCGGGCAAGTTCGCGGACGTGATCGCGGTCGACGGCAATCCGCTCGATGACGTTGGAACGCTGAGCCGGGTCGCGTTCGTTATGAAGGCCGGACAGGTGTACAAGTCACCACGGTAGTCGAGGAGGGTTATATGGCTAGCAAACCTGGGTTCTATGTCAGCCTGGCCAAGAAGCATCCTAAGTACATCGCGGCAGTGGAGGCGCTGGGAAATGCGGTTCGTGAGAGTGGGCCGCTCGATTCCAAATTGCTGCATCTGGTGCAACTGGCTGCCGCTGCGGCGATCCGCTCGGAAGGTGCAGTGCATAGCCATGCGAGACGCGCCCTCGAAGAGGGGGTCACGCCGGACGAGATCCGTCATGCAGTGATTGCGCTGACCAGCACGATCGGATTTCCGAACGTCACTGCTTCGCTCAGCTGGTGCGAGGATGTGTTCAAGGCGGCAAAGCCCAAGTCAGCGCGATGAAGAGCGCGGCTTGCATTGCGCTGGCTGCCCTGTTGGCCGGCGCCGTTAGCGCGACGGCACAAGAGTCGAACGACTCCCGACAGCTCAATTTTCAGCTTCTCGCTGCAGCTCGTACTGGCGATGCGGCCGCGGTCGACCACCTCGTGCATGCCGGCGCGTCGGTCAAAACCCGCAATCGACTCGGCAACACTGCGTTGCTGGAAGCAGCACGCGGTGGCCACACCGCCGTCGTGCGCACGCTGCTCGCGGCCGCCGCGGACGTGAACCAGGCGAATCTCGAGCAGGCCACTCCTCTTCTAGAAAGCGCTCGCAACGGCCACGTCGAGACGGTCGGCGTGTTGATCGAGGGCGGTGCAGATGTAAATCGCGTTGATCTGCAACTCCTCTCGCCGCTCATGCACGCCGTATATGGCGGGCACACGCAGGTAGTCAGATTGCTGCTCGAGAAGGGCGCGAAGGTGGATCTCGTCGACCGTACCGGCAAGTCCGCACTCGTCTACGCGGCGGGCTCCGGCAACGTGGAGATTCTCACGCTCATTCTGGATCGCAAGGTCGATCCCAATCAGAGATTCGAGAACGAGCTGACCGCACTCATGTGGGCGGCCGGCTTTGGTCACGTGGATGCGATGCAAGCACTGCTCGCACGCGGCGCGCGCGTGGACCTGCGGGACAATCGGGGCATGACCGCACTCATGATGGCGAGCGCGCAAGGTCATGTGGCGGCCGTGCGGAAGCTACTCGAATCCGGGGCCGACAAATCGCTGAAGGATCGAAACGGCAAGACTGCACGCGATCACGCAGCAGCGGGCGGCCACGCGGACGTCGTCGACGTCCTGTAAGCCTACTGGATCTCCGTGCCTTGCGAGCTCTGGTACACGCTGAGCGAGGCCAGATGATCCGCGAGGCTCCCGATATCCTGGTCACTGAACGTGCCGAACAGGTCCACCATTGCCGGTGCATTGGTGCGCACCTTGTTCTTGAAATCGAGCATCGTCTTCTTCAGGTACTCGGGGTGTTGTCCCGCCAGGCGTGGCACGGCGCTGTTACCGCGAAAATCGCCCAAGTGGCACCCGATGCACCCGGCGGATTCCTCGGCGCGCCGCGCCACCTGCACATTGGCATCCTCGGCCGCGTGGCCGATCGTTGGCCACTTCTGTTTCGAAAAGAACTGCGCGAGCAACTTCATCTGGTCGGGCTGCAGAGGCTGGACCAGCGGTCCCATGATGTCGCTCTTGCGCGCGCCGCTCTTGAAGTCCTTGAGCTGCAGGTAGATGTAGTAGAACTGCTGGCCGGCCAGGATCGGGTTCTCGGGAATCTTCGACGCGCCGCCATCGCCGTGACAGGCAGTGCATGTCTGCAGTGTCTCGCGGATCGCAGCGAATTCGTCCTGCGCAAATGCAGGCGACGCCAGCAGCAGCGTCGCCATCGCAAATACGATCCGCATCCCTCTATTCTGACAACGCGAAAGCAAGGATGCTGTTGCCACGCTTGGCGTCGATCTGCACGTTGCCGCCGGCGGCGACCACGATGTACTGCTTGCCGCCAACGGTATAGGAAGCGGGCGGAGCGTTGACGCCCGCGCCGCACTGGAACCGCCACAGCTCACCGCCATTCGCGGAATCGTACGCCTTGAACCAGCCGTTGGCCTCACCGGTGAACACTACACCGCCTGCGGTCGCAAGAATTCCGCCGATCATCGGCTGCGGAGTCTTGACCTGCCAGCGAATCTTGCCGGTGTTGTAATCGACCGCCGTGACGTTGCCGGACTGCTCCTCGCCCGGAATCACCTTGAACGCGCCGCCGAGCCAGAGCTTGTTGCCGCCCGGATAATCCGACTCCTCGACGTGGTAGGTCATCGGCTGGTGCAGGTTGATGGCGTACGCCGTGTTCTGCGTCGGATCGATCGCCATCGGCGACCACTCGACGCCGCCGTTCGCTCCCGGCAGCATGCGCGCGCCTTCCTTGGTCGGCAGCACCCAGCGTCCTTCCTGCGACACCATCGGGTCGGAGAAGCGGATCAAGCTGCAATCGTCCGCGCGATGCACGTAGACGTAACCGGTCTTGCCGCCGTGGAGCAGTCCCTTCACCGGCTTGCCGTTCTTGTCGTTGACGCGCGCGATGATGACCGGGCTGACCGCATCGAGATCCCAGACATCGTGCGCGATGTACTGGAAGTGGCACTTGTACTTGCCGGTTTGCAGGTCAACTGCGATCAGCGAGTTGGTGTAGAGGTTGTCGCCTGGCCGAATCGCGCCGTACAGGTCCGGCGAGGGATTGCCGGCGACGAAGTACACGACACCGGTTTCGCGATCCACCGCCATGTTCTGCCACACGCCGCCGCCCAGCGTCTTGTATGGATCGCCGGCCTTCTTGAGCTGCGCTTTCTCCGCCTTGATGTCGCGCTTCATGTCGAGCCCGGTGGCGTCTTTGGTGGCCCACACGCCGACGGAGTTCTCCGGAATCGTGTTGAACGTCCACAGGAGTTGTCCGGAGTTGGCGTCGAACGCTTTCACGAACCCACGAATGCCATACTCGCCGCCGTTCGTGCCGATCAGCACTTTGCCGTCGACGACCGTCGGCGCCATCGTTTCGCTATAGCCCAGTTCGGGATCGGCAATCTGCTGCTCCCACACCTGCTTGCCCGTCTTCGCGTCGAGCGCGAGGAGCTTGGCGTCGAGCGTGCCCATGTAGAGCTTGTCGCCGTAGGCGAAGACGCCGCGATTGTTCGGGCCGCAGCAGAACGTCGTGATCGGGCCCATGTTGTGCTTGAAGTGCCAGAGCTGCGTGCCGGTCTGCGCATCGAGCGCATACACGTGATTGAACGAGGTGGTCACATACATCACGCCGTTCGACACGATCGGCGTCGTTTCCATCGACTCGATGATGTCGGTCTGGAAGATCCAGGCGGGACGCAGCTTCTTCACGTTGGCGCGCGTGATCTGCGTGGCGGGGTAGTAGCGCGTCTGATCGTAGTTGCCGTTAGTGTGCAGGAAGTTCTGCGAGTCTTTCGCGGCCGCGTCGATCATCGCCTGGCTGACGGGAGCGGAGGGAGCTTCCGCAGCAGTGACGCTCGCTGCAGCGAGCAACAGGCTGAGGCCTGAGATGAGTGAACGCTTCATGGGGTCACCCCTTTTGTCTTCGAATGTTCAGAGCTCGGACAGCAGCGCCTGCATCTTCTCGCGATAAGCCTCTTCACTGATCAGGTTCTTATCGCGGAGTTCTTTGAGTGTCTTCAGGCGTTGCTCGATGTCCGCGCTGGACTTTGCTGCTGTTGCTGCTGGAGGCGTCGCTGCCGCCGGCGCCTGCGATACAGCTGCTGCGCCCGCAGCAACAGCTGCAGTATCGATCTCGACCCAGTCGTTGCGCACGCCGCCGGCATTCGAATGAAGCTCGATGCCAGGGTGCGCCGTGAGGGCCCAGTCATTTTCTGCAGCCTTGGCGCGTGACCCTTCTTCGCGCGGCGTGAAGTCTTCCGTGCGTTGCCCGTAGACGAGCCGCTTGCGGTAACCCGACTGCAACTCACCGAAGATCACGTTGATCTTGCCCTCGTCATAGAACACGCGGCCCGCGTTGACGCCGGGGTCCTTCACCAATCCGCCGCCGGACCGCGGATAGCTGCCGATCGTGCTGAACGTCACGTCCTGTCGCGGCCCGGCTTTGGCAAGTCCTGCGGCGATGTGGGGAGCGATGTTGCGCAGCTCTTCAGCAGTGAAAACCGACCGCTGTGCTTCCGCGGTCCTATCCTCATCCGTGCTGCGAATTCGCAGCGCCGCGAGCGCATTGCTGATGGCCTCGCTCGTGAGCTGGGTCGGATGATCGTTCGGCGACGCCGCTGCATCATCCTGCGGCTCGATCTTCACCCATTGATCGTTCGCCGACCACAGCACGACGACGTCGCGCGGCGCGGACGCCGCGCAGGTGATTGTTGCAACCAGCGCCAGCGCACTGCTGGCTATGACAACTCGATTTCGAAACGATCGACGACGGTTCTCCATCCTGCGCGCCTCTTCAAAAGAAAGGGGCGGCGCCGAAGCGCCGCCGCAGAGGGGGACTCAGTAGAAAAGAATTGCACCGAGTGCAATGGCCGTCTCTTTGGCTTCGGCACCGTTGTGCGCCGTGGCCTTCGTCTGCGTGTACTCCGCGACCAGATTCAGGAAGGACGTCAGCGGATGATAGATGCCGACGACGACCGACTCGTTCTTCGAGACCAGGTTGGTGCCGGGCAGATCGGCAGGGCCGCGATCGAGATTGCTCTCGCCAGCGCTCACGCCAAGCTTCGTGCCGATGCCGGGCAGCTTGAACGTGATCTGCGCATAGAAGCCGTCCGAGTCGCGCTTGTTGCCGGCCTGATCGACTGCATCGAACAGAAAGCCCGTGGTGCCGATACCTTCGCCCTTGTAGTAGTAGGCGACGCCCTCGAGGCCGCCAATACCGAGTTTGGCGCCGACGTCATATCCCAGTGCATCTTCGCTGCCGAAGGCGCCGGCGCTCTTGAGTTTCTGGGTGATGGCGCTCACCCAGATCTTGCCGTTGAACTGCTTCGGATCGCCAAAGCTGAAGGCCGCTTTGCCCTCCAGGCCGTAGGTGCTGCCTTCCTGATTGAACGTTGCGGCATTCAGGCTCTGGCCGGACAAATCGACCAGGCCCCACGGGTCGACGATTGCCACGTTGAACTGGAAGCCGCCGAACTTCGGCGAGGAGTATTGGATCTGACCTTTCCAGTCGGCGTATAGGTAACCGACGCCGATGCGGCCCAGCGAAGTGTTGCCGCCGCCGCGCGTCAGATCGGAAACCGTGCCGACGCCCAGCAGCGTCATATCGGACAGGATGGCGTCCGAGCCGAACAGGCCCAGGTCGCGACCGATCTTGATACCGCCCCAGTTGCCGGACCACTCGAGATACACCTGACGCAGGTTTTCCGAGTTGAGGCCGAGGCCGCCGTCGAGCGGGGCGCCGGTGATGGCGCCCTGGTTGCCGCCGTCGATACCCGGCTGGAAGCCGATCATGACGCCGTACTTGTTATTGCCGTCGGTTTTCTCCGCGTGGAAGCCGAGCCACGAGGGCAGCAAGCCAGTGCGGATGTTGTTGTCGTCGTAGTCGCCGCCCGACAGCGAGCCGCAGGCGAGTCCGCCACCGATGATGGCGCCGCTTGCCGGGGCGTCGCACTTCACGTCGCTGGCGAAGCCGTTGATGTTGCCGCTGAAGTCGATCTTCCATTCGCCCACTTCGATGGCGTCCAGCGCAGCCGCGCTGTGCGAGGCCAGCAGGAGCGCCAATGCGCTCGTCGACGCTACGAGTCGTTTATCAACTTTCATGATGAATCCCCCTGGCGTGTCGCAACCGCAACGAGCCAGTCAGTTGCAACGAGCATGCCAAGGGCGTGACTATGCAGCTCGCTATGAAGTCACTCTGGTGCTTTGCGTTATCGGCCGCGTTGGCGGGCAGTGCTGGTCACGCCGAAAGCCTCACGCGCGAGCAGATTCAGCAACGCCTCGCGAGCCCCCCGGCAGATTTCGCGAACCTGGAAGCTCCCGGTGCGAATCTCTCGGGCATCAACTTCGCCGGCGCCACCTTGTTCGGCGCGAACCTCAAGGGCGCCAACCTCTCCAGTGCGAATCTCGCGCGCTGCAACCTCAACGTGGCCATCCTGCGCGATGCGGTGCTGGTCAACGCGGATTTGCGCGACGCAAAGCTGTTTTCCAGCGTGGTTGCGAACGCAGACCTGAGCAAGGCTGATCTGCGCGGCGCGCAGCTCATGGGCAACTTCGATCACGCCAAGCTCGAAGGTGCGAACCTGGAGCAGGTGCAAGGTGCGGCTGACATGCGCAATCAGCCGATGGGTCTGGTTCGCCTGGTGCTGAGCGGCGCGCGTCTCAGGGGCGCACGAATGGCTCACGCCAAGCTTTCGCGCGCCGATCTGAGCTTTGCGGATTTGCGCGAGGCGGACCTTACTGGCGTCGATTTGACCAAGGCAAATCTGACAGGTGTGGATTTCACCGGTGCAACGCTGACGGATGCCACGCTCGAGGGAGCGGAAATACACCAGGCTATATTCAAAAGTGCGGTCGGCCTGCAGACGGTGCGCGGCCTGGAAACGGCAGAGGGCAGGGACGCGGCTGTCTTCGATCAGTGATCGTCAACTACCACTTGAGCCGCGCGCCGACCCAGGCTCCGAGCGGCGGGCCGGAGCCGAGAAATCGCGGGTCGCTGAAATCCTCGAAGACCTCGCGCGGGTCGCCGAGCACGCCGAAGGTTTCGTAGCCCTGGTCGAATACATTCTCGATACGCGCAAACAGCACGACGTTGTCGTTGAGCTGCCATTCGGCGCGCAGATTCACGATCGCGTAGCCGTCTGTCTTGTCGAGCAGATTGG
Source organism: Steroidobacteraceae bacterium (assembly GCA_035493235.1). GTDB lineage: Bacteria > Pseudomonadota > Gammaproteobacteria > Steroidobacterales > Steroidobacteraceae > Steroidobacter. The sequence goes on from DATJIP010000022.1 coordinate 9,083, forward strand.
CCTCGTCCCCGCGCAGGTAGACACCCGAGCGCATCACTACGTCGGCGCCCACGTCGAAGCGATCGCGCAACGCGAAGTCGACGCCGAGATTGGCCTGATGCTGCGGAATGCCCGGAATGTTCGAGCCCGCAGTCACCAGCAGCTTCTGCTCGCCGACAATCCCGGCTGACGCAGGATCGCTGGCGAAGATCGGGTGATGCGGGCTGTTGCTGACGAAGTCGTCGTCGAAAGTCGCATCGAGGTAGCTGTAATCGAAGGACCAGCGAAAGCGCGCCAACCGCTGCGACAGGCTCAGCTCGATGCCAGTGCGCAAGGTATCGCCGACGTTGTCGAAGAAGCCGACGTTCGCCTGCGGTCCGCCGGTCGTCTGGAACAGGATGTCGTTGTGATTGACCGTGTAGAACGCGCCGATGTGCCACTGCAAACCTTCATGGCCCTCGCTGCGTAGGCCAATCTCAGTGCTCTTGGCAACGACCTGCTCCAGCGGCGGATCGGCGAGGAACGCGTTCGGCAGATTGCATGGCGCATCCTCGCTCGCGCACGCCAGTTCCACCGGCGAGGGAGCGCGCGTCGATTCGCCATAGCTGCCGTACAGCGTCATCGACGGGGTGAGGCGGAACGTGACGCCGACGGCGGGATTGAAGCGACCGAAATCGTGCTTGCCATCGAGCTCCGGATCTTCGCCGCTGCGATCGGACAGCTCGATGCGCGTATCGTCGTAGCGGCCGGACAGCGTGACAGCAACGCTCTCCGTCAAGCTCAGCGTGTCGAGGAAATACAGGCTTGCGCTCGTGACGTCGCTGCCAACGGCGGTCGCGAAGTTCTGCGCGAAGACGCCGGTGCGCGAAGTGGCGCGATCTTCCAGCAGACTGGCTGCTTCCACGACGGAATCGAACGTCGTCCTGCCAATGCTGTAAGCGACGCCGAACGTGAGATTGTTCTCGCGGCCGAACAGCGGTGCCTGCAAGCCGAGCTGGGCGGAGCCGCCGTAGCTTTCCTGCTCGCGCCGACCAAGGTTGTTGATCGCATTCAGCTCGCTTCCATCCAGCTCGGCCGGAATGGGTTGGCCTGCAACGTCGAGGATCGGCTCGCACCCGCCTTCCTCCACCAGGAACTGCTCACCGCCGAACTCGCATTGCTCGAACGGCGTGGCGTCGCCGTTGAAAGTGTCGGTATCGAGCCTTCGATAGAACACGTTGCCGCTGAGCCGCAGCACATCGGAGAGGCTGCGCGAGCCTTCCAGGATCAGCTGAGCGTGCTCGTTCTGCGTGATGTCGGGATACGTGAACACAGCCGAGCGATCGATCGCGAGCAACTCGGCCGGCGCCGGGCCGTTGCCGCGCAGCTTCGTGTTGGCGTATGCGGCGCTCAGGTCCACGGCCCAGTCGGATTCGTGCCGGCTCAGAGCGCCGTACACGCGCAACGCGTCCGAGTACGAATGGTCGCGCCAACCATCTTCTTTGAAGTAGTCGACGTCGCCGTAGTAGCCCCAGCGTCCATCGTTGCCGCCGACCTGCAACGACGTCCCGAGACGACCGAAAGCGCCGCCATAAGCGTCGAGCTGAGTGCCTTGCTGACCGAATCCATTTTTCATGCGCAGCGACAGTGCGCCGCCGAGCGTGTTGAGCCCGAACACCGGCTGCGCGCCGGCCAGCATCTGCACGTTGTCGATGGCGGAGACCGGGATGAGGTCCCAATTGATCGTGTCGCCGAACGGGTCGTTGATGCGCACGCCGTTCTCGTAGACGGACAGACCTTGCGGCAATCCCAACAGTGGCGACGCGGTAAAGCCGCGAAAGTTGAAATCGGGTTGCAGCGGATTGTTCTGCGCGTGATTGATGCTCACGCTGCTGAACTGCCGATTCAGGAAGTCCGTCAGATCCAGCGCTTGCGAGCGTTGCAGCTGTTCGGCCAGAGCGCGCTGGACGTTGGCCGGAACCAACGTCGGATCGACGGCCGTGCCGTAAGGCGCGACCACGACGACTTCCTCGAGCGGGGGAAGGTGCGCGTCCAGGGTTACGTCTCGTCGATCCAGCCGCGGGCACGTGCCGCATCCAGGAACTCCATGATTTCCTGGGCGCGAGTGCGTGGGTGCGAGCTGCGCACGACTTCCGCCACGAGATCTGCGCGGTCACGAGACCCGTCGCAGAGCCGCAGGATCGCCGCTGCCATTCGATTGAGCTGGACCTTGCCGGTCGGAGAAACGAGCACGATGACTCCGTCTTTATCCTTGTCGCCGCCGTCGAGACTAATGCCCGGTGCGAGTCTTACGCCGCCGCCGCGCGCTCTCGACATGACTGCGTCCTACTACGAAGGCATCGGCCGTTCCGCCGAACCTGCGGAGAAGCAGGTAACGTGCCAGCAGTCAGAGCGCGTCGTGCGAGCGTTGTGGCGCGATATCGAGGCGCTTGCAGCGGCGATATAACGTGTTGCGGCTCACGCCGAGCTTCTTGGCTGCCAGCGACATGTTGCCGTCGCATTCGCGCAGGCAGCGCAGCAACTCCGCTCGCTCATCCGGCTCAGGTTGCGGGGGCTGGACCTGCGCGCTCGCCTCTGATTTCTGAGCGGAATTGCCGTCGCGAACCTCGCTGGGCAAGTCGCGGAGCCGCACGACGCCGCCGTCGCAAATCGCCAGAGCGGTGCGGATCACATTGCGCAGCTCGCGAACGTTGCCCGGCCAGCGGTACGCCAACAGTTGCTCGAACGCATCGACCTCGATCGCAGCGGGCCGGCTGTCGCTGGTTTCTGCAGCGAGAAACTCCCGGATCAACCGCTCCTTGTCTGTGCGCAGTGCGAGCGGCGGCAGTTCGAGCGTGATGCCGTTGAGACGATAGTAGAGATCTTCGCGGAATTCGCCGCGCGCGATCATCGCCCGGAGATTCTGGTGCGAGGCGCAGATGACGCGCAGGTCGACCTTGAGCGCAGTCTCCGTGCCGAGCGGAATCACCTCCTGCTCCTCGAGCACGCGCAACAGCCGCGTTTGCAGTCCCACGGGCATGTCGCCGATCTCATCGAGGAACAACGTGCCGCCCGAGGACTGCAGGATCTTGCCCTTCATGCCTTCCTTGCGCGCGCCGGTGAATGCACCCGAGCGATAGCCGAACAGCTCGCTCTCGATCAGCGACTCGGGAATCGCTGCGCAATTGAGCGCAACGAAAGGCATGCCTGCGCGGTCGCTTGCGGCGTGCAGGGCGCGAGCGAACATCTCCTTGCCGGCTCCCGTCGGTCCCTGAATCATGACTGGCACGCGCAAGGTGGCGATGCGGTGCGCGCTGCGCACGTTCCGCAGCATCGACGGATCTTCGCCGGCGAGCTCTTCGAGCGTCAGCGGTGATTTCGGCGCCTCGGCGGCGGCGAAACGGATGACTCGCGCTGACCCCGGAGTCGACGAGCTGTACGCCGATGAACTGGCCTGCGCACGGTAATCGAGGCTCGCAAAGAAACGACGGCCGAGCTGCGCGTGCCGAACCGGCTGCGGGTCCAGGCGCGAGCCGCGCAACGGCTCGACCAATTCCTCCGCCCGAATGTCGAAGACCTGATCGATCCGCCGTCCGACCAGCTCGTTGCGGGTGGCGGCGCCGAGCAAGTGCACGGCTGTCTCGTCGACCGCGATGATCGTGGCATCTCGCGCCAGCGCGATCGCGCCGTCGTGCTGCAAGTTGACGAACTCGGGGCGCGCGTGGAAGCGAAACACGATGTCGCGTTTGAAGTGATGCAGGAACAGGCACTTCTCGATCAGTCGCGCGGACATGTTGACCAGCGCCATCGTGTGCCCGAAGCCGCCGCGCGGGTCGCGCGCGTTGAGCGTCGAAGCGTCGAGCACCGCGACCAGGTCCCCGGACGGATCGCGGATCGGCGAGCCGAAACACGTCAGGCCGATGTGACTGCTGCGAAAGTGTTCCTCGCGATGCACGATGATCGGCCGGCTCTCGGCGATGCAGGTGCCGATGCCATTGGTGCCTTCCCGGCGCTCGCTCCAGTCCGCCCCGGGCAGCAGCCCGGATGAGCGAAAGGTCTTCGCCAGTGTCGCGTCTGTCTTCTCGTAAAGGACGATGCCGGTGGCGTCTGTGAGGATGAGCGCGTAGCCGGATTCGGCAATATATTCATACAGCCAGTCGATTTCCGCCGAGGCCACCTGCAGCAGCTCGACATGCTGATCGCGGCGCTCGGCGAGTGCCGCCGCATCGATGATCGTCGGCGAATAGTGGCGACCGGGATCCAGTTCGTAATCCAGCGCACAACGGCGCCATGAGCCGCCGATCGCAGCGCTGACCGCCGAGCCTGGGATCGGGTCGCTGCCCGATCGATTCACGAACTGCAACACGGTCGCAGCGTGATTGGTCGCAGCCGTATCGTTCACGGTCGTGCTCCTCCCTCTGCTACGCCTGCGGACTGTAACACCGGTGTCACCTGTCACGTATCAGTGTCACGCCCGCAGAGACAAAACGGGACACTCGACGGGGTCGGGGCGTCGCGCCGCGTCACGGCGTAATCAAGCCCCGAGCCCGGTTTCGTGGCACCCGTTTTGCTGACAAAGAACTTTCATGCTGTTCGCGGAGTTCACCGATCTCACAGCGGAGGCCCTCAATGGTGTCGAGAATCCTGTGGCTGGGCATCGTTCTGGCCGGGCTGGTCGGCCCGGCCGAAGCGTCGCGCCTGTATGTCTCCAACGAAGACGGTGAGAGCGTCACGGTACTGGATACCAATAGCAGCACGGTGATCGAGAACATCGCGATCGGCAAGCGCCCGCGCGGATTGAAGCTCAATGCCGACGGATCGCAGCTGTTCGTCGCAGTCAGCGGCCTGCCCAAGTGCCCGCCGTCGGTCCCGGACGAGGAGTGCGCGAAGCTCGAGCGGGACCTGAAGGCCGACGGCATTGCCGTGGTTGATACGGCAACGCAAAAAGTCGTGAAAGTGTTACACGCCGGCTCCGACCCGGAGCAGTTCGCGCTCAGCCGGGATGGCAAAAGGCTGTTCGTGGCCAACGAAGACTCGGCCACCTTGTCAGTCGTAGACATTAAAAGTGGCACGGTCGTGCAGCGGGTGCCTGTAGGGCGTGAGCCTGAAGGCGTCGCCGTCACGCCGGATGGACGCTGGGTTCTGGTCACCAACGAGTCCGACAACTCGGTGTCGATCATCGACACCCGCACCCTGAAGATCGTCAAGTCGGTGCAGGTCGGCAAGCGTCCGCGCGATGTCGCCTTCACGCCGGACGGTCGCACGGCCTATGTATCCGGTGAGTTCGACGCCTCGGTCTATCGCATGACGCTGCCGCAGGGCGAGCCGGTCGAGCGTGTGATGGAGTTGCGCAAGGAGGCGCGCCCTATGGGAATCCTGCTGGATTCAGGCCGCAATCGGCTTTACGTGAGCACGGGCCGCGGCGGCACGGTTGCGGTCATCGACAGCACGACCAACAAGCTGCTCTCTGAGGTGAAGGTCGGCACGCGGCCGTGGGGCATCGCGTTGTCCAAGGACGGTCGCTGGCTCTACACGGCCAACGGCCCATCGGACGACATCAGTGTGATCGATACATCGACGCTGAGCGCGGTTCGGAATATTCGCGTCGGGCGCTCGCCCTGGGGAGTTGCGTTCGGGCCTGAGCCGCCGGCAGGGCAACGATCGGGCGAAGCCGAGAGCTCAAGATCCCAATCCGCAGCTACGGTACGCCTCGGCCTCGGTTTCCCGATAGCGCTTGGCCATCTGCTTCGCGGTGTCGGAGTCGCGGAAGATGCCGCCGCCTTCGCCCGGCAGGCTCGCGTATTTCGCGTAGGTCGAAGCCTCGACGAAGTCGTCGTAGCTCAGGGTGTTGGCGATGCGATCGATGGCACATGAGCACTGATACAGGTTCTCGAGCTTGCCGCCGTGGCTGGCGATGCAGTCCTGCACGAATTCCACGCGCGCGACCGTCGGGTAATCGTGGACGGGCGCGTCGGCGAGGGCGATCGGGATGGCGCACAGCCAGGCCGTGCCGAGCAGAACCGGGAGGCGGCGGATCTGGCATGTGCGTTGCATTGTCATCATGAGGTGTCACTCGGTTCGTAGCGGCTGACGGGGGATTAAATATGAAACAGCAACGTCTCTCCATTCTAATCGGTGCGGCGGCCGCCGCGACGATGGGTATGTGCGGGATAGCGGTCGCCCAGGCGCCAGGGCTCGAGCAGCTCATGGCGAAGTCTTCCAATTGGGCGTCGCAAGCGGGCGATTACGCCAACCATCGCTATAGCGATCTCAAGCAGGTCAATAGCAACAACGTCGGGCAGTTGCAGGTGGCCTGGACGATGTCGACAGGCGTTCTGCGTGGTCACGAAGGCTCGCCTCTGGTGATCGGCGACACGCTGTACCTGCATACGCCGTTCCCGAACAACGTCTACGCGGTCAATCTGAAAGATCAATCGTTCAAGTGGAAGTACGAGCCCAAGCAGAATACCGATGTCGTACCGGTAATGTGTTGCGACACGGTCAATCGCGGTCTCGCCTACGGCAACGGCAAGATCTTCCTGCAACAGGCCGACACGACGCTGGTCGCGCTGGATGCCAACACGGGCAAGGTGGTGTGGACCGCCAAGAACGGTGATCCGAAGATCGGTGAGACGAACACCAATGCACCGCACGTGTTCAAGGACAAGGTGATCACCGGCATCTCCGGCGGGGAGTTCGGCGTGCGCGGACGACTGATTGCGTACGACGTCAATTCCGGCAAGAAGGTGTGGACTGCGTGGAGCACCGGACCTGACACGGAGCTGCTGGTCGACCCGAACAAGACCATGACGTGGACGAACGGCAAGCTCGCCCCGGTCGGCAAGGACTCGTCGATCAAGACGTGGAAGGGCGATCAGTGGAAGCTGGGCGGCGGCACGACGTGGGGCTGGTATGCCTACGACCCGAAACTGAACCTCGTGTACTACGGCACGGGCAATCCGGGCACGTGGAATCCTGCGCAACGCCCGGGCGACAACAAGTGGTCGATGACGATCTTTGCGCGTGATCTCGACACGGGCATGGCGAAGTGGGCGTACCAGATGACGCCGCACGACGAATGGGACTTCGACGGCATCAACGAGATGCTGCTCGTCGACCTGAAGATCAAAGGCAAGGACACGCCTGCGCTCGTGCACTTCGATCGTAACGGCTTCGGCTACACGCTGAACCGTGACACCGGCGAGCTGCTGGTCGCGCAGAAGTACGATCCGCAGGTCAACTGGGCCACTTCGGTCGACATGAAGACCGGCCGCCCGATCGTCGACAAGAAGTATTCGCCGGGTACGACGGGACCGGACGTCAACGTGAAGGACATCTGTCCGGCCGCGCTCGGTTCGAAGGACCAGCAACCGGCGAGCTATGACCGCAAGTCCGGGCTCATCATGGTTCCGACCAACCATGTGTGTATGACGTACGAGCCGTTCCAGGTGGAGTACACCGCAGGTCAGCCGTTCGTCGGCGCGACGTTGACGATGTATCCGACGCCGGGAAGTCACGGCGGCATGGGCAACTTCATCGCGTGGGACGCGGCCCAAGGCAAGATCGTCTGGTCGAAGCCGGAGCGCTTCTCGGTATGGTCCGGCGCGCTCACGACCGCGGGCGATATCGTGTTCTACGGAACGCTCGAGGGCTACATCAAGGCAGTGAGCACCAAGGACGGCAAAGAGCTGTGGAAGTTCAAGACGCCCTCCGGAATCATCGGCAACGTGTTCACATATGAGTACAGCGGCAAGCAGTACGTCGGCATCTATTCGGGCATCGGCGGCTGGGCAGGCATCGGCATGGCAGCCGGTCTGACCGGCAATACCGAAGGCCTGGGCGCAGTCGGTGGTTACAAGGATCTCGCCAAGTACACGACGCTCGGCGGATCGCTGTTCGTGTTTGCCTTGCCGGATTCGGCGCGCACTGCGAGCCGGTGAGGGACGGGATGATGAAGCGATTCGTGGTAGTGCTCGCGCTCGCATTGTCGAGCGCGAGCCTGGCGGATGACTCCGCAAAAGCTTCGTATCAGGTGCAGGACGGCACCAAGGTCGATCAGAAGACGCTCAATGGATGGAAGACGTGGCGAGCGCTCGCGTGCGAGCGCTGCCACGGCGCGCAGCAGGAAGGCCTGGTCGGACCCGCCTTGGTCGAATCGCTGAAGACCATGTCAAAAGAAGACTTCCACACGACGATCATGAATGGCCGCCCCGAGAAGGGCATGCCGAACTTCAATACCAGTCAGATGGTCAATGAGAACTGGGAAGGGCTGTACGCGTATTTGAAAGGACGTTCCGACGGCAAGATCCAGCCCGGTCATTTGTATCCGATCGAATCGAAGTAGCTGGACCGCCAATGTTCAAGATGCTTGCCCTGACAGCGGTGCTATTCGCGTCGGTCGCGTTCGGCCAGGGCGAGCCGCTGCGCGTGTGCGCCGATCCTGACAATCTGCCGCTCTCGAACGCGCGCGGCGAGGGCTACGAAAACAAGATTGCCGAGCAGCTGGCGCACGATCTGGGGCGGAAGGTGGAGTACACCTACTTTCCGCAGCGCATGGGCTTCGTGCGCAACACGCTGCGCAAGAAAGATCCACAGACGCAGCAGTTCACTTGCGACGTGATCATCGGCGTGCCGAAGGGCTATGAGCTCACGGCGACGACGCGGCCGTACATGCGCTCGACCTACGCGCTGCTGTTCCGCCATCGCCCCGAGCTCGAGAGCCTCAAGACGGCAGACGATCTGCTGAAGCTGCCGCCGGAGCAATTGCGCGCGCTGCGAATCGGTGTGTTCGGGCGCTCGCCCGGCACTGACTGGCTGTTGCGCAACAACCTGATCGAGCGTGCGGTGATGTATGCGCCGCAGAGCGGCGATCCGGCCGAGAATCCCGCGCACACGGTCGAGCGTGACCTCGACGCCGACAAGATCGACCTGGCGATTCTCTGGGGTCCCATGGCGGGATTCCTCGTCGGCAAGCACGCCGACGCTCCGGCCTGGCGAGCGGTGCCGTTCGCGCTGGACCGCGAGATCAAGTTCGATTACGAGATCTCGATGGGCGTGCGCTTCGGCGAGAAGGAATGGAAAGACACGCTCGACCAATGGATCGCCACTCACGAAGAGAGTGTGCGCGGCATTCTCAGCAGTTTTCGCGTGCCGCAGCTGGACGCCAATGGCAACGTGACCGCGGACTTCCGCACGAGAGTCGACCCATGAAGACACAAGCCGCCGTCGCCTATGCCGCCGGTAAACCGCTCGAAGTCGTCACGGTCGATCTCGAAGGCCCGCACGACGGCGAAGTGCTGGTCGAGATCAAGGCGAGCGGCGTGTGTCACACCGATGAGTTCACGCGTTCCGGCGCGGATCCCGAGGGATTGTTCCCGGTGATCTTTGGTCACGAAGGCGCGGGTATCGTCGTGGAGGTCGGTCGCGGCGTGAATTCGCTCAAGGTCGGCGATCACGTCATTCCGCTGTACACGCCGGAATGCCGCCAGTGCAAAGCGTGCCTGTCGCGCAAGACGAATCTCTGCACGGCGATTCGAGCGACGCAAGGCAAAGGCGTGATGCCGGATGGCACCAGCCGCTTCTCGATCGGCAAAGAGAAGATCCATCACTACATGGGTTGCTCGACGTTCTCGAACTACACCGTGTTGCCGGAAATCGCGCTGGCGAAGATTCGCGAGGACGCGCCGTTCGACAAAGTTTGCTACATCGGCTGCGGCGTCACGACGGGCATCGGTGCTGTCATCAATACTGCGAAGGTCGAGCCCGGTGCGAACGTCGTGGTCTTCGGCCTCGGTGGTATCGGCTTGAACGTCGTGCAGGGCGCGAAGCTCGTCGGTGCGAATCGCATCATCGGTGTCGATCTCAATCCGCGGCGCCGCGCGCTCGCCGAGAAGTTCGGGATGACCGACTTCGTCAATCCCAAGGAAGTCGGCGGCGATCTCGTGCAGCACCTGATCTCGATAACTGACGGCGGTGCCGACTACAGCTTCGAGTGCGTCGGCAACGTCGATCTCATGCGTCAGGCACTCGAGTGCGGTCATCGCGGCTGGGGTGTCTCGGTCATCATCGGCGTCGCGGGCGCGGGCCAGGAGATCAAGACGCGTCCGTTCCAGCTGGTAACCGGGCGCGTGTGGAAAGGCACCGCGTTCGGCGGTGCACGCGGCCGCACCGATGTGCCGAAGATCGTCGACTGGTACATGGACGGCAAGATCAACATCGACGATCTGATCACGCACACGATGCCGCTCGCCGACATCAACAAGGCTTTCGATCTCATGCATTCGGGCGAATCCATTCGCAGCGTCGTATTGTTTTGAAGAGGGGAGAGACACATGGCTATCGCAATTCATCCTTCGGTCGACGGCGGCGTGAAAGCAGGGTCGGCCGACTTCAAGAGCGGAACGTTGGCGTGCAAGTGCACCGATGCGCCGGTGACGGTCAGCATCAAGGGTAACGTCGCGTTCAATCACGTCTGCGGCTGCACCAAGTGCTGGAAGCCGTCGGGCGCGCTGTTCTCGATGGTCGCCGTCACCGGGCGCGACAACGTGAACGTCACTGCCAACGCGCAGAAGCTCAAAGTCGTCGATGCTTCCGCGCCGATCCAGCGTTACGCCTGCACCGGCTGCGGCGTGCACATGTACGGCCGTATCGAGAACAAGAATCACCCGTTCTTCGGCTTCGACTTCGTGCACCCGGAGCGCTTCCGCGAGAAGGGCTCGGCGGCGCCGGAGTTCGCAGCGTTCGTTTCCTCCATCATCGAATCGGGTACGAAGCCCGATCAGATGGGAGCGGTGCGCGCGCGTCTGACAGAGCTCGGTCTGACTCCGTACGACTGTCTGTCGCCGGCGCTCATGGATCTGATTGCGACTCACACGGCGAAAGCGAAGGGCGTACTTGCAGCCTGAGAATGAGAGACATCCACGCGATGTCGTAGTCCGCTACACGCGCACGGCGATTGCGCTGCATTGGCTGGTCGCGCTCATCATTCTCGTGCAGATACCGTTCGGCTGGTCCCTGGGGGAGATTCCTACAGGGACCCCGGCGCGTGGCTGGTACGTCAATCTGCACAAGTCCGTCGGCATAACGCTGGGCGTCGTGATCGTGCTCCGCGTTCTCTGGCGCTGGTTTCATCCGGCGCCGGCGCTGCCTGACTGGATGCCGCGCTGGCAGCGCTTCGGAGCGAGCGCAAGCCACGTTGCGCTGTACGCCTGCATGCTGATCATGCCGCTGACAGGCTACGTGGCGTCGAACTTCAGCAAGTGGGGCGTGAAGTACTTCAACACGTTCCTGCTGCCCCCGTGGGGCGTAGACGACCCGCGAGTCTACGCCTTCTTCAACGGCGCGCATGTTGCGACTTCCTACCTCTTTCTCGCGCTCATCCTGGCGCACGCCGCCAGCGCGGTTCGGCACGCAAGCCGCCATGACGGGATCCTGCAGCGAATGTGGCCTGCACGGCGCGGGGAGGTGTAGATTCACTCCAGGAAGGTTTGAGAGCCGCCGTGAGCGAAGATTTCAGCGACATTATCGATCAGTACCAGCATGCGCCGGGGCCGTTGCTGCTCGTCCTGCACGCCGTACAGCGCAAGTTCGGATTCGTGCCGGCGGCAGCCGTTCCGTACATTGCCGACCGCTTGAATCTCTCACGCGCGGAAGTGCACGGCGTGCTGAGCTTCTATCACCACTTCCGACAGGCCGCGCCAGGCCGGCACATCGTTCAGGTCTGCCGGGCCGAATCGTGTCAGGCGATGGGCGCGGAGCATCTGGCGCAGCACGCGCAACAGCGGCTGGGAATCCAGTTTCACGAGACGACGCCGGACGGCGAATTCTCGCTCGAACCGGTCTACTGCCTGGGCAATTGCGCCTGCTCGCCGGCCGTGATGATCGATGAGGAGCTGTTCGGCCGCGTTTCGCCCGAGCAGTTCGACGCGCTGCTCGCAGAGCGAGGCGGCGACTGATGAGCGCGGTGGTTTACGTTCCCCGTGATGCCGCCGCGTTGTCCCTCGGCGCGGAGCGCGTGGCGAGCGCCATCGCGCGTGAAGCGAAGTCTCGCGGCATCGATGTGACTCTCAAGCGCAACGGCACGCGCGGCATGTGCTGGCTCGAGCCGCTCGTCGAGGTCGTCGTCGGTTCCGAGCGCTGCGGCTATGGGCCTGTAACCGAGCGCGATGTTCCCGCGCTCTTTGCGGCCGACTTCCTCAACAACGGCGCCCACGCACTGCAGCTTGGTCGTGTGGAAGATATTGCGTATTTCGCAAGCCAGCAGCGGTTGACGTTCGAACGCGTCGGCGTCATCGAGCCAACCAGTTTCGAAGATTACGTAAAGCACGGTGGGTACGAAGGTCTGCGCAACGCCATCCGCATGCAGCCACAGGAGATCGTGCAAGCCGTCACCGACTCGGGACTGCGCGGTCGCGGCGGAGCGGCTTTTCCCACCGGCATCAAATGGAAGACGGCGCTCGAGGCGCCGGCGCCGCAGAAGTACGTGACGTGCAATGCGGACGAGGGCGACTCGGGAACGTTCGCCGATCGCATGTTGATGGAGGGCGATCCGTTCTCGCTGATCGAAGGCATGACGATTGCCGCTCTCGCGGTGGGAGCAACGCAGGGCTATATCTATCTCCGCGTCGAATATCCGCACGCAGAGCGCACGCTGGCGGAAGCCATCCAGTCCGCTTACAAGGCGGGCTATCTGGGCGCCGATGTGGCGGGCAGCGGCCGTCGCTTCGATCTGGAAGTGCGGCTGGGCGCGGGCGCATATATATGTGGCGAAGAGACCTCGATGCTGGAGAGCCTGGAAGGGCGCCGCGGCGAAGTTCGCGTGCGGCCGCCATTGCCCGCGATCAAAGGCCTGTTCGGACGCCCCACGATCGTCAACAACGTGATCTCGCTCGCGAGCGTGCCGATCATTCTCCAGCGAGGCGCGCAGTTCTATCGCGATTTCGGCGTCGGCCGCTCGCGCGGGACGGTGCCGATTCAACTCGCTGGCAACATCAAGCGTGGCGGCCTCGTCGAACGCGCCTTCGGCGTCAGCTTGCGAGACCTTTTATATGACTACGGCGGCGGCTCGGCCTCCGGGCGCCCCATCCGCGCCGTGCAGGTCGGCGGCCCACTCGGCGCCTACATTCCGGCGTCGCAGTTCGACACGGCCATCGATTACGAAGCACTCAGCGGCATCGGTGCGCTACTCGGTCACGGCGGCATCGTGGCTTTCGACGACACAGTCGACATGGCGCGCATGGCGCGCTTCGCGATGGAATTCTGCGCGATCGAGTCGTGCGGCAAGTGCACGCCGTGCCGCCTCGGCTCGACTCGCGGCGTCGAGGTGATCGATCGCATTCTGTATGGCGTCGATCGCGATGGAAATCTGCGGCTGCTGGAAGATCTGTGCGAGACGATGGTCGAGGGCTCGCTGTGCGGGCTCGGCGGCATGGCGCCCTTTCCGGTCCGCAGCGTGCTGAAACACTTCAGGGAAGATTTTCTGAAACCTCCCACGAGGTAGAGCTCAATGTTTTCTCTCGATCATTACGACTTGGGTACGCCGTCCAGCGAAGCAAAGGAGTCCGTCACGCTCGAAATAGACGGCCACGCGGTGACGGTGCCTGCCGGGACATCCGTGATGCGTGCCGCAGCGATGGCTCGCACGCAGATCCCCAAACTCTGCGCGACCGATACGCTCAAGGCGTTCGGCTCGTGCCGGCTATGCCTGGTCGAAATCGAAGGTCGCAAGGGTTTCCCGGCGTCCTGCACCACCGAGGTCACGCAGGGGATGAAGGTCAAGACGCAGAGCGAGACACTGACCCGGTTGCGCCGTGGCGTCATGGAGCTCTACCTGTCCGATCATCCCGCCGAGCTCGTCAGCGATCAGCGGCCCGTGCGCACCGAGATCCGCGAGATGGCGCAGCGTATCGGCGTTACGCGGAATCGTTATGGCACCGATGGCGCGCGTCACATCGATGCGCCCATCGACGACAGCAATCCGTATTTCCGCTTCGATCCCAATGCCTGCATCGTGTGCTCGCGCTGTGTGCGCGCGTGCGATGAAGTGCAGGGGACGTTCGCGTTGACGATCGAGGGACGTGGCTTCGACTCGCGCGTCGTGGCGAGCCAGGATCAGAGCTTCCTCGAATCGGAGTGCGTCTCGTGCGGCGCGTGCGTCGAGGCGTGTCCGACGACGGCACTGCAGGAGAAATCGCTGCTCACTGATCTGGTTCCCGAGCAAGCCGTCACGACCACCTGCGGCTACTGCGGCGTCGGATGTTCGTTGAAGGCGGAAATGAAGGGCGACGTCGTCGTGCGGATGACGCCCGATCGCGCCGGTAAAGCCAATCGTGGTCACGCTTGCGTCAAGGGGCGGTTCGCTTACGGCTACGCCATGCATCAGGATCGGGTCCGGACGCCGCTGATCCGCGCCAAGATCACCGATCCCTGGCGTGAAGCGACCTGGGACGAGGCGATTCAATACGCCGCGAATGAGTTCAAGCGTCTGCAGGCGAAGTACGGCCGCGACTCGGTCGGCGGCATCACTTCGTCTCGCTGCACCAACGAAGAGGCGTATCTCGTTCAGAAGCTGGTCCGCGCGGCTTTCGGCAACAACAACGTGGATACGTGCGCGCGTGTGTGCCACTCGCCGACCGGTTATGGATTGAAGAACACGTTGGGCGAGTCCGCCGGTACGCAGGCGTTCACGTCCGTGATGAAGACCGATGTCGTGCTGCTCATCGGCGCGAACCCGACCGAAGGTCATCCGGTCTTTGCCTCGCAGCTGAAACAGAGGCTGCGGCAAGGGGCGCATCTCATCGTCGTCGATCCGCGAACTATCGGCATGGTGCGCACGCCGCACGTGCAAGCGGACTATCACCTGCAGCTACGTCCTGGAACGAACGTCGCGATCATGAATGCTATGTCGCATGTGGTCGTGACCGAAGGCCTTACGCGCGAGACTTACGTTGCCGAGCGCTGCGAGCAGGCTTCGTATGCGAAGTGGAAAGCGTTCGTCGCGCATCCGGACCGCTCGCCGGAGGCAATGGAGGCTGTCACTGGCGTTCCGGCAGAGCAAGTGCGCGCGGCAGCGCGACTGTATGCGAAGGCGGGCAACGCAGCTATCTACTACGGCCTCGGCGTCACGGAGCACAGCCAGGGAACAACGATGGTGATGTGCATCGCCAATCTAGCCATGGCGACCGGCAACCTCGGCCGCGAAGGCGTCGGCGTGAATCCGTTGCGCGGTCAGAATAACGTGCAAGGCTCGTGCGACATGGGCTCCTTCCCGCACGAGCTCACCGGCTATCGGCACATTTCCGATCAGGCCACGCGCGCGCTGTTCGAGGCGACGTGGGGCGTCGCGCTGGAGCCGGAGCCTGGACTGCGGATTCCCAACATGTTCGAGGCCGCGCTGGACGGCACCTTTAAAGGTATGTACGTCCAGGGTGAGGACATGGCGCAATCGGATCCGAACACGCAGCACGTCACGGCGGCGTTGTCGGCGCTGGAGTGTCTCGTCGTGCAGGATCTGTTCCTGAACGAGACCGCGAAATATGCGCACGTGTTCCTGCCGGGTTCTTCCTTCCTGGAGAAAGACGGCACGTTCACGAACGCCGAGCGGCGCGTCTCGCGCGTACGCAAGGTCATGGCGCCGCTCGCCGGGTACGAGGATTGGCAGATCACGGTGCTGTTGTCGAATGCGCTCGGCTATCCGATGCACTATGCGCATCCGTCGCAGATCATGGATGAGATCGCGGCGCTGACGCCTACCTTCAAAGGTGTGAGCTTCGACAAGATCGATCGGCTCGGCAGCATCCAGTGGCCGTGCAACGAGCGTGCGCCTGAAGGCACGCCGACCATGCACATCGGCGAGTTCGTGCGCGGCAAGGGCAAGTTCTTCGTCACTGAGTACGTGCCCACGAGCGAGCGCTCGACCAGCCGCTATCCGCTGCTGCTCACGACCGGCCGCATCCTCAGTCAATACAACGTGGGAGCGCAGACGCGACGCACTCAGAACGTCGTGTGGCACGATGAAGATCGTCTGGAGATCCATCCGCACGATGCCGACACGCGCGGCGTCAGCACGGGGGATTGGGTCGGCGTCGCCAGCAGAGCAGGGGATACCGTGATGCGAGCGGTGGTCACCGATCGTGTGCAGCCTGGTGTGGTCTACACGACCTTCCATTTCCCGGAGTCGGGCGCGAACGTGGTGACGACCGAGAACTCGGATTGGGCGACCAACTGCCCGGAGTACAAGGTCACTGCCGTGCAGGTCATCAAGGTCACGCAGCCGGCGTTGTGGCAGAAGCGGTTCCGCGAGATCAGCGAGCGGCAACGCATCGTGAGAGGCGATCGTGTCAGTCAGACCTGAGCAACCCCGCTCGTCATCTGTTGAGCTGTCGACCGTTCGCGAAGTCAGCGTGCAGCGGGAGCAAGTCGGTGCGATCGAAACGGTGACTGACTACGTTGCGGAGGAGCGGCCGGTCGCGTTGCATTACTACCGTCTGCCGTATGTCGTGATGCTGGCGTCGCCGGCCGACCTGGAGGACCTCGGCGTTGGCTTCACGTTGAGCGAAGGAATCGTCGATGCCGCGGACGAGATTCGCGGCGTCGAGCTGGTCCGGGATGGCGAGGATCTGGCAGTGCACCTCAACATCACGGGCGAACGTCTCTCGCGAATACTGCAACGCCAGCGCAATCTGACGGGCCGCACCGGTTGCGGTCTGTGCGGCGTCGAAAGCGTAGAAGAGGCAATTCGACATCCGGCTCCGGTCCGCGAGGGCGTCCACGTTACGAGTGCCGAGATCCACGCGGCACTTGCCAGGCTGCATTCGCAGCAGCCGCTGAATCTCAAAACGGGCAGCGTGCACGCAGCGGCTTGGGCATTGCCCGGGAAGGGCATTCAACTGGTTCGTGAAGATGTCGGAAGGCACAACGCACTCGACAAGGTCATCGGTGCGCTGACTCGCGCCGGCACGGACCTGAGCACTGGCTACCTCATCATCACCAGCCGTGCGAGTTATGAGATGGTTCAGAAAGCGGCAACGGTCGGCGTGTCTCTGATCGTCGCAGTGTCGGCGCCGACCGCGTTGGCGATCGATCTGGCCGTGAAAGCCAATGTGACGCTGGTCGGCTTCGCGCGCGCAGATCGCCACGTCGTGTACGCGCATCCGCAGCGCCTGCAGGATTGACGCTCATGGACGCGCACTATCTCGTAACCATGGTGAACGAGATCGCCGCATTCTTTGCCGGCGAAGATCCGGGAAAAGCTGCGGAGAACGTCGCGAATCACCTGCGGCGTTACTGGGATCCCCGCATGCGCAAGCAGATCGTCGAGCACACGACGAGCAATGACGGCGAAGGCCTATCGCCGGTCGCCAAAGCTGGGGTCGCGCTGCTCCCGCGGGCCTGACTCACGGAACCTTCCGGTCGCATCTGACTTGATGTTGCAGGTACCGCGCGCAGGCGCCACCTCCATTTCCCTACGCGGGAGTCAGATATGACGCGATCATCGACATTGTTGGCATTGATAGCCGTTGGAACAGCAACATGCGCGTTGGCGCAAACGCCGCCGCCCTCGGACGATCCGACCGCTCCGAGCGCTGCTTCGAGTCCGCACCAACGCGATTCCACGTCGCAGGGCGCACAGGAGGCGAACCCGACATCCGGTGCCGACCCGTCGTCGGCTGCCACCCCTCACCAACGGGAAGTAACCTCGGGAAACAAGATGATGAACTCAGTGACACCGGAATCGTTCGCCTCGCAGGCTGCGATCATCGGCAAGGCCGAGATCGAGCTGGGCCAGCTTGCCCTGAAGAACACGCAGGATGCGAAGGTGCGCAGCTATGCCGAGCGCATGGTCAAGGATCACAGCGCGGCCGACAAGAAACTGCAGGCCATTGCCGCCAAGGAAAACCTGCAGCTGCCGAAGTCGCTGGACACGGAACATGAGTCGCTCAAGGCCAAGCTGCAGAGCCTGAAGGGCGAAGACTTCGACCGCGCCTACGTACAGGCGATGGCGAAGGGCCACGACAAGGCGGTTGCCCTGTTCGAGTCCGCTTCGCAGCAGCCGCAGATGCCGGAGGATCTGAAGCAGTTCGCAGCGTCGACGCTGCCGACGCTGGAACAGCACAAGGACATGGCGCACTCGCTGCACGAGTGACGACCCACCCTCTGAGTGGACGACGGGAGTGGCACCTCCCGTCGGCTACTCCTTGCCGACCACCACTTCGCTGATCTGAATGACCGGCTGCAGGTCCGTGTACTTGGGGATATCCGCCATGATCTCCTTGGCATGCGGACCGAAGCCGCGCTGGAACGCCTCCGCCGAATCGCAGTAGATGTGGCACATGCCCACATAGGTGGCCGGGGCGCCTGGCGCTCCGCCCGCCAGCCCCTTGTCGACGGTGTAGAACTTGCAGGTGTCGCCCATCCTGGCTTTCACTAGCGGCATGTGCTTGTCGCGGTAATAGTCGTGGTCGAACCTGGCACCCGGTGTGTTCGGGTACATGACGCTTACTTTGATCATGGTAGGTCTCCAGCAATCGGCACCGTTGAAGCGTACTTCATAGAATGCATAGTGCGCACGGGGGAGGGAGGTAGCTATGTCCATCGATCAACAGACCCAGACGCTGCCGTACGTGGCCACGCCTGGGTTGTTCGATAAGGAACGCACGATCGCTGCTGCGTCCTTCAACCGCTGGCTCGTGCCACCGGCTGCTCTGGCTATACATCTCTCGATCGGCATGGCCTACGGCTTCAGCGTGTTCTGGCTGCCGCTGTCGCGCGCGATCGGCATGCATGCGCCTGTGAGCTGCGAGGGGGCCGGCTTCATCGAGCGCGTGCTTTCGACGCGCTGTGACTGGCCGGTCTCGATGCTTGGCTGGACTTACACCTTGTTCTTCGTCTTCCTGGGATCGGCTGCTGCGATCTTCGGTCACTGGCTCGAGCGCGCCGGTCCGCGCAAGGCGGGAGTCGTCGCGGCGTTGTGCTGGTGCGGCGGACTCTTCATCTCGGCGTTCGGCGTGTACTCGCATCAGATCTGGTTGCTGTGGCTGGGATCCGGAGTCATCGGCGGCATCGGACTTGGACTCGGCTACATCTCGCCCGTCTCGACGCTGATCAAATGGTTTCCCGATCGCCGGGGGGTCGCGACGGGGCTTGCGATCATGGGCTTTGGCGGTGGCGCGATGATCGGTGCGCCGCTCGCCGATCGACTCATGAATCTGTTCGCGAGCGAGACTTCGGTCGGCGTCTGGCAAACATTCGTCACGCTGGGTGCGATCTATTTCGTTGCGATGATGCTGGGAGCATTCGGCTACCGGTTGCCGCCAGCGGGATGGGCGCCCCGGTCGGGCGCCGTGCAGACACAGAAGCGACTGGTTACATCAGCACACGTGCACGTGAACACGGCAATCCGGACGCCGCAGTTCTGGCTGCTGTGGGGCGTGCTGTGTCTCAACGTGAGCGCGGGGATCGGCGTCATCGGCATGGCCTCGCCGATGCTGCAGGAAGTGTTCGGCGGCCAATTGATCGCAGTCCCCGCGCGACTCGCGGAGCTCGCAGAGAGTCAGCGGGCGCAGGTGGCAACTATCGCGGCCGCATTTGCCGGGCTGCTGTCGCTGTTCAACATCGCGGGACGTATCGGCTGGGCGTCGGCTTCGGACCTGCTCGGTCGCAAACTGACGTACACCATCTTTTTCCTGCTGGGCTTTGCATTGTATGTATCCGCGCCGCTCGCGGGCGCAGCCGGTCGCATCGCGTTCTTCGTAGTGATCTTCTGCGTGATCCTCACCATGTACGGCGGTGGCTTCGCGACCGTGCCGGCCTACCTGGCCGATCTCTTCGGCACGCAACACGTCGGGGCGATCCACGGGCGTCTGCTGACGGCATGGTCCGTCGCCGGCATCCTCGGTCCGGTCGTCGTCAACTACATTCGCGAATTCCAGCTCGCGCACGGAGTGCCTGCACATCAGGCGTACAACGTCACGATGTATGTGCTCGCCGGCATGTTGCTGCTCGGACTGTTGTGCAATCTGCTGATCCGGCCGGTGGATCCAAAGCATCACATGACCGAGGAGCAGCTTGCGAACGAGCGCGATGCTTCGCGCGCGCGCACGTCGAGCTCCGCAGGCACCGCGGCGGCGAATCTCACTACGGATTCAGCCAGCTCCGGCGCACTGCTCTTGCTCGCCTGGGTAGCGGTTGCGATTCCGCTTGCGTGGGGTGCGTGGCTCACGTTGAGCAAGGCCCTGGTCTTCTTCAAATAGCGCTGGATGCGGCGAACGCAACGACTTCGTGACTGCGCTGCTATTGTCCACGGCTGTGCCATTTGCTTCTCTAGCCGGAGGAATCTGCTAGGGAGCTGACCATGAGCGAGATCAAGGTTCCGCGCCGAGCCCTGTTACAGATGTCGCTCGGCGCCGGCCTCGGTGCGCTCGCGGCCCGTGCAGGCGCCGCCGCAGACAAGACGGCGCGCGTCGCTGACGCAAATGCCACCGTCGATCTGCAGCGCAAGGGACTGCAGATCGCGATCACCGGCTCGGGCTCGGCGCTACCCGATCCATTCCGCGGCGGCGCGAGCTGCGCGATCGTCATCGACGGTCGCGTCCTGCAGTTCGACTTCGGCCGCCAGGTGATGGAGAACCAGATGCTGATGGGCGTGAGCCCGATGCAGATCGACGAGATCTATTTCACGCATCTGCATTTCGATCACATCAACGACTATGACTACTACGCAACCGCCACCTGGCTGAGCGGATTGCAGAAGGACGTGAACGTCTACGGCCCGCCGGGCACGCAGTTCATGTCGGACTCCGCGATCAAGGGCATGCACAAGGTGATGTACGATCATGTCCGCGCGATGCGCAATCGTCCGGTGCGTCCGCTCAACGTGCGCGAGGAGCCGCCGTTCGTGATCAGGGAAGTGAGCGGGGGAACGGTCGTCGAGAACGAGTCATACAAAGTGACGTGCGCTCGCGTCCCGCATACCGGCGGCGACGTTGTCAGCCTCGGTTATCGCATCGAGAGCAAGTACGGCGTGGTTGCGATCAGCGGCGATACGGCAGCGAGCGACGTGATGGTCGAACTCGGCAAGAACGCCGACGTGATGCTGCACGAGCTGACGATTCCAGACTTCGGTATGACTAGCGGCGGCAGTTTCAGCAGCGCCGCGATGCATGACCAGGATCAGGTCAGCGGCAAGGCCGCGGGCCATACCGGACCGACGGCGCTCGGGGAGATTGCCGCGAAAGCTCACTGCAAGATGCTGGTCCCATACCATCTGCCGCCGTACGGCAGCGTGCCCGCGGCTGTCGAGATGTCGAGTCTCTACTATGGCCGCGAGACGGACGACTCCATCTGGGCCGCGTTCATCGCGGCAATCAAG
Source organism: Steroidobacteraceae bacterium (assembly GCA_035493235.1). Classification (GTDB taxonomy): domain Bacteria; phylum Pseudomonadota; class Gammaproteobacteria; order Steroidobacterales; family Steroidobacteraceae; genus Steroidobacter. The sequence goes on from DATJIP010000022.1 coordinate 30,408, forward strand.
AAGAACTACAATGGCAAAGTGGCCCTGGCGCGCGATCGCATGATCATGACGCTGGCTTGATCATCGCCAGCATCGCCTTCGTCAGCGGACTGTTCGCGTCGCGCAGCTCCCAGACCGTGCCGGCGTGATCCTTGCCGTCGAGCACGAGCAGGGTGGCCTTGCTGCCCTTCGCCTCGATCGCCTTCACGAGTTGCGCCGACGTCTCCATGAAGCGCTCCTCGGGCGAACCGTATGCGACGATGGCCACGGGCGCCGGTGCGTTGACGTGTCGCAGAGCACTGCCGCTCGCTTCAGCCGCCGGTGTGGGCACATAGCCGCTGAGTTCCTTGTAACCCGCGAGATCGTAGGGTCCGCTGATCGGCACGATGCCGCGCACCGCGGCGCGCGGAATCTTCATCTGATCCATCCACGACAGATCGACGCCGATATCGGCCGTCAGAATCGCGCCCGCCGAGTGACCGCTGATGTAAATCGCATTCGGGTTGCCGCCGTACCTGGCGACGTTGCGATAGATCCAGGCGACGGCTGCCTTGGCATCGTCCGGCTGCGCGGGATGTGCGAAAGCGGGCGTGAGTCGATAGCTGGCGACGACGGTGATAATGCCTTGCTTCGCGAACGGCTCGGCAACATAGCCGTACTGCTTGCGATCGCCTTCGCGGAAGCCACCGCCGTGCAGGAACAGCAGTACCGGTGCATTGCTGGCTTTCTGCACGGGAAAGTAGAGATCCAGCCGTTGCTTCGCATCCTTGCCGTAGGGCACGTCGAGCTCGTTGCGCAGCTCTTTGCGGACTGCCATCGTCTGCGCTTCGGCGGTGCGATAGAACTGGCCCCAGTCGATCTTGAAGTCGGCGCGATGCACGACCGTGTAGTACTGGGTCCAGTCCTGCGCGAGGGCGCCTTGTGCGACAGCAGCCAGCACGGCGGCGAACACCGCCCGCGCCCAGCCTCGATAACGATTTCTCACGGCGCACCTCCAGGAAGAGCCCGAGCCTACACCGCCCGCTTTCTGCGTTTGAAGCGCGCGCACGTTGCGCCAGGAGCAACAAAGCGCTGCGTCCTCGGTAGTTGTACGCGCGGCGCAATCACCAGAGACTTTTCCTCGACCGATTACAAGAACTGAGGGGACCGTCACATGCAATCGACAACTCGACCGGTGAGAGCGGACCGCGCGCGCATGCGCTATGGAGCGTTGACTGCTCCGGTTCTGTGCATCTTCGGCATGCCCGCAGATGCGCAGGAAGAGGCGGCCGGAGGAGGAACGATCGACGAAGTCGTCGTGACCGCGCAGCGCCGCACCGAATCGATCCAGGATGTGCCGATCGCGATCACGGCCGTCGGCGAGCAGACGCTGCGCGACTCCAATGTGAAGGGCATCGAAGACTACTTCGCGTTGACGCCGAACGTCAGCTTTCGCAGCGACGGCTCGCGCGACCGCAAAGATCTGAGCATGCGCGGCATCAGTAACCAGCTCAATCAATATGCCAACGTGCGGCCCGCGACCTACGCGTTCTACATCGACGAATTCAACGTGGTCGCCGGCACCAGCAATCCGCAGATCGTCGATCTGGAGCGCATCGAAGTGCTGCGCGGCCCGCAGGGCACGTACTTCGGCCGCAACGCCGTCGGCGGTGCGATCAACGTCATCACCAAGAAGCCGGACGACAACTGGTACGGCGAACTGGGCCTGGATTACAGCAGCCACAACACGCGCAACGGTCACGGCGTCATCAATGTGCCGGTGATCGACGGCAAGCTCGCCTTGCGCGCGTCCGGGCAGATCGAGAAGTCCGACGGCTGGATCGAGAACATCAATCCGGTGGGCGGCGGCAACGATTACGACTACAAGACTTATCGCGCCCAGGCGCGCCTCACGCCAACCGACAAGCTGACCTGGGATTTCGCATACAGCTACAGCAATGAAGAAACCGGCATGCGCGTCGGTGTGCCGACCGGCTTCATCACTGCGACCTGGCGTGCCGTGTACTACGGCAACCAGCCGGGCGACATCACCAATCCGGACGGCGTCGGCTTCTATCCCGAGAACGACGACAGCGTGAACTTCAATCGTGCGCAGAAAGTCGGCAGCCAGTACGACTACGCGAGCACCCGCGCGGTGTACGAGTTCGACAAGGTTTCGCTCACCGCAGTGGCGGGCAGGATCAAGTCGGATGTCTTCAACTACGGCGACGTCGACGGCGGCAGCCCCGACTTCTATTACGAGAATCTGCTGCTCAAGCGCGAGTCGACCAGCGGCGAGCTGCGCCTGCAGTCGCTCGGCACTTCGCAGCTCGAGTGGAGCCTCGGCGCGTCGATCGGCGAAGACAAAGGCCGCATGCGCCAGTACACGTTGCACGGCGCGCAGAGCCCGCAGAACCGGCCCGAAGGCAGCGAGACTACGGCCGGCGAGTCGGACGGCTCGACCAACTACTGGGCCGCGTTCGGCCAGGCGACGTGGCGCTTCGCCGATCAGTGGCACTTGATTCTCGGCGGCCGCTATTCGTACGAAAAGGTCGATACCTACGCGGTCTCGCGCTCGAACGGCGTGCAGACCGGCATCAACGATCGCACCGTCGACTTCGACGATTTCTCGCCGCGCTTCACGCTGGGCTGGGAGCCGGCGCCGAACGTGCTCGCGTACGCGACCGCGTCGCGCGGCTTCAAGTCGGGCGGCACGCAGACCAGCAACAACATCAACCTCAGCAACGAGTTCAAGCCCGAGATCCTCTGGAACTACGAGGCCGGCGTGAAGCTCGATCTGATGAATCGCAAGGTGCGCCTCGACGGCACCGTGTTCTTCATGGATTGGCAGGACGTGCAGCAGCTGATCCGCTTCCAGTTCCTCGACAACACCGGCGCAATCCGTGCCGTCAGCGGCATTGCCAACGCGGCGAAGGCGAGCAGCTACGGCGCCGAGTTCAGCGCCGATGCCGCGATCACAGAGCGCTTCAAACTCAGCACCCAGATCGGCTACCTGCGGGCTAAATACGACGACTATCCTGCGGCGTTGATCGATGGCCTGGTGCTCGACCTCTCCGGCAAGACGCTGGTCGACGCGCCGCAATGGACACTCGGCGCGCAGGGTCACTATCAGATGCCACTGACCTCGACGCTCGAAGGCTTTGCGCGCGTGGAGTGGAACTATCGCGACGAGGCGCTCGGCAACCCGTACGTATATCGCTACTATCAGTGGCCCTTCATCACGCCGAGTTACCAGGTGACGAATCTGCGGCTCGGTATCGAAGGGGAGAAGCTGCGGCTGGTGGCTTATGCCGAGAATCTGTTCGACGAGGAATACTTCTCGAACTCGTACGAGAAGGCGTTCTACAGCGGCGTCCAGGTCGAACCGTCCACGCGCATCTTCGGAGTGAGCCTCACCTACAAATTTCAGTAGAGGACAGCAGTGCCGGGCCGGACGTTCGTACGCTTCGATCATCAGGCGCTTACCCCCGCGGAACTGGTAAACGAGGCGAGACGCGCGTCCGACTCGGCACGACTCGACCGGCGTGTGCTGTTGCAGGCCGCAATCGGCATGGCACTCGCCGCGGCGACCGGGACGGCCGGCGCGGCAGCGCAGGGCGGCACTCGATCTGCGGACGCTGCGCTTGCGAAGCTGCTGCAGCGAACTGCCGAGAATGAGCTCCGCCGCAGCCCGGAGGAGGCGACCGGCCTCGAGTTCGATACGGGCGCGAATACCGGGCTGCGCAGCCGGCTCGATGATCGATCCTTGCCGGCGATCGCGGACCATCGACATGCCGTCGATGCGACGCGTACGCAACTCGCGCGCATCGATCGCTCATCGCTGAGCGCCGCGGCACAGCTCGACTACGACGTCGCCGTCTTCGTCTACGCGACGCTTGCGGATCAGCTAGGTCGTTACGGCTTCGTCGATCTCAACCTGCGGCCGAGTCCTTACGTCGTGAGCCAGATGAACGGCGCCTATTACTGGCTGCCGGATTTCCTCGGCTCGCGTCATCCGCTGCGATCGCGAGAGGACCTCGACGCCTATTACGCGCGCCTCAGTGCGCTCGCTACGGCAATCGATCAGGAGACAGAGCGGGTCCGACATGACGCGTCGCTCGGCGTTCTGCTGCCGTCGTTCACATTGGCTACGACGCTCGCGCAGCTGCAGTCGTTGCGGGCAACACCGGCCGCGCAGACAGCGGCGATCGGGCCGGCGATCAGGCGCGCTGCTGACGCCGGGCTGGGTGACATCTCGGATCGGTCCGCACAGATCTATAGCAAGCTGATCGTCCCGGCACTGTCGCGTCAGATCGACGCACTACGCACCCTGCAGGACAAGGCCGTCGACGATGCGGGCGTGTGGTCGCTGCCGGACGGCGAGGCCTATTACGCCTCTGCGCTGCTATCGAACACTACGACGCGAACGTCGGCTACGGAGCTGCACGAGCAAGGGCTGGAACTGGTCAAGGAACTGACGTCGCAGCTCGATCAAGCGCTGCGAGCAGAGGGTTACACCGACGGCGCGGTCGTGACGCGGGTCGATGCGCTGAACCGCGACCGCCGCTACCTGGTTGCGGACGACGATGCAGGACGCGAGCGATTACTGGCAGCCGCGCGTGCCGTCATCGACAAGATTCGCGCGAAGCTGCCGGCAGGCTTCAAGACGATTCCCAATGATCCGCTCGAAGTCAGGCGGATTGCGCCCGCGATCGAGAGCGGTGCGCCGGGTGCGTACTACAGCGAAGGGGCAGCGGGTGCAGCGGCCACCTTCTCGCTGAATCTCAAAGCGCCGGTCGAAATGCCGCTGTGGCGTCTGCCGACGCTTGCGCATCACGAAGGCATTCCCGGTCATCACTTTCAGTATTCCGTGTTGCGCGCAGCGGGCGAGCTGTCGTTGTTTCGCCGGCTGGTACGATTCTCCGCCTATACCGAAGGCTGGGCGCTGTACGCCGAGCGCGTTGCCGACGAGCTGGGTGTGTATCGTGACGATGCCGCCGGTCGTATCGGTCTGCTGCAGTCGGAGCTGTTCCGCGCCGGCCGCATCGTGGTCGATACCGGAATCCATGCGCGCCGCTGGCCGCGCGAACAGGCCATCCGCTGGATGATCGAGAACGTCGGCGAGCAACCGTCGGCCGCGCAGCGCGAGATCGACCGCTACTGCGTGTACCCGGGGCAGGCGTGCAGTTTCATGGTCGGCGCCACGCAAATTCGCGCTGCACGCGAGCGTACGCGCCAGCGACTGGGCACGCGCTTCGACGTCCGCGACTTCCACGATCTGATCCTGCGCTCCGGCCCGGTGCCGCTCGATTTGCTGCACGCGATGGCGCAATTGCTGTAGCAGTGTTGCGCGCCGAGCAACAAGGCGAGACATCTCGGTACACGATCGTTTTCGTAGAATCTTTCCGAGACAAGAATCGGAGGTTCGCATGAAGACCGTGGCACCGCGTTCGTCAGCTAGAACTCTGAATCCGGTCGCAGCAGCAATCTGCTTTGCGCTCGCCGGCGGAACGGCAGCTGCGCAAAACGCGCAAGTGGGACCTGGAGTCGAAGAGGTCGTGGTTACGGCGACCAAGCGCGGCGAAACGCTGCTCGAGGACACACCGCTGTCGGTGCAATCGCTCGGCGGCGCGAGCCTGGCGGAGCAGGGTGCTCTGAGCTTCGCCGATTACATGCGACAGGTTCCGAGCCTCGCGGTCGGCGACAACGGCCCGGGCGACAAGCGCATCGTGATGCGCGGCGTCAGTGCCACCGGCGATGGCACGGTCGGCCTGTACTTCGACGAAGTCGTCATCACCGGCCAGAGCCTCGGCGACGACGGCGGCAAGCAGCCCGATATCAAGCTGTTCGACATGGATCGCATCGAAGTGCTGCGCGGCCCGCAGGGCACGACCTTCGGCTCGAGCTCGATGTCCGGCACCATCCGCTGGCTGCCCAAGGCCCCGGACTACACCAAGTTCTCGGCCGACGTCGGTGCGCGGATCCAGACGCTGTCGGAATCCGACGACATCGGCTACCAGTACGACGGCATGGTCAACATCCCGTTGACCGATCAACTCGCGCTGCGCGTGTCGGGCTTGCGCTCGGTCGTCCCCGGCTACATCGACAGCCGCTTCGGCAAGGACTACGACCAGGAAGACACGACAGCCGTCCGGGCCATGCTCGGCTGGAAGATCACGGACAGCCTGGAGCTGTCGCTGCTCGCGATGCGGCAGGACATGCATCTCGACGGCCGCACCAGCTTCAGCCTGGAGGATCTGGACCTGCCGAACAGCCCGACACTGGATGGCGGCCCGCTGCCCACCAAGTACTACACCAGCGATCACGCCCGCTCCACTCGCGACGACGAGAGCGACATGTACAGCGGCAAGCTGGTCTACGGTAAAGACTGGGGCACCATTACTGCATCGGCGTCGTACTTCGAGCGTTACGCCGGTTACCGACGCGATGCGAGCGCCGCGGCCGAAGTTCTCAGCGGCGGCGCTCTGCACGCCGACTCCACCGGTATTTCGCTGATCGGCGGCCGCGACGGCTGGCCGAGATCCTGGATTCGCAGCTACGAGCTGCGCTACAGCTCGGACTGGGACGGGCCGGTGCAGATCCTCGTCGGCGCTTTCAACCAGAACGAGGAGCGTCGCGACGGCTCCTATTGGCAGACTGTCGATCACACCACCGGACTGCCCGGTCCGAACGAGACGGTGTTCCTGTCGCGAACCTCGCTCGTGCAGCTCGATCAGGTCGCGCTGTTCGGCGAGGTGACCTGGAACATCAACGACCGGCTCGCAGCGACCGCCGGCCTGCGCTGGTTCGACTACGACACCATTCAAGACGCGAGCCGACTGGTGGACTTCCAGTCGCGGCCCGGCCCCGGGCCCGGCCAGACGTTCAAGTTCGGCGAGTCGGGCACGACCGGGCGGTTCAACGTTTCCTACGACATCACCGCTGACGTGCTGACCTATCTGCAGATCGCCGAAGGCTTCCGTGCCGGCGGCCCGAACGACCAGACTGCGGCCAGCATCGCCAACGTGACGATTCCGGCCGGCTTCGGCTCGGACTCCATCATCAATTACGAGCTGGGTCTCAAGACGCAATGGCTCGAGCGCCGGCTCACGCTGAACGGCGCGGTGTATCACATCGACTGGTCTGACATTCAGGTCTCGCAGTTCGCGAACTCCACGAACGGCTTGCGGTTCACGTATCGCGGCAACGGCGGCAAGGCCAAGGTCGACGGCGTCGAGCTCGAGCTGTCGGCGCGTCCGACGCAGGCTTTCCAGTTCGGTCTCGGCTTGGCGTATACGGATTCGCGGCTCGATGAGGATCTGCCGATTCCCGAGCAGGGCCGCAAGGGCGACAAGCTGCCGTACGTGCCGGAGTGGACCGCCAGCGTCAACGCCCGCTACTCGTGGCCGATGTTCCAGAACTGGGAGGGCTTCGTCGGCGGCGACTATTCGTACGTCGATGACACGGCGAATCGTCTGCGCCCCACCGATCGCTACTACCGCGTGCTGGAGTCGTACGACGTGCTGAATCTGCGTCTCGGCCTGCAAGGCGGCGACGGCTGGAGCACCATGCTGTCCGTGGAGAACGCGCTCGACTCCGACGAGATCATCAGCTACCCGTTCGACTTCCAGACGGCGGCTGCGATCAACGGCAACATTCCCGATCGCCTCGGCCGCGTCTGGCCGCGCTCCATCTGGGTCAGCCTGCGGAAGTCGTTCTAAGCGACATAATCCAGCCCCGGCCTACATATATATGTATATGGGCCGGGGGTGGCAAGCGGAGTTCCCTCTTTCACTCCGTCTGCTTGATCATGCCCAACATCGCCTGCGTCAACGTGCTGTTGGCATCGCTGAGTTCCCACACAGCGCCGGCGTGATCCTTGCCTTCGAGGTTCAACGTCCGCGCCTTCGACCCTTGCGCTTCGATCGCCTTCACGAGCGCAGCAGAAGGTTCCTTGAGACGTTCTTCCTGCGAGCCGTAGACGACGATCGCGAGCGGCGCCGGAGCGTTGACGTGGAGCAGGGCGCTCGCTTTTTCTTCCGCTTCGGGCGTGGGCAAGTACTCTTTGCGCTTCGCATTGCGCAGGTCGTATGAGCCACTGATGGGAACGATGCCGCGCAGTGCGGACCGCGGCACCTTTGCCGCATCCATCCACGCGAGATCGACGCCGATCTCTGCAGTGAGGATAGCGCCGGCGGAGTGACCGCTGACGTAGATCGCGTTGGGATTGCCGCCGTACTTTGCGATGCTGTTGTAGATCCAGGTCACGACCGCCTTCGCGTCCTCGGGCTGATCGGGATAGTGGAATCCGGGAGTGAGGCGATAGCTCGCGACGACCGTGAGGATGCCTTGCTTCGCGAACGCCTCGGCCACGTAGCCGTATTGCTTGCGATCGCCTTCGCGGAAGCCGCCGCCGTGAAGGAATACGAGCACTGGCGCGTTGCTGGTCTTCTGTACGGGGAAGTAGAGATCCAGGTGCTGCTTGACGTCCTTGCCGTACGGCACGTCGAGCTCATGGCGCAGCTCTTTGCGAACTGCCATCGTCTTCGCTTCGGCAGTTTGATAGAACTTGCCCCAGTCGATCTCGAAATCGGCGCGGTGTACGACGGTGTAGTACTGCGTCCAGTCCTGCGCGCTCGCCAGCTGCGGCCCGGCGGCCCCCAATGCGAGAAGTACGGCCTGCGCAAGCATCGGACAGCGATTTCTCACGGCGTTTCTCCTAGAGCACGGACCAGAAGATGACCAGGATTGCGAGCGGCACCAGATAGCGCGTCGCCGCGTACCACAACTTGAATGCAGCACCGTCGCCCAAGCCGAGCTCGTCACGGACAGCACTGCGCGACAACGCCCAGCCGGCGATCAACGCCACCATCAGGCCGCCGAGCGGCATCATCAGATTCGAGGTGAGGTAGTCGATGACGTCGAACGGCGTGCGCTTTGAATCGATGCCGATCCAGCGCAGCGGATGCACGTCGCTCCAGCGATTGAACGACAGCACCGTGACGATGCCCATCAACCAGATGATGAAGCCGGTGCTGTACGCGAGCGTGCGTCGCGACCACTTGGTGTATTCCTCAAGGGCCGCGACGATCGGTTCCTGGATGACGATCGTTGCGGTCAGCGCGGCGAACGAGAGCAGCAGGAACAGCAGCGTGCCGAAGATCGCGCCGTACGGCATCTGACCGAACGCGATCGGCAACGTCACGAAGATCAGGCCGGGTCCCTGCGTCGGCTCCAGCCCGTAGCTGAAAACCAGCGGGAAGATCGACAGTCCGGCGATCAACGCCACACCGCCCTGCGCCAGCGCCACCGTCAGCACGCCGCGTGTGATCGAGTATTCGCGCTTCATGTAGGCGCCCATCATCATGAGCACGCCGACGCCCACGCCCAACGAGAAGAATGCCTGGCCGAACGCCGTCACAACCACGGCGGGCGTCAGCTTGCTCCAGTCGATACTGAACAGGAAACGTGCCGCCGCGCGGAAGTCGGCGAAGAACATCGAGTAGATGAGCAGCAGGATCAGGATCACGAAGCGCAGCGGCGTCAGCACGCCGGAGACCCGCTCGATGCCCTTGTTGATGCCACGCGCGATGATGATCGCCGTGAGCGCAATGATGATTCCGGAGTACAGCAGCATGCGCAGCGGATTCGACATCATTGCATCGAAAGCGGCTTGCGCGCCGGCGGCGTCGATGCCCTTGAAGCCCCCGCGCAGCCCGAACACGAAGTAGTCCAGCATCCAGCCGCAAACCACGAAATAGAAGCTCAGGATCAGGATGACGCTGGCGGTGGCGAGAACGCCGAACGACTTCCAGAATGGCGCAATGCCGTCACGGGTCACCAGCACCTGCATCGTCCCTGGCACGCTGCGTCCGCCGTGCCGGCCGATCATCATCTCGGCCATCAGCGCGGGAATCGCGATCAGGAACAGCGCCAGAAAGTACAGCGCTACGAACAGCCCGCCGCCGTTCGCGCCGGCCAGGTAGCTGAACTTCCAGACGTTGGCGATGCCGGCTTCCGTGCCGATCGCGATGATCAGGAACAGCAGATTGGAAGACCAGTGGCGTGCGCTCATGGAAAACGCTTTTCGACTTGTGTGCCGCCAGCTTGGCGTGCGCGCCCGATCATGACAAGGTAGCGCGCGCTCTGCGCTCGTTGCGTCCACTGCAACAAAGTCGGCGACGCGGTCTCAACGGAGCGTCGGTTACTATCGCCGCCGGGCAATTTTCGTCAGGTGAGGACCGCACATGCGCTCGCTGTTCGTTTCCCGATTGCTGTTCTCCGCATTGGCCGCCGCATTGCTGGTGTTGCCGATGCTGCCGGCGGGCGCTGTGCCAACCGTCGTGTTCCCGGAAGCGGGCGCGCCATCCGGGCCGCCGCTTGCGATCACTGGCGCGTCGGTCATCAGCGTCGAGGACGGATCGGTCATCCAGAATGCGGTAGTGCTGATCGAAGGCGGACGTATCAAGGCGATCGGTCCCGCCGGTGCCGTGCAGCTGCCGGCCGACGCTCGCAAGATTGCACTCGACGGCAAGTGGCTCGCTCCGGGCCTGCTCAACATGCACGTGCATTTCGGCCTGAAGCTGCCCGGCGCGGCCGGCGCAGCGCTCGCCGATGAAAACGACATGCAGCTCGTAATGCGTATGGCCGACAACGCACGCAAATCGCTCTATGCCGGCGTCACGACGGTGCGGCTCACGGGCGAGAACCATGGCAGCGACTTTGCATTGAAGGGCGCGATCGACGGTGGCACTGCGCTCGGTCCGCGAATTCACACCGCGGGCGAAATCATTGCTGCGACCGGCGGTCACGGCGATCTCGAGGCCGACGGCGCCGCGGAGTTTGCGAAAGTGGTCCGCGAGCAGATCAAGCGGGGCGCGACCTGGATCAAGGTGGCGATTTCCGGCGGCATTTCCGATTCGCACGGCAGCATCGCTGCATCGTCGTTGTTGCCCGAGGAAATGCGCACGATCATCGAGGTCGCACATCGCAACGGCGTCAAGGTGACCGCGCACAACGGGTCGCCGATCGCCGCCGATGAGGCAATCGCGCTCGGCATCGACTGCTTCGAGCACGCCTACCATCTGACCGACAAGCAGCTCAAAGCAATGAAGGCGGCCGGGACCTGGCTGGTCCCGACGGCCGTGGTCACCGACGAAGGCGCGATGGAGTTCTACAAGAAGATCGGCTCGCCGCCGTGGTACCTCGATCGGGTGCGCAGCACGCGCGTCGATCATCACAAGATGCTGCAGACGGCGATCAAGCTGGGCGTGAACATTGCTCTCGGCACGGATCAGTTTCCGTTCGAGCCGAATGCCGGCACGACGGCGACGGTGCACGAGGCGGAGCTGTATGTTGCGGCCGGTATGACCCCGCTTGATGCGCTACGCGCCGCGACGATGATGCCCGCGCGCATGTTGGGGGTGGAGAAGGACGTCGGCTCGCTCGCGGTGGGTCACTACGCTGACATCATCGCGATCGATGGTAATCCCGCACAAGATATCTCGACCCTCCGCACCATCAAGTTCGTGATGAAGGGCGGCCAGGTCATCCGCGACGAGGTGACGAAGTAAGGTACTCGCGTGCCTGTTCGATCGTCACGACATCGCCGTAGCGCGCTTCGATGTCGAGCAGGTTGGCTTCGTTCGCCAGGGGCGAGCGGTCGCCGACGGCTTCCCGCACGACCAGTGGACGCAACCCGTACTGAGCGGCATCGACTGCGCTCGCACGGACGCAGCCGCTGGTAACGCAACCGGCAATCAGCAGCGTATCGATCTTGATCGCTGCCAGTCGCGCGGCGAGGTCCGTGCCGAAGAACGCCGACCCGTGCTTCTTCGAAATCACAACGTCCGTCGGATGGCGTGGCAGGCGCTGATCGACGCTCGTCAACGGTGAGCCGCGCAGCAGCGCGGCCACCGCGGGTGCTTTGCGAATCAGTAGATTTTCTTCGGCATCCTTTGCGTCGAACTCGACAGTGGTGAACACCGCAGGCACATTCCGGCGATGCGCGATGCGCAGCAGCTCTGCGGTGTGCTTGACAGCACTATCCCAGGGTCCCCCGAACGGCGACGCAGGATTCGTGAACCCTTCGATGAAATCCACGACCAGCAACGCCGGTCGTCGTCCGCAGCCGAGCGCTACCGGCTGCCGCGGCAGATAGCTGCGTCGCAGCTGCCGCAGGAGCTCATTGAGCTCCTCGGTCATTGCATCGTCACGGACGTGCGTTCGATCTCGTGCGGGACACCATCTTTGACCACTAGCACCAGGCGATGCTCGATGACCGACAGGTCCTGCAACGGATCGCCGTCGACGATGACGAGGTCGGCGAGCTTGCCGGGCGTGAGCGTGCCGAGCCGGTCCAGTACGCCTTGCATCTGCGCGGGCCGCAGCGTTGCCGCCTGGATTGCTTCCATCGGCGTCAGTCCGGCCTCGTTGAGATTGCGGATCTCGCGCAACACTGCGGGATGCACGTTCAGCGGGGAGCCGGCGTCGGTGCCGGCAACGATCTGCTCGCGGCCGCCCGCGGCAATGAACTTCGCGAGCTTCTGCTTGGCGACCTTGACTCGCTCGGTGGCGCCAATCCCCCACGGGATCGCTGCGGGATTACTCCACGTCTTGCGCAGGTGGTCGAACACATCCGGCGGAAGCTGTTGCGCGAAGCGTGGATGCTGCAGCAGTTCCGGAAAGCTGGCCGCACGCGCGTACGCCTGACGCATCTCGATGGTGGGCACGATGTACGGACCGCGCAGAATGTTGGCCATCGGGCCGGTGCCGGTCGGACGCTCGCCACGCACCAGCAGGCGAATATCCTCGTCGGAGTAATCGGAGAGCGCATCGGCCGTGAACACGTGATGCAGCCGGTCGACGCCGGCCTCGACAGCCGTGCGATAAGCAACGATGTGGCGCACGTCGGCATCGACGCCGACATTGTGGGCGTGCGCCGTCGAGGTGATCTCGCGCAGGAGCTCCAGGTCCCAGAAGCCATACACTTTGATCTGATCCACCCCGCGTTTGATCAGATCCTCGACCTCTGCCCGCGCTTCCTTGGAGGTCGCGATCATGTTCGGCTGATCGGGATAATGCTTGAAGTTGCGCGGCTCCCGCGGGTCAGGACGTGCCTGGTGCAGGATTGGCCCCGCGATGAACAGTCGGGGTCCGAGCGCGCGACCTGCATCGATGTCGGCTCGCAGCGCCAGTTGTGGCTCGAGAGGTCCGCCCGTGTCGCGGAATGTCGTGATGCCGGACAGCAGCGTGAGCCGTGCGATCGCCCCCATGATCTCCTTGGCGCGCGGAGCATAGTCGGCCGGGAACTGATCCGGGTCGCCCTCGCCGATGTGCATCAGATGGCCATGCGATTCCCACAAACCTGGCAGCACTGTCATACCATTGACGTCGATGGTGCGTGCACCGGCAGGAAGGGCGACGGATGCGGCAGGCCCGACGGCCTCGATCTTGTTACCGCGGATCACGACCACGCCGTTCTCGATTGGCGTGCCGCCCCAGCCGTCGATGATTCGACCGCCGGAAATTGCCAGCACGGCCGCCGTCGAGGATTCCTGCGCCTGCGCCCACAACGGCAGCAGCAGCGCGAATGCAAGATGCCAGGCACGAAACTTCATTACGGTGCACCTTATGTCCGTGGAAAGCAGTGCAAGCGTAGTCGCGTTGCGCGACTGCGCGGCGGCAGGCCGGCGCTGAGTTCGTTGCGCCGGTCGCAACCAAATGGGGTGGATGGGTATATTGAATCGGTCTGGCATCTTTCTTAGCGTGTGTGGCGGCACAGATCACAAGAAGGTCAAGGCAAGGATATGGATAGGAATTCAGTGCAGTGGCGCGGGTACATCCCCGCCGTCACTACCCCGTTCACGCGTGACGGGGCACTTGACCTCGATGCCATGGAGCGGCTGCTGCAGTGGCTGTTGGAAGAGGGAATGCACGGCATCATCATCGGCGGCACGCAGGGCGAGTGGTTCACGATCACTGCGCCCGAGCGCAAGCAGCTCATGCAGATCGTCGGGCGCAAGTTGAGCGGCAAGATGCCGCTGATTGCCGGCTGCAGCGCGTACACGAGCGCGGACGTAGCCGCGAATGCCAAGCTTGCCGCCGAGCACGGCTTCGACGGCATCCTGGTGACGCCGCCGCCCTACATGGTGCCGACGAACCGCGAGATCCTCGGCTTCTATCGCGAAGTGAACGCGGCGGTGACGCTGCCGATCTGTGCATACAACTGGCCGCCGGGCACGGGCATCGACATGTCGCTGGAGCTGCTGCGCTCCATTGCGGAGCTGTCGAACGTGGTGGCGATCAAGAACTCCACCGCCGACCTGCGGCACTTCATCGATGTGTTCTTTGCGCTGAAGGATCAGGTGCGCGTCTTCGGCGTGCCGATGAACGAGGTCGGCATCATGCTGGTCCACCAGCACGGCGCCGACGGCACGATGGGCGCCGGCGCGGTGCTCGGCCGGGAGCTGCCCGACTACTTCAATGCGATCTGGGCCAACGATCTGCCGCGTGCGCGGCAACTCGGCGAGCGCAACGAAACGCTGATGCGCGACTGGTTCAATTCCGACTACACCGGGCGCTTCGGCTCGGGACAGGCGATCTTCAAAGCGGCGCTGAACGAGCTCGGTTTGCCGGGCGGCTATCCGCGCCGGCCGCTGTTGCCGCTGGAGGAACACGGGCTGGCCATCGTGCGTCAGACACTCGTGTCGCTCGGCAAGCTCAAAGCGCAGGACAGGAAGGTGAGTCATGGCGCAAGTCGGTAAGGCAACGCTCGCGGAGCTGGCGGCGGGCATCCTCGGCGGCGGCATTCGCGTCGTCGATCTGACCGTACCGCTGGAGCCGGCGACCCCGACGATCCAGCTGCCGCCGCAGTTCGCGCCTTCGCAGCCGTTCTCGATGGAAGAGATTTCGAAGTACGACCAGCGCGGCCCGGCCTGGTACTGGAACAACATCGCGTGCGGCGAGCACACCGGCACGCATTTCGACGCGCCGATCCACTGGGTCACCGGCAAGGATTATCCGAACAACGCCACGCACAACATCCCGGTGCAGAAGTTCATCGGCCCGGCGTGCGTCATCGACGTCTCGGCGCGCGTGCGCGAGAACGCGGATTTCCTGGTCACCGTCGAAGTAGTGCAGGCGTGGGAGCAGCAACACGGCGAAATCCCGCGCGGCGCGTGGGTGCTGATCCGCACCGATTGGTCCAAGCGCACGGGCGCCGAGCGCTTCCTCAATATTGGTGCGGACGGGCCGCATACCCCTGGCTTCCATCCGCAGTGCGTACCATTCCTGGCGCAGGAGCGCGACATTCTCGGCGTCGGCGTCGAGACGGTCGGCACCGATGCGGGGCAGGCGGCGACGTTCGATCCGATGTTCCCGTGCCACACGATCATGCACGGCTCGAACCGCTTCGGGCTCGCGAGCCTGATGAACCTCGATCAATTGCCGCCGACCGGCGCGGTCGTGATCGCGCCGCCTTTGAAAATCGTCAACGGCTCGGGCAGTCCGTTGCGGGTGCTCGCACTCGTTCCAGGTTGAGATGAGAAGATTCAGCAGTCCCAGTGCCGCCAGGATGTGGTCATGCGCCGAATTGAAGCAGCTGCGCGAGCTCACCGATGCCGGGATCGGCATCGAGATCATCGCGTCGCGGCTCAAGCGCACGGTCTCGGCGGTGCGTAACAAGGCCGGCATGCACGGCTTTTCGCTGGCAGCCGTGCGGCCCGAGCAATCCAGGAGCTCCGCGTGAACGCATCAGTCCGTCCCGCTTTCCTCGCAGTCGATCACGTGTCCTGGACCGTGCCCGATCTGCAAGCCGCCATCGCGTTCTACACCGAGGCGTTCGGCGCCACGGTGCTGTACCAGATCGGCCCGATCGACTCCGCGGATATTCCGAAGGACGCGCAGGGGCGCGATTGGATGGAGACGCATGTCGGCGTGAAGGGTGCGCGCCTGACGCTCGCAATGCTGCAGCTCGCGCCTAATCTCAAGTTCCAGCTCGTCCAGTACGACAAGCCCGACGATCGCCGGCAGGTCGTGCCGCGCAACTGCGATCGCGGCGGGCATCACGTCGCGTTGCTGGTGAAGGACGTCAACGCCGCCGCCGCGTGGCTCAAACAGCGCGGCTGCAAGGTGTTCGAGAGCATCGCGATGGACTCCGGTCCACTCGCCGGCAAGACCAACATCTACGTGTCGGACCCGTGGGGTCACACGCTCGAACTGGTGGACTGAATTTTGCGGAGACAACCATGAGCATCGAACGCGTCAATCCCAAGCAGCTCTACGACAGCCTCAAGTTCGGCTTCTCGCACGCGACGCTGCAGAAGGGCGGCAAGACTCTGCATCTCGCCGGGCAGGTGGCCTGGGATGCGCAGACCAACGTCATCGGGCCGGGCGATTACGCGGCCCAGACCCGCCAGGCACTCGCCAACCTCACGACTGTGCTGCGCGCCGCCGGGTGCACGCCGGCAAATGTCACGCGTCTGCGCACCTACGTCGTGAATCATTCGCCCGACAAGCTAGGACCGATCCTCGGCGAGGTCGGCGCGTTCTACGGCGGCGCCACGCCGGCGCCGAACACCTTCATCGGCGTCGCCTCGCTGGCGTTGCCTGATTTCCTCGTCGAGATCGAAGCGGACGCCGCTGTGCCAGAGTAAGAGATCTCGCCAAGGCGCAAAGGCGCCAAGGAGCGCCAAGAAGAATTCTGACAACTCAGAATTCAGAGTTTTTCTAGTCCGGACTTGGCGCTGCTTGGCGCCTTGGCGAGAGACTCTTCCCGATCCAACGCGACGAATAACACCAAGAACGCCAGCAGCGGAATCACCCCCGCCGCAATGAACACCGGCGGGTAGCCGTAGCGGTCGAGCGTCCAGCCGACCAGCATCGTGAACAGCATGCCGCCGACGCCGGCGCCCATGCCGCTGAGTCCGACCACCGAGCCCACCGCATTGCGCGGAAATGCATCTGCGCACAGCGACATCATGTTGGGTGCCCAGAAGCCGAAGCCGAACATTGCCGAGCTGATGCCGGCGAAGATGATCACGATGTCCAGATCGAACGCTGCGAAGATGCCTGGCACCATCAGCAGCATGCCGACGAGCATGATGCCCAGACGCGCGTGCAGCGCGCGCACGCCACGTCGCACCAGGACATCGGAAAGGTAGCCGCCGAGCACGATGCCGATGCCCTGCGCGAGAAACGGAATCCACGCGTACCTGCCCACATCGGCAGCACTGAAGCCGGCGCTGCGTCGCAGATATTCCGGAATCCAGAAGTAGTAGAACCACACCCACGGATCTGCGAGCAGGCGCGCCGCAATCACGGCCCACACGTTGCGTGATCTCAGCAGCTGCAGATAAGGCACGCGCACAGATTCGACTGTTGCGTCCGACGCATCTGCAGTGATGTGCCGCAGCTCGGCGGCGGTGACCAGAGAATGCTGCTGCGGCAGGCGATACAACGCCAGCCAGATCGCCAGCCACACGAAACCGGTGACGCCGGTGAGTACGAACGCCCACTGCCAGCCGAGCTGCAAACTGACCCACGTGACGATCGGCACCGAAATGACGAGGCCTGCAGACACGCCTGCGCTCCACAGGCCGGTCGCAAGCCCGCGCTCACGGCGCGGAAACCACTCGGAGACCGCCTTGACGCACGCCGACCAGCTGCCTGCCTCACCCGCGCCGAGGAGAAACCTGCAGGCAGCGAAGGTCGTGACGTTCGTGCCGAAGGCGTGCAACGCCGCCGCGACGGACCACCACGCCATGATCAGTGCGAAGCCGATGCGCGTGCCGACGCGATCGATCAGCCACCCGGTGACGGGTTGCATGAACGTGTACGCGAGCAGGAATGCGGTGAGGATCGACGCGTAGCCGGTGTTGCTGAGCCCGAGCTGGTCGCGCAGCGTCGGCGCTAGCACCGTCAGCACCTGCCGATCGACGTAGCTGATCGCCGTCGCCGCGAACAGCATCGCGACGACGATCCAGCGGAAGTGCGCGATCGGTCTCAACCGGGCGCGATCAGGCTCTTCAGATGCGCCTCGATCCGCAACATCAGCCGATAGACGCCGTTCGGCAACTGCCGCCCGGTGCGCGTGATCAGGCTGATCCGCGTCGAGTTCATCACCGCGTTGTCGATCGGGATCGCGATCAGCTTGCCTTCGCTCAACTGCGGCTGCGCGAGGAACTCCGGCAGGAAGGTCAGCCCGCGGCCGCACTTGGCAAAGTCCTTCAGCAGCATCATCGAGTTCGCGATCAGGCCCGGCTCGAGGAAAATGCCTTCGGCATGCTCCGCCTCGCGCACGATCTGGCGGATGCGGAACGAATCCTCCGGCAGGCCGATGCTGTACTTGCCGAGATCGCCGAGCTTGACGCTCTTGTGGCCGGCGAGCTCGTGCTGTGGGTGAACGATGACTTTCAGCGGCTGCGACAGCGTCAGCCTGGCGCGCACTTTAGGGTCGCGCGGCACGTCGAAGATCAGGCCGAAGTGCGCTTCGTCGTCGCGCACCAGCTCGACCGCATTGTTGCTGCCGCTCATCTTCACGCGCACGATGATGCCCGGAAAGCGCCGCATGAAAGCCTGCAGCACCTCGCTGAAATCGTCGCTGATGAACGCCTCGCCGACTGCGAGATTGATGGTGCCGGTACGGATGCTGCGCAGCTCCTCCACCCGCGACATGAAGACTTCCTCGTGCGCGCGCATCTCCCGGTAGTACTCGAACGCGGCGTCACCCGCTTCGGTGAGCTTGATCTTGCGCCGGCCGCCCTCGATCAACCGCATGCCCAGGTCCTTCTCGAGCGCGGCGATCTGCCGGCTGATGGAAGAGGTGGCGACATTGAGCTCCTCGCTGGCAGCTCGCATCGTCCCCAGACGCGCCGCCTCGTAGAGGTAGCGCAGACGGATTTCCCCGTGCATGGTGTGGTCCCCCGGTACATTGCCTTAAACGCAACGAAGTCGAGTCTATGTTGAGCGTATAAATTATTTCAATCTGCAAAACACGGGACCGCCATGGCCGGGCTGGCGGAGATTCAGCGGTTTGCGCCGATTCGTTGCCCCGGGCGCAACGATCTTTGGCGGGAACAGCATTGAACTCACCCGGTCGTTGCAGCAGTGTCCGCGGGCATGCAGATCGCCGACCTCTACCCCTACTGGGAGCGCGAACGGGACCAGCTCTTCGACGGGCTCGGTCAGATCGTCAAGACGCTGCGGACGGTGCGTCCGGCCGAAGAAGTCGAGCAGATCTTCCATTGGGTGCCGCCCGGCGGTCGGCGCAGCATCAGCGACACGCTGCGCCACATGGCGTACGTGGAGCACTACATCGCCGAGAAGCTGGTGCTCGACCGCGAACCGAAGACGATCGTGCCGGGTGCATTGTTTGCGCGCGAGGAATATCCGACATTCGACGACGTCATCCGGCTCATGCACGAGGTTCATGCGACCACGATCCTCGCGTACGAGCAGCTGACGCCAGCCGATCTCAAGCGGGAAATCCCGGCCTTTCGACGCATGCTCACCATCGAAAGGCTGCTGTGGAGCATCGTGCAGGAAGAAGCGCACCACCGCGGTCAGGTTTACATCCTGCTGCGCATGCAGGGAATCCCGCCGCCGCAGCGTACCGACTGATCAGACCGGCTTGAGCCGCAATCCCGCGAGCGGATCGTCGACCAGCATTGGCTGTCTGATGCAGTAGGCCTCCGCAAACCGAACGCCGCAACGCCAGCCGAAACCGCGCGCCGTGCACGTCAGACGCGAATAAATGTCATCGCCGAGCGCATCGACATGCGCGGGCATTTCGTCGAACTGCGATCGATACGCAGCGACAGCTCGCAGCTTGCGCTCCATCTGCGCCGTAATGTCGACGTAGAAAGAAGGCTCTTCCCGCTCGTCCGCTACCGCGTACAGCACCTGGGCCGGCCGATGGGCCGGGCCTTCGACCGGGAATTTGCTGAGGCCGGCGGCAAAGATTCCCGCGTAGCCGATCGCGTTGGCTGCGTTGTGATCCGGATGCCGCTGCCCGTCCGAGGGCAGGATGACGAGCGCCGGGCACAGCCTGCGGATACATGCAGCGACAGCCGCGCGGCTGACATCGTTGAGCATCAGCCGGCTGTCAGGAAGTTCTGCATTCTCGCGCAGCGTCAACCCCATGATCTCGGCGGCGGCAGCGGCTTCGCGGCTGCGGATCTCAGCGGAACCCCGCGTCCCGAGCTCACCGCGTGTGAGATCCAGCACGCCGGTCCGGTAGCCGAGATCGGCCATGCGGATCAGCAGACCCGCGCAGGTGATCTCCACATCGTCGGGGTGCGCAGCGATGGCCAAGACGTCGACTGTGCTCATGCGAGCGTCCGCCTATACAGATTCTCATACAGCGGGACGATGATCCCGGCGTCGAAGCGCGCCGCCCGTGCGCGCGCCGCGGCGCGCTGCGACTCCAGAGTAGCGGGATCCGCCGCGATCTCCAGCACTCTTGCCGCCATCGACTCGAGATCGCCGACGGCGACCGCGTAGCCGCCCTGGCCGTTCTCGATCAGCTCGGCGAGTCCGCCGGCGTCCGAAGTTACGGCCGGCACGCCGCACGCCATCGCCTCCAGCGCAGCGAGCCCGAAGCCCTCCGCGGCGGACGGCAACAGGAACACATCGCAGGGTGACAGCAGCGTCTGCACGTCGATCTGATTGCCGACCAGTTGCACTCGATCGCGCAAAGCCAGTCGCTCCACCTCGCTGAGCACGCGTGGCATCTCAGGACCGTCGCCGATGAGCAGCAGGCGGGCGGGGCGGACGGCGTTGACGGCGGCCAATATCCGCACCGTGTCGACCGGCCGCTTGACCGACCTGAAGTTCGAGAGATGCACGAGCAGCAGCTCCTGCGCGGCTGCGGGGCGTGAGTTGCGAGTGGCGCAACACTCAGCGCGATCCACGAAGTTGGGAATCACCTCGAGCGGCGGGCCGCCTGGAAACAGCGTGCTCGCCGCTGTCTTCAGGAACTGCGATACGGTGGTGACTGCATGTGAAGAGCCGATGCAGAGGGCCGTCGCCTCGTGTAGCGAAGGGTCGGAGCCGAGCAGCGTGACGTCGGTCCCGTGCAGTGTGGTGACGAGCCGGGGCCGACTCGGATTGCCGAGTATCGAGCGCGCGAGCAGAGCTGCGGCAGTGTGCGGCAGCGCGTAGTGAACGTGCAGGATATCCAGGCCAAAGCGCCGCGAGACCTCGGCCATCTTGGCAGCGAGCGCGAGCGTGTAGAGATGTCGGATCGGCGGATATTCCGGGACCACGACCTCGTGATAGTGAACGAGCGCGGCGAAACGCGGGAAGCGGAACGGCGGCGCGTCGGCGATGAAATGGACCGAGTGTCCGCGTTGGGCCAGCTGACGTCCCAACTCTCCGGCGACCACTCCCGAGCCGCCGGCGCCGGCGAAGCCCGTGATCCCGATATTGAGTCGCTGCGCCGTCACGCACCGATCTCGCGCAGCAGCGGGTCGCGCCGGCCGATGGGCCAGTCCAGCTGGAGCTCGTCGAGGAATTCCTGTCCGTAGCGCGCCCAGTAATAGACCATGTTGAACCGACGCTCCTGCAAAGCGCCGCCCGGAAAGAGATGCAGCGCAGCCGCTCTGATCTGGGCCTGCGCTTCGCGTTCGCGTCGGCGATGCGAGGCATGGGCCTTGCCGGCAACGATGTCCATTTGTTTGCGCGCACGCGCCGCCGCGGCCCGCACCGTGCTGGCCAACGTCGGGTCGAACTCGTCCAGGCGCGCGCCCACTTCCTCGAACGCAGCGGCGATCGTTCGGTCTGCGGCCTGTAAGCGGGCGGCGAGATTCTCGGGGAACTGGCCACGCAACGCGCGGGCAACTTCGCGATCGACATCGCTCCTGAGACCTTCGAGATCGACGCCGTAGCGCCGCAGTCGCCGCGCGGTAGCACGCTCGATCAGAGTCACGCTGGTCCGCGGCAGGACAGCCGGGCGGGGCACACCGAAATGATCGTGCAGGCCGCCGATTTGTGCGTAGTACGCGACCTCCGCCGGACCGAGCACGACCCCGAGCGTCGGAAACAGGGAATTCTGTACGACCGGCCGCAGCAGCACATTCGGCGAGAAATCGCCGGGACGCTCGAGGCACAGCTGCTGTAATTCTTCGGCTGCGACGGGCTGCGCACCTTGCCATGCGAATCCGCCACCGCCGACGCGATGGATCGCATGGCGAGCGGATCGCTGCTGGAACAGGAAAGTCTGCGCCGGCGTCCTGCTGACCTGACGAGGGTAGCCAGCCGCTTCCAGGCGTCGCGAGGTGTCCTCGTACGCGGCAAAAAGCGCTGCGTCGCTTGCGACCGACCTTGCCAGCAAAGGTGCTGCCAGTTTTCTCAACAGCACGTTATCGGGCGAGACGAACAGCAGTGTGCTGTCCGGAAACATTCGATACCACATGCGCGCGAAGGCTCCAGCCAGACCGGTGCCTGCGGCATAGCATTGCCGGATCTGATCGACGACGAATTTCGCGCGACTCGATGCAGGCAGGCATGCTGCCAGCCGATCCGTGAGCTTCTCGATTCCGGCGTCCAGCACGATCCGGCCGAGCGGCGCGCCGTCCGGCGCAGACGCAGGGACATACCGCAGCGTTTCGATCTTTCCCGCAGCCGGCAGATTCACGTGATCGACTTCGGCGAAGTCATGATCGTCGTTGCCGAGCCAGTAGCAGGGGACCACGCGCATCGCCAGCCGTCGCGAAAGATCGGCCGCCCAGCGCTCGACCGTGAGTGCTTTGTACACGGCGTACAAGGGCCCGGTGTAGAGGCCGGGTTGCTGGCCCGCGAACACCACGAGCGAGTCCGGCCGCAGCAGAGACTCGAGCTGAGCCCGGGCGGCGTTGGGCGCTGCGGCCTCGCTGGCCAGATCGCGCAGCGCTCGGACCAACACCTCGCGCTCGTATTCACGGCTCCTCAATCGCGCGGCGAGCTGCCCGATCGCGGCGTCGTCGTCGAACGAGGGGCCGAAATAGCTCGTGAGCCTGTCGCCCGCATGCAGGAAGTCGCGATACAGCAGCGTCGCGCCGCCAAGCAGGGCGGCGGGAGCGGGCTGGTACGGCGAGGAGCCGCGGGCATCGAATGCGCTACTGCTCATCGGATTCGAGTGTATCGTGCGCCTGCGCTCAGTTGGCGCACAGGTTGTGGACAGTCCGCGCGG
This sequence comes from Steroidobacteraceae bacterium, assembly GCA_035493235.1. Classification (GTDB taxonomy): domain Bacteria; phylum Pseudomonadota; class Gammaproteobacteria; order Steroidobacterales; family Steroidobacteraceae; genus Steroidobacter. Next base: position 53,536 of record DATJIP010000022.1, read on the forward strand.
GAGGAAGAGCTTTGGTGATGAATCGCTACGATGTCGTGGTGCTCGGTGGCGGCCTCGTAGGCTGTGCCGCTGCGTACTATCTGGCGCGCAGCGGTGCCCGAGTGCTGCTCGTCGAGCAGGCGGACCTCAATCGTGAGGCATCCGGGCGCAACGCCGGCTCGCTGCATTTCCAGCTCGAATACCGGCTGATCCGCTACGGCGAGCAGCAGGCACAACAGTTCGCGCAGATCATTCCCCTGAGCCTGGTTGCCATTCGCGACTGGCGCGGCCTGGAGGCGGAGCTTGGCGCATCGCTGGAGATGGAGCTGGGCGGTGGGCTGATCGTCGCGGAATCGCCTGCAGACGTCGCGATGCTGGAGCAGCGCCAGGCGTTGCAGGACAAGTGGAATCTCGGGTCGAAGTTGCTGGGCGCGGCCGAAGTGCGACGGATGGCGCCGTACCTGACCGATTCGGTCGTTGCCGCCGGTTACTTCGAGCATGAAGGCCACGCCAACCCGCGGCTGGTCGCGCCGGCCTTCGCGCGCAGCGCCACGGCTCGCGGCGCCGAAATCCGCTGTTACACGCGCGTCACGGCACTCGAGCGCGACGGTTCGGAGTGGCAGGTTGCGATGCTGGATCGCGAGGGTCGCAGCGCCGAGGTCGGTACTCGCGCCGTGCTGAATGCGGCCGGGACCTGGGCAGGTGAGATCGCTGCGATGGCGCATCTGCATCTGCCGATCTACGCCGTGCCGCTGACGATGAACGTTACCGAGCGCGCCGCGCCGCTGATTCCGCATCTCGTGCAGCACGCCAGCAAGCGGCTGACGCTCAAGCAGGTCGAGGCCGGCAATTTTCTGGTTGGCGGCGGTTGGCCCAGCCGGCTCACGCGCAGCGGCGCGTCGATGAGCCTGCAGCGCCGCGCTGAGCCGGTGATGCAGAACGCAATCGAAAATCTCGCGCTCGCCGCGCGGCTGGTGCCGGCGCTCGGGCGATTGCACTGGCTGCGGTCGTGGACCGGGATCACCGGCGTGACTGCGGACCAGATGCCGCTGCTCGGCGCTGTGCCCGAAGCGCCGGGTTTCTACGTCGCAGCCGGCGGCGCTGCCTTCACGCACGGGCCCACGTACGCGCGTTTGATCAGCGAGCTGATCGTCGCAGGACGCTCATCGAGTCCCATCGACCTGTACAGCCCCGCGCGCTTCAGTCACATCAACAACTTCATGGCATCGGTCTGATGAGCTTGCGCATCACCACGAACGTTGCGCGGCCGCAGCCGGTGACGATCCATATCAACGGGAAGGAAGTCAGTGCGTACGAAGGTGAGACCGTCGCAACTGCGCTGATCGCCGCCGGCGTGCTCACCATGTCGCGTGACGAAGGGTCGAATGTCGGGGGCGGCAGAGCGCGCAGCCCCTTCTGCAATATGGGTGTGTGCTTCGATTGCCTGGTCGAGATTTCTGACGCAGCAAGCGGTGCCGAGCCAGTGCGCGCACGAGCCTGCCTCACGCCGGTTCGTGCCGGCCTGCACATCACGGTTCCAGCCACATGAATCGCGAGACGGCGCAGGAGCAGAGCGACGTTGCGATTGTAGGCGCTGGACCGGCGGGTCTCGGCGCAGCGGCGATCCTGCGTGAGCACGGTGTCAGCGTAACCATCGTCGATGAGCAGCCGCGGGCCGGCGGGCAGATCCTGCGGCAGCCGCCGCGCACTTTCACCGTGGAACGCTGGCTCCCCGGCAAGCTTTACGACCGCGTCAAGCGAGCGCTGCAATCGATGGACGATCGCACGGATGTCGACTGGCGCATGAGCTCGTCCGTGCTTGGCATCTTCCGGCCCTCGGCCTTTCGCGTGCGCGCCGAGCGCAGTGGACACGAGCTGTGGATCCAGGGTCCAGCGGGCACATCGTTCCTGCGCGCGAAGACCGTGCTCGTTGCGGCGGGCTGCTACGAGCGGCCGCTCGCGTTTCCGGGCTGGACATTACCGGGCGTGATGGGGGCGGGCGCCATCCAGGCGTTCGTGAAGAGTCAGCAGTTCGTGCCGGGCGATCGTTTCGTGCTCGCAGGAAGTCATCCGCTGCAACTCGTCGTCGCGGACCAATTGCTCGGCGCGGGCGCAATTGTCGCAGCGGTGGTGTTCACGCAGCAGCGGGCGCTTGCACTCCGTGCGCTCGCTCATCCGCTGGTTCTGCTCCGGCACGCTACGCAATTCCTGCAGACGGCCCGCATCCTGAATCGTCTACGGCGCGCGAACGTGCCGGTGATTTTCGGCGCGAGTGTTCTGCGTGTCGACGGAGCGGGAGGTGTGGAGCGCGCGACGATCGCAAGACTGCACGCCGATGGTACGCCGGACCCGCAGCGCACTCAGAACATCGACTGCGATCGCGTCGGCGTCTGCCATGGCTTTCTCGCTTCGTCCGAGCTGCCGCGACAGGCGGGTGCAGCGGTCCATTGGCGCGACGAGGCGGGCGGCTGGCTGGTCGATCACGATGAGTGGTTCGAGTCGAGCGTCGGGAATCTGTTCGTTGCCGGCGAGGTGACGGGTGTTGCGGGCGCAGACGCAGCGCTGGAAAAGGGCCGCATCGCCGCGTTCGGGATTCTGCGTCGCCTGGGCCGCCTCGATGACTCACTGGCGGCGCGAGCGGCGCAGCTGCCGCGTCGTCGCCTCGATCGCATCGACGGCTTTGCGCGTTTGTTGCGCGAGCTCGCGCGTCCGCCGCGGGAGCTGGCGAACGCAACGATGACCGAGGACGCGACACTGTGCCGCTGCGAATCGATCGCCCGCGGTGAATTCGAGCAGCAGCTGCGACAGAATCCGCATGTCGCTTCGACCGATGCAGCAAAGCTGCTGACGCGCGTCGGTATGGGAATGTGCCAAGGACGCATGTGCGGCGACAACGCCGCTTGCGTGCTCGCCGCCGCTCGCGGGATGTCGGCGGCGCAAGTCGGTCCGTTGCAGGCCCAGCCGCCGGTGAAACCTGTACTCCTGGGCACTCTCGCCCGCGATCGTTGCAGTTGAAGCAACGAACACTCGCAGCCCCTGTCGTTGAATTCACGGATCTGTTGCAGCACTGTGACTGCAGCACAAAGGCGCGCGCCTGCGCGTCCACAATCCGGGGGTTCGATCGTGAATAGAGCACGTCTGCGCCGATTGTTTGCGTCGGTGGCCATCAGCTGTCTTGCGACAGCCGCAATGAGTGCAACGGCAGCGGCAGCCGAGAAAGCTGACGCCGTGAAGTCGGTTGAAGGCCTGTGGGCGTATACGACGCTGCAGCCTGGCGGTAAGGGCGAGTCCATGCCGCTGCATGGCGTGATCCTGTTCAAGGATGGCGTGTTCGCGCAACAGTCGATCTTCGACGGCGATCCATTCGCGACGCAGGGCGCGATGGCACACGCCGGGCCGTACGGCTCGGGCCCGATGGGCGTGCACATGATCGCCGAGCAGACGATCAGCATTGCGCCGGGCAAGAGCGCGCCGCTGAACTTCCGCAAGGATACGCAGCACGACATTTCCGTCGACCGCAACGGCGACGCGATGAAGATCGTGTTCGACAGCGGCACGGTACAGGAATTCAAGCGTCTCGGGCCCGGCAAGGGCCAGATTCATCGGCTCGACAAGGGCGTGTTCGCGCTGGTCGATGGGCATTTCGTGCTGGTCGAAGGCGATGCGCAGGGCATCGTCAGCGGCTACGGCACCTACAAGAACAGCGGCACCGCGTACGACCTGAACGTCGAGCGCTGGTCCGAATCGACGCCGAACAAGGCGCTCAACAAGCGCGACTTCACCGCGAAGGCAACCTTCGACGGCAAGAAGCTCACGCTCGCCGACGGTCGCAGCTTCAGCGTCGTCGGCGGCAAGTAACAGCGGAGAAAGATGATGTCGAATCGGGTACGAGCGGGCCGCGCGCGGCTTGCGCTGATCTCAGGTTGCGCCGTGTGTTCGACACTCGGCGTGCTGTCGACCGACGACGCCTGCGCGCAGCAGGCGGGCGGTCAGAATGCAGAGGGACGTGCGACACTCGAAGAAGTCGTCGTGACCTCGCGGCGACGCGAGGAGTCGCTGCAGGATGTGCCGATCGCCGTCTCGGCGTTCTCGGCCGAAAGCATCGAGCGCAACCGGATCGAAGGCGTCGATGACGTTTTCTCGCGCACGCCGAACGTCGCCTACACGACCGAAGGCTCGCGCGACCGCAAGCGACTGTCGATCCGCGGCGTCACCGAGTTCATCACCGAAGCAGGCGAGGCGACCGTGCCGGCCAACACCTTCGGCATCTACATCGACGATTTCAGCGTCGCCACTGCGACCTCCAATCCCGGCGTGATGGACATCGAGCGCATCGAGGTGCTGCGCGGTCCGCAGGGCACGTACTTCGGCCGCAACGCGGTCGGCGGCGCGCTCAACATCACGACCAAGAAGCCGACCAACGAGTTCTTCAGCGAGGTGACTGCCGACGTCTCGCGCTACGACACGTACGAGCTCGACGGCACGCTCAATCTGCCGATCACCGACACGCTCGCCATGCGCGCGAACGTGAAGTATCAGGAGAGCGACGGCTACATCAAGAACATCAATCCGATCGGCGGCGGCAACGACTCCGAGTACAAGTACGGGCGCCTGAGCCTGCGTTACACGCCTAACGAGCAGTTCACGCTCGACATGATCGCCAGCGCGTCGGACGAGCTCGTCGGCATGCGCGAAGGCGTACCGTCCGGCGTGCTCTCGGCGTTCACCGAGAGCCTGTACGGCGAAGTGACGCCGGATGGCATCGGCTACTGGCCGCAGAACACCAATCGCGTCAACTTCAACCGGCCGCAGGAAGTCGGCTCGAAGTACGAGTACATCACCGCGCGTGCCGAGTATCGCTGGGACAACGTCCGACTCACGAGCGTCTCGGGCTATCTGGAATCCAAGACGTTCCTGCGCGGCGACGTCGATGGCGGCAGCGAGGATTTGTTCTACGAGCACAAGCCGTACGATCGCGACGCTTTGAGCCAGGAGTTCCGGCTCGGCTCGATCGAAGGCAAGTCGTGGGACTGGACGGTCGGTGCGATCTACAGCCGCGATCGCGGCAACATCGATCAGGCGACGCAGGTCGGCAACGACCAGCCGTTCGGCCTGCCGGTCGACTTCGAAGTGACGCGCAACACGGCTGACAACGAGACCATCGGCGCCGCGATCTTCGGTGAGGCCGTGTGGCACGCCACCGATCGCCTCGACCTGCTGGTCGGCGTGCGCGCTACGCGCGACAAGGTGAAGATCTCCGAAGTGACTTTCACGGCGGGCGAATCGCGCCTGACGATCTCCGACGAGGACACGTTCGACGACATCTCGCCGCGCTTCACCGCCAGCTACGCGCTGAGCGATGCCTCCAAGGTCTACGCGACGATCTCCAAGGGCTTCAAATCCGGCGGCGTGCAGATCGCACAGAACGACCTGATCAGCGACAGCTACGATCCGGAAACGATCTGGAACTACGAGCTCGGGATCAAGTCGGAATTCCTCGACGGCCGGGCGCGACTGAATGCCGCAGCATTCCTGATGGAGTGGAGCGATCTGCAGGCGTCCTTCGCGGTCGCCGACATCGACGACGAAGGCACGATCGTCTTCACCAGCGGTATTCAGAACGCTGCCGAAGCGACCAACTACGGCGTGGAAGCCGAGCTGTCGCTGCTGCCAACCGACCGCTTGCTGCTGAACCTCTCGGTCGGCTATCTGCACGCCGAATTCGACAACTTCACCAACGCGTTCATCGACGGTGCGATCGTCGACCTGAGCCATCAGGTCATGCCGAATGCGCCGGAGTGGACGGCGAGCGCGGACGCCCAATACACGTTCCCGCTCGGCGGTGACTGGGAAGGATTCGCGCGTGCCGAGTGGTATTACCGTGACGACACCTACAGCGACCTGACCTCGGTCGCGCGCCGCGACGAAGGATTCCCATTCCTGGTGCCGAGCTACGACAACACCAATCTGCGCGCCGGCGTGCAGTCGGACCGATTCAGCATCGTCGCGTACATCGAGAACGTGTTCGACCAGAAGTACTTCACCAACGTCTACGAAAAGGCGTTCGTCTCGGGCATGGCCCTGCAGCCCTCGTATCAGACCTATGGAGTGCGCTTCACCTGGCGGACCAAATAGATGAACAGCAAGCAGTCGCAGCGCACGTGGGTGATCGCAGCCGCGGTCGTCGCTCTCGCGAGCGGTCTCGTTGCATGCGGTAAGAAGGAGGCGGCGCCGCCGCCACCCCCGCCGGGACCTTCAGCCGCATCGCTGGCGCTGCAACCGCTGATCGAGCAGTACGCGAAGATCGAGCGCCCGGATGACGACGAGTCCGGCACGCTGGAGGATGTTTCGCTCGCAGCGTTCCAGCAGCAGATCCAGACGCGGCGTGAGCTCCTCGACAAGGTCCAGCAGATCGACGCTGCCGGCCTGTCGCGCGAGGAGGATATCGATCGGCGCCTGATGATCGGCTTGCTCGAATCGACGATTCACACTGCCGAAGCGCGCCGCGTCTGGGAGAACGATGCGTCGCTGTACGTCCCCGCCGGCGACATCGGTCGCGTGCTCGAGCCGACTGCTCCCGGCACGCCGCAGGAGCGTGCCGCGAAGCTCACCAAGCTGCTGCAGCAGGTGCCGGCTCGCATCGAGCAAGGCCGCAAGAATCTCGTGAAGCCGCCGCGCAGCTACACCGAGTCCGCGATCTTCAAGACCGAAGGTACGATCAAGTTGATGCGCGCCGGCGTGCCCGCTCTGGCCAAGCAAGCGGGCGATTCGGGCAACGCGTTGACGGCTGCATCGGACACTGCGCTCAAAGCGCTCGCGGCTTACGGTCAGTTTCTGCACAAGGACCTGTTGCCGCGCTCGACTGGTACCTGGGTGCTCGGCAAGGAGAACTACGACTACATCCTGAAGCACCGCTGGTTCCTCGATGCCGATGCCGACTCGATCCTGGAGCGCGGCAAGAAGGATTTCGCGGAGACTGAAGCGCAAGCGCAGGAAGTCGCACAGCGCATTCAGCCAGGCGCGAAGCATTGGACCGAGGTCTACGAAAAGATCAAGGACGATCATCCGAGCGCCGACGGCATCAAGCAGGCATACCAGACCAAGATCGATGCGGCGCGAGCGTTCGTGATCGAGCACCACATCGTCACGCTGCCGCCGGGCGAGCGCGTGATCACCGTCGATACTCCGCCGGCGATGCGTCGCTCCTCGCCGTTCGGCACGTTCCAGTCGGTCGATCCGTTCGGCGACGGTCTCGAAGGCAAGCTCGTGCTCACGCCGATCGAGGACTGGATGACGCCGCAGCAGCGCAACGATCGCCTGCGTTCGCATCACAACGCGTGGATCCCGATCATCGCCGTGCACGAGGCGTATCCCGGGCATCACGTCGACGGCTTGAAGCGCAAGGCGAATCCGCGGCTGTTGCGCAAGATCGTGCGCGAGTCGGTGATGTCCGAAGGTTGGGGCCTGTTCACCGAGCAAATGATGTACGAGCAGGGCTTCCTGCAAGGGGACGACGTCCGTCTCACGCAGCTGCGCAATCGCCTGTGGCGCGCCGCGCGCGTCATCCTCGATTCTAGCCTGCACACCGGCAAGATGACCTATGACGAGGCCGTGACGTTCCTGGCCGACAAGGTTCGCTTCGACCGCTACGCCGCGGCGCTCGACGTCGACATGTACACGGAGCGGCCGACCTACGTGCTCGGCTACCTGATCGGCATGCAGGAGATCGACGCCATGCGCAAAGACTACATCGCGAAGTATGGCGAGCCCTCGCCGCCGAGCGAGTTGTACGACCGCATTCTCGGAGCGGGCGCGATTCCGCCGGCGCTGGTGCGCGAGTCGCTGTTCGCGCAGAAGGCCGAGGAGGTCGCGGCTGCCGGCAAGACCGGGAGCGCACCATGAGAAATGTGCTGCTGAGCGCTGCGCTCGTGCTCGCGTCGGCTGGCGCTGCTGCTGCCACCAGCGCCGCGCCCTCGCTGAAGGCTATCGTCGGCGCCACCGTCGTGAACATCGACGGCGGGCCGGCGTTGCAGGATGCCGTCGTGTTGATCGAGGGCGAGAAGATCAAAGCGATCGGTCCCGCGGGCACCGCCGTTCCCGCCAACGCCGAGGTGATTCGTGCCAAGGGCACGTGGCTCATTCCGGGCCTCATGAACATGCATGTGCATTTCGGCCTGAAGCTGCCGGGCCGCGATCGTGCCGAGCTCGCCGAGGAAAGCACGGCCGCGCTGACGTTGCGCATGATGGTCAACGCACGCCAGTCTCTGTACGCCGGCGTCACGACCGTCCGCATGACCGGCTCCGAAGGGAACACCGGCGTGGCGGTGCGCGACGCGATCGCTCGCGGCGACTACGAAGGGCCCCGGGTCTACACTGCCGGCGGCGTCACGATGACCGGCGGCCACGGCAGCCGCCCGGGCCAGACCTACAACGACGGTCCGTACGAGATGATGAAGACCGCGCGCATGAAAATCCGCGAGGGCCAGGACTGGATCAAGATCGCGATCTCCGGCGGCGTCGCGACCGATGGCGACGGCGGCATTTCCGAAGCGTTGATGACACCCGAAGAGATGCGCGCAGTCATCGATGCGTCGCACCGGTTCGGCATCAAGGTTGCGGCCCACTCCGGTTCGACGCCAGCGACCAATGCGGCTGTCGACGCCGGCCTCGACAGCGTCGAGCACGGCTACGATCTGGATCGTGCGCTGCTGAAGAAAATGGCGAAGCAGGGCACGTGGTACGTGCCGACGATCATGGTGACGCACCCCGGCGGCCGCGAATACTTCGAGCGGATCGGCTCGCCGCCCTGGTACCTGGAGCGGCGCGAGTCTGTCGGCAAGCAGCACTGGCTGACGTTGAAAACGGCAATCGAAGAAAACGTGAAGATCGCGCTCGGCACCGATCAGATGCCGTTCGAGCCGAACGATGGCACGACCTCGACGGTGCGCGAGGCTGAGGCGTACGTGGAAGCAGGCATGACGCCGCTGCAGGCGCTGCGCTCGGCAACGATCGCACCCGCGACGATGCTGGGCGCACAAGCGAAGATCGGCTCGCTCGAGCCCGGCAAGTATGCGGACATCCTCGCCGTCAACGCGGATCCTGCCCGCAACATCTCGGCATTGCGCAAGATCGTGATGATCATGAAGGGCGGCACGGTCTACCGTAACGACCTGGCGATTGCGCCGCAGGAGAACGGGCCATGAAGACTGCGGCGCTGGCTCTTGGGCTGATCTCTCTGGCCGGGCTGCCGGCAGTCGCAGCGGCACAGCAAACGCAGGCGCCGGGCTATACGCGTGCCGTTGCGGGCGATGTCGAGCAGCTGCAGTTCGTGCAGGTGAACGGCGTGAAGCTCGCATATCGGGTCGCCGGCAACGGCACGCCCGTTCTGTTCGTGCACGGCGAGGGCTATTCGCATGAGTTGTGGACGAAGCAGCTCGAGCCCTTCAGCAAGAGCCATCTCGCGATCAGCTACGATCGCCGCGGCCACGGCATGTCGGACGATCCGCTTACCGGTTACTCGGAGACCGCGCATGCCGAGGACCTGAATGCGCTGCTGATGCACTTCGGCATTCGCGAGGCGCACTTCGTCGCCAACTCGCGTGGCGGTGCGATCATCGTGCAGTTCCTGAAGCTTTATCCGCAGAAGGTGCGCAGCATTACGTTCGCGGACTGCACGATCGCACTCGCGCCGATCACCAAGGACAGTGCGTTTTTCAACGCACCGAAATCGATGGCCGGGCCGCCGCCGACTCTGGAGCAGGCGCTCGCCGGGCGCGAAGCGGCGAAGAAGTCCTCGTTCACCAAAGTGGCGCAGGCGCGCCCTGAGCTCGCTGCGATTCAGGCCCGCATGGCCGAGCAGTTCAGCCCGCGTGTAGCCATGGATCCGCAGCGCTCCGACTCGGCCTCGCCGATGCATATCGGTCCGTGGAACAACCGCGATTTCCCCGACATGTCGCAGCTGCATCAGCCGATGCTGCTGCTGGTCGGCGAGCTGACCGACGTGTTCTTCAAGGAGGGAGCCAAGGAAGCGCGTCGCCTGTGGCCGAACACGCGCTATCAGATGCTCAACGGCACCGATCATTTGATGATGCTCGAGGATCCTGAGACCTTTAACCGCGTCGTGCTCGGCTTCCTCGATGAAATCGATGCACAGGTGGCCGGGCGCGAGAAGTGGGTCGGCCAGGTGCCGATACGTTGAGAGACGAGGTAGAGAAATGAAACGGATGATGGCACTTGCGATGTGCGTGCTCGCCGCGCCGGTGGTGCTGCTTGCGCAGGACTACACCAAGTACGACACGGTCAACAATCCCAAGCGCTACGGCACGATCTGGGCGCCGTTCTACCAGAAGGCCAACGAGCTGACCGCGCAGACGCGCAAGGACTTTCCGAGTCACCTCGACATCTCGTTCGGCGCGTCGCCGAAGCAGGCGCTCGATGTCTACCTGCCGAAAAAACTGGTGAAGAATGCGCCGGTGCTGTTGTTCCTGCATGGCGGCGGCTTCATGGAAGGCGATCGCGCGCACTACGGGTATGTCGCGCGACCCTATGTGGAGCAGGGAGTCATTACGGTCGTCTCCGGTTATCGCATGGCGAAGCGCGGTGTGCCGTATCCCGCGCAGAGCGACGACACCAAGGCGGCTATCGTCTGGATTCACAAGAACATCGGCAAATTCGGCGGCGATTCGCACCGGATTTTCCTGAGCGGTCACTCGGTCGGCGCGACGTTGAGCGCGGACGTGAGCTTCGATCGGAGCTGGATGAAGAAGGCGGGCGTTCCGCACGATGCGATCAAAGGTATCGCGTTGATCAGCGGCGACTACGATCTGAGTCCGGGTGAGAACGCCGACTACGCGCCAACCGCTGAATTGGAGGAGCGCGCCAGCCCCGATCGTCACATCATCGATCCGGCTCCGTTGGCAGTCGTTGCCGCTGGAACCAACGAGGGCAAGATGCGCGCCTCTGCAGAGGACATCGCGCAGCGCCTGACGGCGAAGGGCGTGAAGAGCAATCTGCTGATCCTGGAAGGAGCCGATCACAAGGACACCGTGCTGGCATTCGGCGAGCCTGGCTCGACGCTGTCCGCCGCCGTGCTGGAGATGATCGGCCGCAAGTGATTGTGTCCCGACGATGGCTGAAAGATCGTTCACGCACGAAGTCGGTAAATTGCGCCTCGGCGCCGGGCAGGAATTCCGAGGCGAGGGCATCCTCGCCGTCACCAAGGCGCTGCTGCAGTCCGGTGTTGGTTATGTCGGCGGCTACCAGGGTGCG
>DATJIP010000023.1:0-22294 GCA_035493235.1 Steroidobacteraceae bacterium
GGCAGATCCTCGTCCGGCACCGGCACGTCGCCGCACTTCGGACACAGGATGAGCGGGATCGGGCAACCCCAGTAGCGCTGCCGCGAGATGCCCCAATCGCGCAGACGCCATTGCACCTGCTTTTCGCCAAGACCTTTCGCGTTCAAGTCAGCCGCGATCGCATCGACCGCCGCCTGGTAATCGAGCCCGTTGTACTTGCCCGAGTTGATGCACACACCATACGCCGCGTACTCCTCGCGCCACTCGGTCATCGAGACGGTCGCAGGGTCCGCACCCGCAGGCGCGATCACGAACTGAATCGGCAGGCTGTACTTGTTGGCGAAGTGGAAGTCGCGCTCGTCGTGCCCCGGCACGCCCATCACCGCGCCTTCGCCATACGTCATGAGCACATAGTTGCCGACCCACACCGGCACCTTCGCGCCCGACAACGGATGCGTCACGAACAAGCCGGTCGGCATGCCGCGCTTTTCCATCAGCGCGATCTCGGCCTCTTGTTCCGTGCCCCGCTTGCACTCCTCGATGAACGCCGCAAGCGCCGGGTTGTTGCGCGCCGCGTAGGTCGCCATCGGATGCTCGGCAGCGACGGCGCAGAACGTCGCGCCCATCAACGTGTCGGCGCGCGTCGTGAACACGCTCAATACGTGCCGCTGACCTTCGAGCTCGTACGGAAAACCGATGCGCACGCCTTCGCTGCGGCCAATCCAATTCGCCTGCATCGCACGCACGCGCTCCGGCCACTCCGTCATGTGCTGGAGCTCGTCGAGCAAATCCTGTGCGTACTGCGTGATGCGCAGGTAGTACATCGGGATTTCGCGCTTCTCGACCAGCGCACCGGTGCGCCAGCCGCGGCCGTCGATCACCTGCTCGTTCGCGAGCACGGTCTGATCGATCGGATCCCAGTTGACGACGCCGGTCTTCTTATAAGCGATGCCGCGCTCGAGCATCCGCAGGAACAGCCACTGGTTCCACTTGTAGTACTCGGGCTGGCAGGTCGCGAGCTCGCGCTTCCAGTCCAGGGCGAAGCCGAGCTGCTGCAGCTGCCCCTTCATGTAGGCGATGTTGTCGTAGGTCCATTTGGCCGGCGGCACGCTGTTCTTAATGGCGGCGTTCTCGGCCGGCAGGCCGAACGCGTCCCAGCCCATGGGTTGCAGGACGTTGTGACCCTGCATGCGCATGTAGCGCGTCAGCACATCGCCCATCGTGTAGTTGCGGACGTGACCCATGTGCAGCCGCCCGCTCGGGTACGGAAACATGCACAGGCAGTAGTACTTGGGACGCTTCGGGTCTTCGACGACAGCAAAGGCGCGCGTCTTGTCCCAGTGAGCCTGGGCCGCGCTTTCTACAGCGGCGTGGTCGTATCGTTCCTGCATCGAGGAAGGATACAGGAGAAAGTCACAACCCCGCGAGAGTGAAGCGGAATTCCGCCCCCTGGTTGAGGCGCGATTCGGCCCAGATCCGGCCGCCGTGACGCTCGATGATGCGGCTGACCGTCGCCAGTCCGATGCCGGTCCCTTCGAACTCGTCGTGTCGGTGCAAGCGCTGGAACACGCCGAACAGCTTGCGTGCGTAGCGCATGTCGAAACCGACGCCGTTGTCGCGAACGAACACGTATTTGTCGCCGTCGGCGACGCCGATGCCGACCTCGATCACCGCGTGCGGGCGCGGCCGCGAGTACTTCACGGCGTTGTCGATGAGATTGGCGAACACCTGCAACATCAGATCGGGATCGCACGCGAGAGAAGGCAGCGACGCCAGCCGCCATTCGACCACGCGCTCGCCGCTCTCCTGACGTACTTGATTGACGGCACGCTTGACCAACTCGTCGAGCGAAGTGACCTCGCGTCTCATCTCCATGTGACTGATGCGGGACAGCGCCAGCAGTCCATCGATCAGCGCGCTCATCTCGCGCGCGCCGCGTGTGATCTGGTCGAGATGGATCAGCGGCTCGCGTGCCGTCGGCGAACCCCGGTAGTCCCTCAGCATCTGCACGTGTGCATGAATCAATCGCAACGGCGCACGCAGATCATGCGCGACTGAATACGAGAACGCCTCGAGCTCGCGATTCGCGACTTCCAGTTCCGCCGTGCGTTCGGCAACGCGACGCTCCAGATCCTGATTCAGGATCCGCACTTCGTTCTCGACTTCAGCACGTCGTGCGACTTCGCCACGCAGCGCCTGGTAGCGCCGCGCATTCTCATAGGCGACCGCCACCTGTGCTGCGATCGCGCGCGCGACCGCGAGATCCTCATCAGTGAAACCCGGCAGACCGATGCGATTGATGACGCACAGATAACCGTAGTGATGACTGACCGATGCGACCGGCACGCCGAGCATCGAAACGAAATCGCCCGGCTGACCCGTGCCGCCGTTGCGTCCGTTATCGCCCGGCGACATCGGAAACAGCGCACATCCGCCCTGCTCCAGCGTCGGCAACAGATCGCGATACATGCGCGTGCTCAGCAATCGATCGACCTGATCGTTCGCCAGACCGCTCGCAGTGGTTGCATGACGCGGGCCTTCGCCATCGGCAATGACCAGCTGTGCACACTGCGCGAGCAGAATGTCGCGCGCGGCGTGACAAGTGGATTCGACGATCGCTTCCGGCTCCGTGAGCCCGAACAATCGCCGACTGAACGCAACCAGCGCACTCAAGCGTTCCTGTGCGCCGCCAACGACTGACGCCGCAGGCAAAGGCACAGGCTCGGGCGGCGTCGTGCTGCTGCGAGCAGCGAGTGCAGCATCGACTGTCGTGCGAACCGTCTTGAAGTCGAAGGGCTTGGCGAGCGTGCTCTGCACGCCGAGCGAACGCGCCATCTCGCGCACTTCGCGCTCGTGGTAGGAAGCGGAACAGAAGATCACCGAAGTGTGCGCAGTGCGATCGTCCTGGCGCAGGCGACGGACCAGCTCATAGCCGTCCATCCGCGGCATCACGATGTCGGTGATCAGGAGATCGGGTTGCTCGGTGCGCAGCAGGTCGAGGGCTTCCATGCCGTCGGCTGCTTCCAAAAGGCTGTATTCGCCGCCTTCGAGCAATAGCAGCAGCAGCTCCCTTGCTTCAGGATCGTCTTCCGCGACGAGAATCTTGCCGCCCATGCCCGCCAACATTCCGCACTAGTCCATGCATGCTGCCTGCATAGGCAGCATGTGCAATCAGTACGTTTGCGCAGGCATCCGGTTCCTAGTGGAATCCGGGTGCGGTGACATAAGGTATTCCCTGTGGGTCAGGCTTTAGCCTGACAAGCATCAATCGCCGAGTGCGGAACGCAGCGCCGAGATCTCATCGCTGCAGCTCTGCATGATGTGCGCGCACTTGGCGTTGTCCAGGGACAAGCGGCGGAACGCTTTGACGCCCTGCATGTTCAGCTCGAAGTCGACTTCCTGGCCCATGAAGCCGGCGGCCATCACGGCCACCGTCAGCACGTCGGTGACGTCGGCCTGGCCGACGCTGCGGTCGATGTTCTCGTGCTCGCCGATCGCTTCCGCGATGTGCTCGGGGAAGCCCCAGTTCTCGACGATGGCCTTGCCGACGTTGGCGTGCCAGTCGCGCTGGATCTGGGCCAGTGCGGCCGGCTCGCTGAACAAGCCGCCGTGGCGATTCGCACGCGCCAGGATGTACAGCTTGCCGACGTTATGCAGCAGCCCGGCGAGCATCGACTCGTCGGCGTTGATCTGGCATCGCGAGCCGATCGAATAGGACAGCGCGGCGACCATCGTCGCTTCTTGCCATACGCGTTCCAGCTGAGGCGCGATGTTCCGCAATTCGCTTGCGCGACGCAGCTGCGCGATGGCAAACGCCACTGCAGCGGTGCGCACGTTGTTGTGACCGATACGATTGATCGCAGTCTTCAGGTCGGCGACGGTCTTGCCGGTACGATTCAGCGCGGCCGAATTTCCGAGCGTCAGCACGCGCGCCGCGAGACCTGCGTCAGAACCGACGATGCGTGCGATCTGCTCGTTGGAGACCTGCTCATCCGCAAGCACCTTGCGGACACGGACTGCGACGTCCGGGAACGACGGCAACTCCACTTTGCCACCCGAGACTTCCTGCGCCAGCTCGCTCACGAACGCGAATGCAGCCGCCGATTCACTGACAGGCTGTGTGTTGGGCTCGTTCTTCATCGCGCTGGCACTCGTCATGATGCGGCTATCGGCCGGCAGATCCAGGACTTGAGCGATCTTATGTCACGCCGCGGCAGCGGCTGCGACCAGGGCCAGGACCTCTGCACCAATCTGTTGCAGCGGCAGGACGTGCATCGCCGCGCCGATTTTCACGGCCGATCCGGGCATGCCCCACACGACGCTGCTGTCCTCGTCCTGCGCGATGGTGCTGGCACCCGTATCCATCATCTCCTTGAGCCCGCGCGCCCCGTCATCGCCCATACCCGTCAGCAGCACGCCCACGGCATTCGCGCCGACGTTCTGGGCCACCGACCGGAACATCACGTCGACGCTCGGCCGGTGGCGATTCACGTGAGGGCCGGTGCTCAGGCGGCATACGTAGCGGGCGCCGTCGCGCTCGACCACCAAGTGTCGATCACCCGGCGCGATGTACGCGTGGCCCGGCAGAATCTGCTGTCCGTCCTGCGCCTCGCACACTGCCATCGCGGAGACGCGATTCATGCGCTCGGCGAACGATTTGCTGAAAGCCGCTGGAATGTGCTGCGAGATGACGATCGCCGGGGCGTCCGGTGGCATCTCCTCCAGCACTTCGCGAATCGCTTCGGTACCGCCCGTCGATGCGCCGATCGCGATGATGCGATCGGTCGTGCGCAGCATCGAGCGCAGGTTCAGCATCGGCACGACGGCTGACGTGCTGTGGCGTTCGTCCGTTACCCGCCTCGGCGTGGTCGTGCGCGGCATGACGCGCGCGCCGGCGGCAACCTTCACTTTCGCGATCAGCTCGGCTTCGTAGTCGCCCAGCGTGCCCGCGATGTCGATCCGCGGCTTCGCGACGAAGTCGACCGCGCCGAGCTCCAGCGCACGCAGCGTGACGTCGGCGCCGCGCTGAGTCAGCGACGACACCATCACGACCGGCATCGGCCGCAGCCGCATCAGATTCTCGAGGAACGTGATGCCGTCCATGCGCGGCATCTCGACGTCGAGCGTGATGACATCCGGGTTCAGCTTCTTGATCTTCTCGCGCGCCGCGTACGGATCGCTGGCCGCGCCGACCACTTCGATCTCGCGCGAGCGCGTGAGCATTGCCGTCAGCAGCTTCCTGACCAGAGCTGAATCGTCGACCACGAGGACTTTGATAGTCATGTCGCGCGCCTTTAAAAGAGATCGATCTCGCCCGCGACCGGCGCCTGTTCCAGCCGGTCGAGGTAGCGCTGCTCTTTCGCACCCAGCTCCGTGGCGCGCGCGCTCAAATGACGAACCCGCACGCGACCGCTGCGCGGGAAATATTGGACGTGACGCGAGCAGATGTCGCCCGAGTCTTCTGCTGCAATCTTCAGACCTTCCTGGCGCAGGAACTCGCGCACGAACTCGAGATTGCGCGCGCCGATGTCGCTGAGCTTCGCGACCACGCGCCCGCCGCCGAAAATCTTCACTTCGAGATCCTGGCGCGTGCCGCCAGCGCTGAGCACGCTGTTGATCAGCTGCTCCATCGATGCTGAGCCGTAACGCATCGCGCGACCGGCGACGTTCTCCCACGCGTCGGTACCGCTGCTGCTCGGACGCGGCAGCATGAAGTGATTCATACCGCCGATGCTGAATCGCGGGTTGCGAATGCACGCCGCCACGCACGAGCCGAGCACCGTGTCGATGGCTTCGTCTTCGCGAGTCACGTAGTACTCGCCGGGCAGGATGCGCGCGGTCGAAATGCCCGTGGCATTCCGGTAGCGGCGAATGGATTCGAAGCCTGGCAGCGCACGCGGCAGCGCGGCGCTCTGATTACCCTGGGCGCTCTTAGCTACCATGCGCGTCGCCTCCGATCTTGCGATAGATCGTCTTGCCGACGGCGCGCAGCGGCGTATCGACACTGTGCAACGACTCGGAGTGACCGATGCACAGATAACCGCCTGGAGCCAGAATCTCTGCGAAGCGATGCACCAGACGCTCGCGCGTCGCCTGGTCGAAGTAGATCATCACGTTGCGGCAGAGAATCACGTCGAACGGACCGTGCATTGGCCACGGCTGCAGCAGATTCAGCACGCGGAACGTCACAGCGGCGCGCAGCTGCGCCTTGACGATCGCATTGCCAGCCTGCGTGCCCGTGCCCTTCTGAAAGCACGCACGCAAGCGCTCCGTCGGCAGCGATGCCACGCGATCGAGCGGATACACGCCGTGCTGCCCGAATGCGATGACATCGCTGTCGATGTCGGTCGCAAGAATCTTGCAGTCCCAACCGATCGGCGGCACGACGTCCGCGGCGGTCATCGCCGCACAGTAAGGCTCCTCGCCGGTCGAGCAGCCGGCAGACCAGATGCGGATGCGGCGCGAGCCGGCATTGCGACGCATCGCCTCCGGCAACATGTACTCGGCAAGCGCTTCGAAGTGATGGTTCTCGCGGAAGAACGCCGTGACGTTGGTCGTCAGCGCGTTGATCAGTCCGACCAGCTCCTCGGGGCCGGAGCTGCGCAGGTGCTCGCAATACTGCTGATAGGACTGCAGTCCCAGCTCGCGCAGGCGACGGCCGAGCCGGCCCTGGACCAGCTGTCGCTTGTGTGGACCGAGCACGATGCCGGCGTTCTCACCCACCACGTGGCGGATGAAATCGAATTCGGCATCGCCGATCACCGGGCCGTACGAGCCCGTGTCGGTGAAGGCGATCTCAGGCATTGGCCGCGACGGGCAACGAAGTCGCAGCCGCGACTTCCCCGCCGATGAGCCTGTCGATGTCGAGCAGCATGAGCATGCGTCCCGACACCGCAGCCAAGCCTGCGATGAACTCCGTGCTCGCCTGTTTGCCGAGCTCCGGCGCCGCTTTCACGTCGCCGGCAGGCACGTCGATGACGTCGGAGACGCCGTCGACGACCAGGCCGAAGTCGCGACGGCCCTGCGGCGACTCGACCGACAAAACGATGATGACAGTGAGCGGTGTGTACTCCGCGCGCGGCAGGCTGAAGCGCATGCGCAGGTCCACGATCGGCACAATCGAGCCGCGCAGGTTCAGCACGCCGAGCACGTGAGCCTGCGCCTGCGGGATGCGCGTAACCGGCGACCAGCCGCGAATCTCCTGCACGCGCAGGATGTCGACGCCGTACGTTTCCTCGCCGAGAGTAAACGTTAGCACCTGGTTTCCCTGTCTAGTCATCGCATCGCTCCTCAAAAATCGTCCCAAGTGCTCTCATCGCCGCTGGCACGCGGCAACTTCATTGCTGTCGGCATTGCTGTCGGCATTGCTGCCGGCACTGCGGCGGGCGCCGGTGCGGGCTTGCGCGGTGCGACCGCGGTGGGGCGCGGCCGGGTCAGCGGGTGGCTATTCGCGAAAGCCGGGCGATGAGCCCGCATCGCGGCCGTGTCACCCTGGCGAATCTCGTGCGCGCTCGAGCCTTTGCCGAGCTTGAAGTAGCCGATCTGAGCGACCAGCGTCGAGGACTGTTCCTCCATCGCTTTGCTCGCAGCAGATGCCTGCTCGACGACTGCGGCGTTCTGCTGCGTCACGTTGTCCATCTGCGTGATGGCGTTGTTCACCTGTTCGATGCCCGCCGACTGCTCTTCGCTCGCCGCCGCGATCTCCGCGACGATGTCGGTCACCTTCTTCACGCTCTCCATGATCTCGGACAGCGTCTTGCCCGACTCGTCGACGAGCTCGGAGCCGACCTTCACCTTGTCGACGGAGTCGTTGATCAGACCTTTGATCTCCTTCGCGGCGCTGGCACTGCGCTGCGCGAGATTGCGGACTTCGGTCGCGACGACCGCGAAGCCGCGGCCCTGCTCGCCGGCGCGCGCTGCCTCGACCGCGGCGTTGAGCGCCAGCAGGTTCGTCTGGAACGCGATCTCGTCGATGACCCCGATGATGTCGGAGATCTTGCGGCTCGACGTGTTGATCTCGCCCATTGCGCTGATCGCGCGATGGACGACTGCACCGCCCCGCTCCGCTTGCTCGCGCGCACCGACGGCGAGCTGATTGGCCTGACGGGCGTTGTCGGCGTTCTGTTTCACGGTGGCCGTCATCTGTTCCATGCTCGACGCCGTTTCTTCGAGCGCCGCGGCCTGCTCCTGCGTTCTCTGAGACAGATCGTCATTACCGTGCGACAGCTGTCGCGCTGCCGAGCCGACCGCATCCGCACTGCCGCGCACTTCGCCAACGATCTCGACCAGCTTGGAATCCATCCGCCGCAAGGAGTCGAGCAGGCTGCCGAGCTCGTCCTGGCTGCCGATGCGCACGTCGTTGCCGAGCTCGCCGCTCGCGATGCGGTCGGCGATGCTCACGGCGGCGGACAGCGCGCCGAGGATCGAACGCAGCAACAAGAAGCTGAGTAGAGCAGCGAGGCCCAGGCCGATCGCGATGGCGGCCACGATGATTGCGCTGTTGCGCTTGAACGCCTTCTCGGCGTCCTCGCGCATCTGCTGGCCGACTTTGATCTGTACCTCGAGCAGCGAATCGCCGCTGCCGTTCAACTTCTCGTAGCTCGGGCGCGCGCGTTCGATCAGTGCGCTCTCGGCTTTGTCGAAGGTGCCCGCCTGCGCCGCCTGCAATGCTTCCTGCAGGAACCCGATCACATCGTTGCCGTGGCCCGCGAACTCCATGACGAGCGCGCGTTCCTTGTCCGTCAGTTCAGTTGCTTCGAGCTTGCGGAGCAGCTCCTGCACCTTGGCCGTGCGATCCGCGAGCATGCCGGAAGCAACCTTCACGCTGGCCGCATCCTGACGGATGACGGCGTCCTCCGCCTTCTCCAGAACCTCGCGCTCGTACGACTCGATCGTGCCGACCCAGCCGGTCGGCTCGAAGCGATTCGAGAACAGCGCATCGAGATGGCCGTTGCTGTTCTTCGTGCCGGACAAGCCGAGCACGCCGACTGCCACCATTACGATGCCGGCGAGCGCCAGCGTCGCGAACAGTTTGGCTTTTACGGTGATGTTGAAGTTATTCATGGTTAGTCCTCACAAAATCATGCCGCCGCCCGCAGCGAGGCGACGCGTATCAGTCCAGGTACGTCGAGAATCAGCGCGACTGCGCCGTCGCCGAGAATCGTGGCGCCCGAGACGCCCTCGACCCGGCGGAAATTGGTCTCCAGCGATTTGATGACCACCTGCTGCTGGCCGAGCAGATCGTCGACGAACAGGCCGACGCGGCGACCTTCGCCTTCGACGACCATGATCAGGCCTTGGTGCAGCTCGGTCGCCCGCGGCTTCACGCCGAACACTTCGTGCAGCCGCACGACCGGCACGTAGCCGTCGCGGAACCAGAACACTTCCTGGTGACCGCCGACGCGGTTGATGCCGCCCGGCTGCAGCTGCAGCGATTCGATGATCGTGACCAGCGGCACGATGTAGGTTTCGGTGCCGACCGACACCGACTGGCCATCGACGATCGCGAGCGTCAGCGGCAGCGTGATGATGAAGCGCGAGCCGCGACCGGCGGTCGAGCGCACTTCGATGGCGCCGCCGAGCTCCTTGATGTTCCGACGCACGACATCCATGCCGACGCCGCGGCCCGAGATGTCGGTCGCCTGGTCGGCCGTGGAAAAGCCGGCCATGAAGATGAGGTCGTAAACCTGCTCGTCGGTAAGCGTCTCGGTCGCGCCAACGAGGCCTCGCTCGCGAGCCTTCGCGAGGATTCGCTCCTGCTGCAGGCCGCCGCCGTCGTCGCTCACTTCCACGACGATGTTGCCGCCCTTGTGGTACGCCTCCAGCGAGATGACGCCGACCACCGGCTTGCCCGCCGCGGCACGCGCCTGCGGCATCTCGATGCCGTGGTCGACGCTGTTGCGCACGAGGTGCACGAGCGGATCGCCGATCTTTTCCAGAACGGTCTTGTCGAGCTCGGTCTGGTCACCGGTGACTTTCAATTCGACTTGCTTGCCGAGCCGCCCGCTCAAGTCGCGGACCATGCGTGGGAAGCGGCTGAAGACGAAGCTGATCGGCAACATGCGCACGCGCATGACGCTTTCCTGCAGCTCACGCACGTTGCGCTCGAGCTGCGCCAGGCCGGCGCGGATCTGCTCGGCGAGACTGCCAGTGAGCTTGGTGCCGAGCTGCGTGAGCATCGACTGCGTGATGACGAGCTCGCCGACGGTGTTCATCAGCTCGTCGACCTTCTCAGTGCTGACGCGGATCGAGCTGCCGTCGCCGAGGCTTTGCTTGGTCGGTTCTTCAGCCGGCGGCGCGGCACGCGGCGTTTCAGCGGCCTTGGTCTCGACTGCGACACTGATCGGCTTCGCGATCACAGCCGCAGCCGCGACGTTCTCATCACGAATCTGCAGCTCGCAGTCGCCCTCTGCCCAATCGAACACCTGATCGATCACTTCGCGCGTCGCGTCAGTGTCGACAGTCAGCTCCCAGGCCAGATAGCAGGACTCCGGATCGAGGTCGCTCAGCTCGGGTACGTTCTTGGTCGAAACCGTCACGCGCAGATCACCGAGATCCGCCAGCTCACGCAGCATGCGCAACGGATCGTTGCCATGCGCGAACAGTTGCGGATACGGACGGAACTGGATTCTCCAGCGGTGCACGGTCGCCGCACGCTCGGCTCTTGCCGGTGCTGCCGCGGCGATCTCCGCAACTTGCGCCGATACCACTGCAGCTGCAGCCGGCGCCTTGTTCTGCACGATCGCCAGCTCAAGATCGAACTGCAGATCCGCAACTCGCTGCGCATCGACCGGCTGCTTGTGCTGCACGGCTCGCAGCATCTCGCGCATGATGTCGACCGACTTGAGCAGCAGGTCGGTGATGGCGCGCGTGACCTGCATGCGATTGCCGCGCAACTCGTCGAGCAGCGTCTCGCAGGTGTGTGTGAACGACGCAACGTCGGCAAAGCCGAACGTGGCACTGCCGCCTTTGATCGAGTGCGCCACGCGGAAGATCGTGTTGACGATCTCCGGCTCGGGCGCGCCGACGTTCAGCTTGAGCAGCGCGGCCTCCATCGTGTCGAGCGCTTCGAAGCTCTCGTCGAAGAAGGCGTCATGGAATTGTGCGAGGTCGAGCGTCATGGCTTACCTCAGCAACACGCGATGCACAGTCGCAATCAGCTGCGCCGGATCGAACGGCTTGACGATCCAGCCGGTCGCGCCCGCGCTCTTGCCTTCGCGCTTGCGGTCCGGCGAGCTCTCGGTGGTCAGCATCAGAATCGGTGTGTGGCGGTACTGCGCGTCGGCGCGCAGCGCACGGATCACGTCGAAGCCGTCGCGCACCGGCATGTTCACGTCGAGCAATACGAGATCGAAGGGAGTCGCGGCGGCGAGGCGCAGAGCTTCCTCGCCGTCGGCGGCGGAGGTGACGTCGAAGCCGGCGCTGCCGAGCGACATCCTCACCATTTCGCGCATCGACGCCGAATCGTCTGCCGCGAGGATGCGCATCATGGTGCGTCTCCCGGCAGGCTCAGCAACGCATCCACGCCGAGCAGGCGCGCCGCGTCGCGGATCACGCGCGAGTCGCCGACCCACTCGACTTTGCGTTCGCGCGCCGTTCGATCGCGAACGAACGCGCACAGCAGCTGCATCGTGGAGGTGTCGACGCGCTCGACTTTGCCGACGTCGAGCGCCACCGGCTCGACGTCATCGAGGTAATGACAGAGTGACTGCTTCAGCTCACCTGCATCTTTAACGTTGCAGTTGCTGGCGAGCACGATCGTAGGCTGCGAGGGCGCCACTGTTTTGGCAGCCTCGACAACCGCGACGGGTGCCGTCGCGCGCTTCCGTTTCGCCTTCTTGGTACTCATCGATCTCTTCGGGACGGATTTCACAGATTCCTTTGCGCTATCGGCACTTGCCGTAGGGGCTTTAGGCAAGAAACGTAGAGAGCCGCGGCGCTCAAGGTCCGCCTTTGCCTGCCGCTAAATTGTTGAAGTAGTTCACAGCGGAACATTGGAAAGTCCCGTCCGAGAATGCGTGTCGACCTGGTGAATCTTCTTGGGTCGGGCAACAGCCCGAATCCGAGCCTGCTAGCGGAGTGGCGCGTCGGTGCCATTCTCCAGGCCGTCGCCGTGCGCGCACCGGGCAGCGGCGAGTTGTGGCTCGACATCGCGGGCCAGCGATATCCGGCTCGTGTTGCATCGGGCAACGTCGCGGGGCCGCAGGACGGCGAGCGGCTGCAGGTGCGCGTACTGCGCAACAGTCCAGTCCTCGCGCTCGAAACGGTGTCGACGCAGCCGACCGAGTCGTCGGCTGAGACTGCAGTCATTACCGATGCACTTCGGAAGTTCGTGCCGCGACAGCAGAACCCTGCCCTGTTGCTGGCGAATCTCGCTTGGATTGCGCAACGCAAGAGCGGTGTGGAGACATTGCCGCGGACTGTCGTGCAGTCCGCTGTGCGCTTGTGGCATGCGCTGCCGGATGCCGAGGCGCTGAGCGACCCCAAAGTGCTCGAAGCGGCGATCGCGAAGTCGGGCGTGTTTCTCGAAGCAGACCTGGCTGCGCATCGCGGACCGCCGGATCCGAGACTGGCATCGGATCTGAAGTCGCTGATGCTTACGCTACAGCGAGCGTTGCAGACGTACGGCGCGAAGCCTTCGTCGGCGCACTCGGATGTTGCCGGACATGCGCCGGTCCCGACCGCGCGTGGGCCGCTCACGACGTTACCGTCTGCGCCTGCGACGTTGGCTGTGTTGGACGAGCCGTCGCAGCAGCTCAACGAGCTTGCACGGCAGACGGATGGCGCACTCGCGCGACTCACGACCGTACAGATTTCGAACAGCGCGCCGGATCCGGCCGTGCAGTCGATGCTGATCGACTTGCCGGTGCGGCACGAGGATCGTGCGGCGATGCTGCGATTGAAGATCGAGAAAGACGGCTCGCGGCGCCGCGATGGCGATGGTGCCGAGTCCTGGACCGTCGAGGCGGCAGTCGATCTTGGTGCGATCGGCGGGCTGCATGCGAAGGTCACGCTGATCGGCAAACGCGTTGGAGTGCAGCTGCGCGCCGAGTCGCCTGCGGTCGTTGCGGCGCTGTCGCAGCGGTCCGATGAGCTCGAAGCGATGCTCGCGGAGTCAGGACTCGAAGTGGATCGTGTCGTGTGTCTGCACGGGATGCCGGCAGGCGACACGGGTGTGAGACCGGCACGGCTGCTGGATGTACGAGCATGAACGAACGTAATCGACCACCGCTGGCTGTCGCGCTTCACTACAGTGGCTCGGGAGCGCCGCGCGTCGTCGCCAAAGGTGGCGGCGCCGTCGCCGAGCGCATCGTGGAAACGGCGCGCGATCACAACGTGCCGCTGCAACAGGATTCGGCGCTCGCCGCCGCGCTCTCCCGCATCGATCTCGGCCGTGAGATCCCGCGTGAGCTCTATGTCGCCGTCGCCCACGTGCTGGCGTTTGCGTGGTCCGTCGCCGGGAAGTCGAAACTCTAGCCGACGACGCTGAGGAGCGACCCGCGCTTGCGAGCCGAAGTGGGTGCCGGTGCCGGTTGCTCCGCGGCACGCATGTTCCATGTGGTGGACGCCGACTCCCTGGTCTTCGTCACGTGCAGCCGGCTGAGCAGCTCCGCCTCGTGTCGCGTGAGACCGCAGTTCTGCACCAGCTCATCGACCGCTGCCCCGTTCTTCGCCAGGCGCGCTGCCAGGTCATAACCGCGCTGCTGCGCGCTGACCGGAGCGGCCGGCGCCAATCGCGCATCCGACTCAGCCCGCTCGCTCATCGCGTCCATCCGCGAGCTCATGACTGCAATGGTCTCGTGCAGGCTGCGCACTTCAGCGAACGTGCGCTGCAGCTGGGCTGCCAGGTGTTGCATGTGCCGCTCATTCGAGCGACGCATGCGGCTGAACGCCAGTGCGAAGATCCAGAACGCACCGAGCAACAGCGCGGCGCGGCCAACCAGCATCACCGTCTCAATCGACGGGTTCGGAAGAATCTCGAACATCGCAACTCCTGTGACGGCCGTCACACTGCGCCAGAGATCCGACGCGGTTTTCGAGCCCTATCCAGGAGAAAGCAAGAATGGTGCCGGGGGAGAAAAGCGGCCCATAACTCAGCAGCGCAGCAAAGCCGGCACTAGCCTAACTTTGCTGCGGTGCTGAGTTATAGATCGCTATTCTCCCCCGGCACCGTCACCAGTCGCGCGCGAACAGGTTCACCGGATCGCCGGGGGTGAGCTCCATCAAGCGTTCGAGCTTCATGCCCGCCTTCTCGAGCACACGAATCGACGCATCGTTGCTCGGCGTGGTGATCGCCAGAATACGCCGCAGGCCGAACGCGCGATTGCCGTACTCGAGCACTGCCGAGGCCGCTTCATACGCGTAGCCCTTCCCTCTGAACTCAGGCAGGAACGCATAACCGACGTCGGCATCCGGCAACGTGTCGCGCTTGATCAGCCCGCACATGCCCGTCGGTTTGGCGCTCTCGCGTTCTTCGACGCGATACATGCCGAAGCCATAGCGCTCATACATATAGAGCGGTCCTTCGCGCAGGTAGCGGCGAGCGTCATCGAGATTGTGAACGTTCTTGTCGCCGATGAACCGCAACCATGACGGATCGTTGACCAGCCGGAAGATGAATTCGGCATCGTCGAGCGTGAGGCGACGCAGGATGAGACGAGACGTTTCGAGGACGAGCATGCATCGAAGTGTAAACTGATTCGGTGGTCGCCAAGTACGACACCATCGGGCTCAATTACGCGGAGCTGCGCAAGCCCGACCCGCGCATCGCTACAGCGATACAGCAGGCGCTTGGGGATGCACGCACAGTTCTGAATGTCGGCGCGGGGACTGGCTCGTACGAGCCGGTCGATCGGCTGATCACGGCCGTGGAGCCGTCGCTGGAGATGATCCGCAAGCGCAGTTCATCGGCGGCGAAGGTGGTCCAGGCGTCCGCCGAGCACCTGCCCTTCGAAGACGATGCGTTCGATGCGGCGATGGGAATCCTGACGATTCATCACTGGCCCGACCAAGAAGCGGGACTGCACGAGATGCGGCGCGTGACGCGCGGCCGAATCGTGCTGCTGACGTTTGATCCCGCGGCTCGGCCATGGCTGACGAACTATCTGCCGGAGATCGTGAGACTGGATGAAGAGCAGATGCCGACAATGGCGGACTACGAGAAGTGGTTGGGACCGGTGAAGGTCACGCCCGTGTTGGTGCCGCATGATTGCAGCGATGGATTTCTGTATGCGTACTGGCGCAGACCGACTGCGTATCTGGATCCGAAGATCCGGTCTGGCAGCTCGGCGTTCTGGGCGCTCGGCGACGTGGAATCCAGACTGGCCAGACTCAAGCAGGATCTTGAAACGGGCGAATGGGAGCGGCGATACGGTGAGCTGCTCGCTCTCAGTGCGTATGATGCGGGGTATCGGCTCGTCATAGCAGAGTGATTCGAACGCGCTCAGGGCTCCGTACCAGAGGAAGGTCTATGCGAAAGCTCGTCGCCCTCGTGATCGCCGGCAGTGCAATGGTCGCGATTGTCATCTACCTGGCCCATCCGCGCAGCGATAACGTTTCCCCCGCAGCAGCCTCGGCCGAGCGTCACGCGTCCCTCGCATCGGACGACGATCACACTACGAAAGCAGCGGACACGCACGACGACCCCGTTGCGACCGCCCGCGACAAGTCCTATCGAGCGACCGCTCTCGATCCCCCTCCAGCGACTGCTCTCGAGGATCCCTCTCGGGCGACCGTGCCGCTGACGGCCGAGCAGCAGGCGAACGCCGCATGCATTGCGTTGTCGGAGCGCAGGGCTGCAGGCGAAAAGGCCGCGCTCCATGCCGAGCCGAAGGATCCCGCCTGGGCCTATCCCATGGAACAGAAGCTGCGCGAGTACCTGACGCAAAAGCTCCAGTCGGGCGAAGTTGAAGTGATCGGAATCGAATGCAGGACGAGCTTCTGCGAAATCAAGGCGCTGCTGGTCGCTCCGGAGGGAAGCCCGGAGTTCAACAACGCGCTCAGCGATGCCACCGGAAAATCCTGGAATGACTTCACGGGAATGGGCACGTCGCTCTCGCGCGAATCCGGCAAGACGTTTTACGCCGGCCAACTGATGCGTCGGCAGTTCAAAATGCCGAGTGGTCAGACTGCGGAAGAAGCGCAAGCGGAGGCGGCGTGCTTCGCACGCTCGATGGAGAAGCAGGATCGTGCGCGCGAGGCCCGGGACGCGCAGCCAAAAGATCCGAGCTGGGCTGGACCGATGGAGCAATTACTCCGTGAGCACCTGACGACGAAATTGCGCAGGCATTCCCCAGATCGCATCGAAGTCGACTGCAGGACGACGTACTGCCGGATCGCGGCGGAAGGACGGACGAACGATGCGTCCATGGCATTTCAAGAGATCGCACAGGCTGTAGCTACGGAACCGTGGGCAGATCTGCGCAACGGTGAAGGCGGCGGCAGCGGTCAAGGCGACAGCTGGAAGCAGGAATATTTCTTGTATCGCCGCTAATGAACCAGGACAGGATTATTGGTTGCGGTCGATGGCAGCGACGCTTCGACGCTGGCGGGTTTGGGCAGCGCTTCGGGGACCGTAGCGGGCTCTTCGGCTTCCTGGCCGCGTTCGCCAGCGTAGTCGCCCTCGGGACGACTGTTGCCGGCGAGGATCACGAGCAGCACTCTTCGATTCGCGTTGCGCCCCTCCGCGGTCGCATTGGTCTGGGACGGGCGATGTTCACCGAGGCCGATCACGGCGAGACGCGAAGGATCCATGCCTGCGCGAGTGAACAAGTGCACGACACTTGCCGCACGCGCCGCCGACAGCTCCCAGTTCGACGGAAACGCCGCGGTGCTGATCGGGCGATTGTCGGTGTGGCCTTCGACGCGGATCGAATTCGGGAACGGCTTCAGCGTGTCGGCCAGCTGCGCTAGCACCTGCTCCGCAGGTGGCGACAGCGTCGCGACGCCGCTCGGGAACAGGATGTCCGTCTTGATCTCGACTTCGACCCAGTTGCCATGCCGGCGCACCGTGACGAGCTCGCGGTCGATGAGATCCGCCATCGCCTGCTCGACCTCGTCCGCGACACCTGCAAGCTCTTCGCGCTGCCCTTCCAGGTCGTAGGGCATGGACGCAGCCATCGGGATCGGTGCGATCGAGCGCTGCGGCTGCTTCTGGCTGATCGGCGCTTGCACGAGGTTCATCGAGGGATCGGTGCCCGGACCGGCCTGTTTCTCGCCGACCTGAATCGGCTCCATCGTCTTCGGCGCGCCGTTGAAGGCAGCGACCAGCGAATCGGAGAGCACGCGATACTTGCCCTCGTTCACCGACGACATCGCATACATCACGACGAAGAACGCGAGCAGCAGCGTGATGAGATCCCCGTACGGGATCGCCCACGCTTCGTGATTGGCGTGCTCTTCGTGTTTGTGGCGCCGAGCCATGAGGGCCTAGTGCAAGTAGCCTTGCAGCTTCGATTCGATGCTGCGCGGGTTCTCGCCCTGCGCGATGCCGATCATGCCTTCGATCACCATCTCGCGCGATTCGGACAGGCCCGCGATCGCGACCTTCAGCTTGTTGCAGACCGGCAGGAAGAACAGGTTCGCGAGACCGATGCCGTAGATCGTCGCGACGAAGGCCGCGGCGATGCCGTGACCGAGCTTGCTCGGGTCGGCGAGGTTCTGCATCACGGCCATCAGGCCGAGCACGGCGCCGATGATGCCGAGCGTCGGCGAGTAGATGCCCATGCCTTCGAAAACTTTCGCGGCGCGCGTGTCGGACTGCTCGCGCACGTGCAGGTCGACTTCGAGGATGCCGCGGATCTGATCCGGTTCGCTGCCGTCGATCACGAGTTGCAGGCCCTTGCGGACGAAGTCATCGGGCTCGTTGTCGATGGCGGGTTCGAGCCCAAGCAGTCCCTGCTTGCGCGCGATGTTGCTCCAATCGACCATCTTCTTGATCAGATCTTTGCGCGCCACCGACGGCGGCTTGAAAACCCACGGCAGGATGCGAATCGCGTGCTTCATCACCGGCAGCGGTGTCTGCACGCAGATCGCGGCGATCGTACCGACGACGACGATCATGAACGCCGCAGCCGACAGCAGCGCCTTGATACCGGCGCCCTTGAGGATTGCGCCGATCAGGATCGCGCAGGTCGCGAGGACCAGACCTATGAAACTCAGTATGTCCATTGGCGGTTAAACGCCCAGACCTGAGAGCAGCGCGTCCACGTCCTGCTGGCCGCTCACGGCCGGCGAAGTCTTGATCCCCGGGATCGGCGGGCCGAAGCCGCGACGCGTCTCGTCGGAGACATGCCGCGCAGTGCGCGCGCCGGTCTGCGCCAGGCGCACCAGGTCGACGAGCGCGATCTCGAGCTCAGTAACTAGTTTCATCACACCCCTAATGATCTGACCCGAGAGATCTTGGTAGCCCTGTGCGAGCAGCACTTCGGAAAGGTTCTCGCGCACTTTATTCATGTCGCCGGAGGCCGCGTCCAGGAACGCGTCCATCTGGCGCACCATGCGATGGAAATCTTCGATGGCGATCTTGCGATCGCGGAACTGCTGCCACGGTTCCTTCAGATCGTTGGCTGCCTTCGCCGTGCGCTCGGCCAGCGGACCGGACTGCTCGACCAGATCGAGCGTGCGATGCGCCGCTTCGTCCGTCAGGCGCAGCACGTGATCGAGGCGCAGCCGCGCATCCGGCACGTCTTTCTCGGCGAGATCGACCAGGCGCGAATCGACACGAAAGCGTTGCAGAGCCGACTGCAGATCGCCCGTCAGCTTGCGCAGGTCGAGGAACAGCATGCGCTCACGACGCTGCAACAGTCCGTCGAGCTCGGTGAAGAACGCCGCCTCGTTGCCTGCAGCAAGCGCGTTCGACAGCGCCGCTATCGTGGCACCGAACTCGTCGCGCAAAGCCGTGGCGGGGTTCGTCATGGGGTGTGCTCTTAAGCAGCCGCCCCGAGGATCTTGTCGATCTTTTCCTTGAGCGTGATCGCGGTGAACGGCTTGATGACGTAGCCATTCACGCCGGCCTGTGCGGCCTCGATGATCTGCTCGCGCTTCGCCTCGGCCGTGAGCATCAGCACCGGCATCTTGGCGAGCTTCGGATCGGCGCGCACGGCCTTCAGCAGGTCGAGACCGGGCATGCCGGGCATGTTCCAGTCGGTCACCAGGAAGTCGAAGCCGCCGGTCTGCAGCATCGGCAACGCGGTATTGCCGTCGTCTGCTTCCTGGACGTTGGCGTAGCCCAGGTCGTTGAGCAGGTTCTTCACGATGCGACGCATCGTGGAGAAATCGTCGACCACCAGAAAGCGCAAATTCTTACTCACCTAGCTTCTCTCCTGTGGGTCAGGCTTCAGCCTGACACTCCTGTCCGATCGCGCCAGTCCACCAGGCGCGCTTTCAACCGTACCAGCGCCTGCCCGTGCAACTGGCACACGCGCGATTCCGTAACCTTCAGCACCGCGCCGATCTCTTTCAGGTTCAACTCGTCGTCGTAGTACATCGACATCACTAGCCGCTCGCGCTCCGGCAGCTCCTTGATCGCACCTGCCAGCGCATCGCGAAAACCATTTTGCGTCGCGTCTTCGAACGGATCCGCGCTCTCGTCCTCGACCCGACCCATCAGCGACTCGTCGTCGCCGTTGCTGTCATCCAGGCTCGCGATGCGGCAGCTCGCCGCGTCGTGAGCGATCTTGTGGTACTCGTCCAGCGACACGCCCATCTTCTGCGCGATCTCGGTGTCGCGGGCCTCGCGCCCGAACTCCGCCTCGATCTCGCGCACTGCCGCTGCAGCCGCGCGCGCCTTGCGATGTACCGAACGCGGCGCCCAATCCAGCTTGCGCAACGCGTCCAGCATTGCGCCGCGAATGCGGATGCCCGCGTACGTTTCAAAACTCGCACCGCGGTCGGCGGTGTAATTCGCTGCCGCTTCCAGCAGGCCGAGCATCCCGGCCTGGATCAGATCCGCGACTTCCACCGAGGCCGGCAACCGACCGGCGAGGTGGTACGCGATCCGCTTCACCAGTTCCGCGTGGCCGATCACCAGCGCATCCGTGTTGCGCGCGGCGGAGCCGGCCTTATAAGCGCGTACGCCGCTCATCGGACCACCTCCAGCCGGGCCTGGGGCTTGCGCACCAGACGCTCCACGAAAAACTCCAGGTTGCCGCGCGGGCAATCCGGAACAGGCCACTTATCGGCCTTCAACGCCAGTTTCTTGAATGCGCGCGAGGCGGGTGCTGACGGAAAGGCGGCCGTAACGGGACGCTGTTCACGAATCGCCTTCTTCAGGTAGGGGTCTTCAGGGATTTCCCCGACGTACTCGAGCGTGACATCCAGGAAGCGATTGGCCACCCGCTGGAATTTGTTAAACAAAGTGTCTCCTTCGCCGGGGGACCGGGTCTGGTTCGCGAGCACCAGGAATTTGTTCACGCCGTGATTGCGGCTCAGGACTTTCACGAGGGCGTAAGCGTCGGTCATCGAGGCCGGCTCGTCGCACACGACCACCAGCACGTGCTGGGCCGCCTGCGTGAACTGCACGACGCTGTGTGCGATCCCTGCGGAGGTGTCGACGATCAGCGTGTCGACGCGCGCGCTCAAAGCGCTGAAAGCTTGGACGAGTTGCAGGTGAGCTGCCGCGGGGAGGTTCGCGAGCTCAGCGACGCCGGAAGCGCCGGGGACAACGTTCACGCCGTATTGCGACTCGACGATGATTTCATCGAGCGAGCGCTCGCCGGCTAGCACCTGCGCCATCGTGTGACGCGGCGAGAGGCCAAGGAACACGTCGACGTTGGCGAGGCCGAGATCGCCGTCGAGCAGCAGCACGCGCTTGCCAGTCGAGCCGAGCGCCGTCGCGAGATTCACTGCGACGCTGGTCTTGCCCACGCCGCCCTTGCCGCCGGTGATGGCGATCACCTGCACGGGGCCGGGATTGGCCGAGCGCTTCAGACCGGTTGCTTGAACTGATTGCATTGTTGTACCTGAGAAGTCACGTAAGTCACGAGGGGCACGAAAGTCACGCGAGAGCGTGCGCGACGGCGCCGAACCTTCTTTGCAGCAAGTCCTCGTCAGCGTGCGCGCCGGCTTTCTTCGAGAGCTCGACGGCACGTGCGATCAGCTGATGCGATCGTGCGGGACTCAGATCTTCGGGGACCTGTTGACCGTCGCTGAGGTACGCGAGCGGCAGCTTGGTGCGGATCAGGGCGGAGAGCGTGCCGCCGAGGCTGGTGGCTTCGTCGAGCTTGGTCACGCAGCAAGTGGTCGGTCGCGCGGGTGCGAAACGCGCGAGGGATTCTTCGATTGCGCCGGCCTGCGCGGCGGCGGAGAGAACCAGGCTGGTCTCCAGGCGATCGCTCGTGTTGGAGAGCGCTTCGAGCTCGTTGGCCAGACGCGGATCGCGCTGGCTCAAGCCCGCGCTGTCGATCAACACGAGACGACGTTCGCTGAGACGATCGAGCAGCTCGGTCAAGTCAGCGGCGCCGTCGATGGCGTACGCCGGCACACCGAGCAAGCGACCGAGCGTGTGAATCTGTTCCTGCGCGCCGATGCGGACGCAGTCGGTTGAGATGAGCGCGATGTCGCGAGCGCCGTTGCGCAGAACCCAACGAGCAGCGAGCTTGGCGATCAGCGTGGTCTTGCCGACGCCGGTCGGGCCAACGAGCGCGACGACACCGCCGCTCTCTATCCAACGTTCACCGACGGTTTCAATGCGACGGGCCATTAAGGCGAGCGAGAGACGCTGCGCTTCGGTCAGCTCCATGCGCGCTGGCAACTGACTCACGAGCTCGCCAGCGAGATCGTGCGCGAGGCCGAGCACTGTCAACTGACGAAGTACTTCCGTCTGGATCGGCGCGCGACGCGAGAGATCGTTCCACGCAAGGGTCGCGAGCTGGGTCTCCAGCATGCGGCGAAGTGTGCGCAGTTCTTCATTAGCATCAGGCGGTAAGTCATTGATCTGAGTGCGATCGCCGCCGCCCTGGAAGCGCTGTGCGAGCGCCGCGTAATCGGCGGCGGTCGGGATGCGCGATTCGGTTCGTTCGGGCTCGCCGGCGTCGGATGCATCGGCCATGTCGACGTCGTAGTCGACAGCGGCGACGACTTCGACGCCGTTCGGCAGGCGCCGACTCGAAAGAATCACTGCGTCCGGGCCCTGCGCTTCGCGCACCTGGCGCAGCGCCTGGCGCATGTCAGCAGCACGATAGTGTTTGATCTTCATTCCACCTTATCTCCCAACCGCGGTGACCAATCGCACCTTGCGGTTGTCGGGTATCTCGTTCCACGCGAGCACGTGCATGCTCGGCACGACGGAGCGCATGAAGCGCGCCAGCGTCTGCCG
>DATJIP010000024.1:0-14838 GCA_035493235.1 Steroidobacteraceae bacterium
TCTCGAGTGGGCACTGACGCTCGCGCCGTTCGACGAATCTTTGCGCTGGCTCGTCGCGCAGCAGATGGTCGCCGACGAACGTTACCAGGACGCAGTGACGACGCTGGGCCCGCTCGCTTACAGCCCGCACCCGGGCGAGCACGAAGACGCTGCGCGTCTGCTGTTGAAGGAAGTCCAAGCCAAACTGGACGCCGGCGGCGGCAACGCAAGCAAACCAGGCGAGTAGGGCTGACCCGCTACGACTTCACCATGTTGATCACCTGCGTCGCATCCAGCGACCGCGCCTTCTGCTGGATGTCGCCGGCGTACTGACCTTGCAGTTGCTTCGCTTGGCTGAGCAGCGACTGATACGTCTGCTGCAGTAATGCTGTGTTCATCTGTCGACCGCCAGCGTAGTAGCGCTTTGCGAGCTGACCGAGTGCGTAGGTCGTCGCGAACGAGAAAGCTGCACCGGCGGCGACGCTGCCGAGTCCGCGGCCGAGGCCGCCGGCCACCACTCCGAGCAACCCGCCCAGGAGTCTTCGGCCGACCTGCTCGACGTACTGCGAGGTCAGGCCGACGCCGGCCGTCGCGATGAATTCCTTGATGTGTCCCTGGTCCATCTGGTAGCCGTACGACTGGCCGATGCGATAGACGAGCTTCATCTGCAACGGAATGATCGCCATCGTCGCAAGGGACTGCGGCAGCAGCTCGATCGCGCCATTCGCGATCGCGTGATTCAGGATGTACTTGTCCATCTCGGCATCCGACATCGAGCTGGTCGCGTGACCTGCTGCGAGCGGCGCCGCGGCCACGGCGTCTGCATCGCGCACGACTTGCGCGGCCTGGCCGATATCGAGCTTCAAGGCGTCGCGCAACTCCCGCAGGAATTGCTGCTCGGCAGGACCGGCGACTCCATCAGCGTTGCAGACACAGACCGCCATCTCGTATGCCAGTTGCTTGTGCGCCGGATCGGTCAGCGCCGCTGCAGCTTTCGCAAGATCAGTCCGCTTGAGCAGCACATCCTGGTAGAGCGTCGTCAGCTCCGCGTTGCCGCTTTCGCCCGCGAGCGACTCGGCGACGCGGCGGATTTCCTGTCGCTCGCGATCGTCGGTCGTACCGTCGGCGAAGGCGGCCAGCAGGGAAATGGTGAGGATGGCTTGCTGTGCGGTGTCCATGCTCCGAGAATGACGCCGTTCGACTCTGCGTTCAATACCGAGGAAAGCTTCCATGGCCAGCGAACGGCAGCCCTATCACGCTCACATCTATTACGAGCCCAAGCAGCGCCCGGCAGCGCAGCGGCTGCTGCAACGACTGGCCCAATCGAAGTTCGTGCTGTTCGCAGGAGAGCTGCGCGATGAGCCCGTCGGCCCGCATCCGAAGGCGCAGTTCGAAGTGCATTTTCGCGAAGATGCGGTCCCGCAGATCGTTGCGCTGATCAAGGAGACCGGACTGACTGCGCTCGTACACCCGTTGACGGACGATGATCTCGCCGATCACACCTCGCTCGGGCAGTGGATCGGCGCGCCGATCCCGCTGGATCTCTCGGTGCTCGATCCACCCGGCATGAATAAAGGTGTGGCGCGGTTCGGCAAGTCGGACTTCTGATTCATCACTGACAAGTGCCAGCAGTGGGCACGTGGCTCAACACTCGGCCGAACAATCCGTCAGTGGGCTTCCCCGCATCGACTGCCAACTCGCCGTTGATCCAAAGGTCGATCACTCCCACGGACAACACAGCGGGATGCAAGTAGTCGGCTTTGGGTCGATACGCTGCAGGATCCAGCACGACGACGTCCGCAAAGTAGCCCGGCCGCAGGTAGCCGCGCCGGTCGAGACTGAGGATATCGGCGGTGAGGCCTGTCGATCGGCGGATGAACTCGGCCGTCGTCAGCACCTTGTCGTGCTCGACGTACTTCGCATACTTCTCCGGGAACGTTGCGTACTGACGCGGATGTCCATCCGAGCCGTCGGAGCCAGTGACCACCCAGGGTTGGCGCATCAGCAGCTTCACGTCCTCGGGATCCATGTTGAAGGACGTCACGCTGCCTGCCTCGTCGTTGTTGCCGTCGCCGATGACACGCAGCGCGGCGTCGACAGGTTCGACCCTCCAGGTCGTCGCCATCGCCGCGAGAGTCTTGCCGCTCCACGGCCGACCGGTCGAATTGAACAACAGCGAATCCGCGCCGCCTCTGCGCCGCAGGTTCTCGGCCATCTCGGTCTTGATCCGCGGCAAGGTCGCGGGATCATGCAAGCGATTGACCAGCGCCGCGCGGCCGCCCTCCACGGACCAGCTTGGCAACAGTGACGCCTGCAGGCTCGAACTCGACGCGACGAATGGATATTGATCGGCCGTGACATTCACGCCGCTAGCGCGCGCAGCTTCGATGATGGACACGAGGTCCCGCGCTCTACCGTGCACGTCTACGCCGAGCGCCTTCAGATGCGCGATGTGCACCGGCAGGCCGGCTTGTCGTCC
Organism: Steroidobacteraceae bacterium; assembly: GCA_035493235.1. Lineage (GTDB taxonomy): Bacteria > Pseudomonadota > Gammaproteobacteria > Steroidobacterales > Steroidobacteraceae > Steroidobacter. Next base: position 2,459 of record DATJIP010000024.1, read on the forward strand.
GATGTCGATGGCTTCGCGCGTGGAATCGAGCAAGCCGATTCCATATGAGGATTCGTCGCGCTGGTGCGTGTCGTAGATGCCGCCGCGAGTTCCCGCCTCGTGCGCCAGTGCCACGACCTCGTCGGTGCGCGCGAAACTCTGCGGCGCGTAGAACAGGCCGGTGGAGAATCCGAAGGCGCCTTCACACATCGCCTGGGCCACGCGCTGGCGCATGCGCGTGAGCTCCTGTGCGTTCGGAGCTCGTGCCTGCTGGCCAAGCACACTCTCCCGCACCGGGTCGAAGCCGACGTACGCGGCGAGGTTCGTACCAACGCCGCGCCCTTCGAACCAGGCTCGCTGCTTCGCGACCTCGAAGCTGCCGCCGCCATCGACGCCGATGCCGATCGTGGTGACGCCTTGCATGAGCCAGGGCGCATTGCGCCGCTGCGCTCGATCCTTCGACCGGATGTACGAATCGGGATGAGTATGCGGATCGATGAAGCCGGGAGCGACGATCTTGCCCTGCGCATCGATCGTGTGTGCCGGGTTGAATCTGGAAGCAGCGTCATCGCCGACGTACGCGACTTTGTCGCCGACGAGGACGACGTCGACGATCTTCGGGTCCGCTTCCGCACCGGTGTAGACAAGGCCGCCGCGAATCAGCACATCCGCGGGCCGGCGCGCGTCTGCGGCGTGCGCAGAGCAACTGGCGAGGAGGGCAATCAGTAGAGCTGCACGTTTCATGGTTGTCGCTCGGCCGCGATGGACGCGAAGAAAGCGGTCGCGACCAGCGCGACTGCGACTATTCCGGACCAATTGCCGTGCCCACTGGAAAGTGTCCAACCGCCGAGCGTCGTGCCAAGCGCCTGTCCTGCGTAGAGTAAGGACGTGTTCAGCGCGACGGTGGCGGAAGCGGCCATCGGATCGGCAGCGATCAAGCGTGCCTGTTGAGCTGCGATCGCGGGCGAGCTGCCCGATCCCCAGATCGCAAGACCTAGACCGGCGAGCAGCACCGATGCGCCGCTGAGCGACCAGACACCCAAGCCGATCATCACGAACACGAGCGATATGCGTGTGGTCCGTGGTCCGCCCAATCGATCGATCGCTCCTGCTGCGATCGATGCGCCGACGACGCCCGCAAATCCGTAGACGGCAAGCAGGATGGCGATGGTCGATGCGTCTGCGCCGACGTCGGACTTCAACCGCGCGGCCACGAACGGAAACTCGGTGAACTGACCGGCGAGGAAGATGCAGGTCACGGCGAGGAGCAGTTGCACTTTGCGGTTCCTGAACACGGCCTTCCAGGCCGCGACCGACAGCGGCGGAGTGACGAGCCGACCCGGTACGGTCGCGAGCACCGCAGTCGCCGCAACCGCGCTGGCGAGGGCGAGCACCAAATACGTCGCCGACCACCCGAAGTGCGCACCGGACAAGCTGGCCAGCGGAACGCCGACCGCCAGTGCGACCGACCAGCCCAGGAAGATGAAAGCGACTGATCCCGCGCGATGCTCGGGCGCGATGAACAGACCGATCGCGCTCGCTGCTTGCGGCGTGAACACGGCTGCGCCACCAACCATGGCGAGACGAACTGCGAGCAGCACGCCGAAGCTCGGTGCAAACGCCGACGCCAGGTGACCGATCACGTAGAGGAGCAGGGCGCTCGTCAGCAGCAGACGCCGATCGACGCGATTCGTCAGGAACGCGAGCAGCGGCGCTTCGATGCACAACACGGCAGCGCCATAGCCGATCAGCGATCCAGCCTTCGGAACATCGACGGAGAAGGCACTGCTGAGCTCGTTGATGAGACCGGCCGGAGCGAGCACGCCGGTACCGATCACGAAGTTGCCGAACAGCAGCGCCCAGCGCGCCCGGACCTGAGCATCGTTCATGCAGAACGGTCCGCCAGTCTCTGATTGCGTGCGCGCATGAGATCAAGGATAAAGGGTCCGTGGTGAAAACAGTGGAGTCACAGTCAGAATCGCTGCCGCTGCGGCGGTTGGTGGTCCGCGTAAAGATACCCGTCGAGGGGCCGCCGCCAGCGCCCGCCCGACCCCCTTTGAATAAAACTGTGCTGCTGCTGACTGCAGTCGTGGTCGCTGCTCTGCTGGCCTGGTTGGGCATTCGGATGTTCAGAGCAGAGCCGGCCGCGGCGCCGGCTGCGATCGAAGCGCAGCCGGTCGCGAAGTCTCAGCCGCCGACGCCGAGCGAAGTCGCACCCATCGTCAGCGACCAACCGTTGCCGGGCCCGCCGCCGACGACCAAGGAAGTCATCCCGGACGCCTCGCGCAACGCACTGAACACGATCAGCGGCACGATTCGAGTGTCCATTCGCGTGATCGTCGCCAAGGACGGTACCGTGCTCGCCGCCACCGCGGACGAGCCCGGTCCGAGCCGCTACTTCGCGCGACTGGCCACGGAGGCGGCCAAGCAATGGATCTTCGCGCCGAGCACTTCCGACGAGCAACGGGTCAAGCTCGTGCGGTTCTACTTCAAGCGTTCCGGGGTAACAGCTCGCGTTGCCGACTAAATACGGCTGTGAGACGCCTCTGACACGCGGAAGTGAACGAACTGAAACCTTCGGAACTTGCGTCGCCATGCGGAGTTAGCACTCGACCGGAGGAGTAACAGTAGTCCACACGCAATGAGTAGCAACGCGCTAACCGAGGGCGCATCGGTCTGCGACGGCAAAACGACTATCCTCGTCGTCGAGGACGACGTGCTCACTCGTATGGCGGTGAGCGACGAACTGCGGGACCACGGCTACGCGGTCATCGAAGCTGCAACTGCAGACGAAGCGATCCACGTGCTGCAGGCACCCACGCGAGTCGATCTGCTCTTGACCGACATGCGAATGCCGGGCGCCATGGATGGCTGCGGTCTCGCTCGACATGTTCGCTCGGTGCTGCCGTTCGTGAAGATCGTGATGGTCTCGGGGCAGGTCCCGGAGACTGATGCTCACGGCATGCTCGATGGCTACCTGGCCAAACCGGTCACGCCGGGTCACCTGGCCAGCTATCTGCTGACCTTGGCTCCCACTCGTCTCGCCAAGGCGGCGTCGTGACCGATGTCGTTCTGGTCGTCGAAGACGAGGTCCTCATCCGGATGGTCATCGCCGACTACCTGCGCACCTGCGGCTATCGCGTGATCGAAGCGGCGAGCGCCGACGAGGCGCTGGTCATCCTCCAGCACACGGAGTTCCAAGTAGACGTCGTCTTCAGCGACATCGAGATGCCGGGCTCGATGGACGGCTTCGCGCTGTCCAAGTGGCTGCGCGCCAATCGTCCGGGAGTCGAGGTGATTCTGGCCGGCAGCGTGGCGCGCGCCGCCGACGCGGCAGGGGACTTGTGCGAGTCCGGGCCGGTACCGAAACCTTACGAGCCGCAAATGGCTGCGGACCGGATCCGGCAGCTCATGGCTCTGCGGTCTGCTCGCAAGAAGACGTAGCGAAGATCCGCGTGTCGCTCGCCAGCGGCTGCAACGTTGTCGCGATGGCGTCGGAGGGCCACTCGGCCTCACCCAGGCACAGATAACCGCCGGGTCGCACGGCTCGGCGCACCGCGTGCAGCGCCAGGTCCTGGATCTCCAACCCAAGATAGATAAGCAGGTTGCGGAAGCACACCAGATCGAACCGACCCTCTCCGGGCGGCGGCTGCGACGCCAGAACGTCGTGCCGGCTGAATCGAACTCGCTCGCGCAGCTCCGCACTCACTTCGTAGAAGCCATCGCTGCGGACGATGTAGCGCTCACGCAGATCCTTGGGCAGCTCGAAGAACGCAGCGTCCGTGTAGTAGCCGTGCGCGGCTCGCTGTAACGCCGCGGGATCGATGTCGGTGGCTTCGATGATGCAGCTCAGGCCCGCTTCGGCGAACAACATCGCCAGCGTGTACGGCTCTTCGCCGCAGCCGCAGCCGATGCTCCAGACCGTGATCGGTCTGCCTTCCGCGTGCCGCGCGAGCTCCGGCAGCACTTCCCGGCGCAACGTATCGAACGTCGGTGCGTGTCGATAGAACCGACTCACCTTGATCGTGACGTGCTCGAGCAACCGCGCCGCTTCGCCTTCGCGCTGACGCAGGAACTGCAGGTAGTCGGCGTAGGTCGCAGCTCCGACCGAGATCATCCGGTTCACGGTTCGGCGCGCGACAGTGGGCAGACGATACGAGGCGAAATCCGTTCCGGTTCGCTCGCGCAGAACCTGGAGGATTTCGCCGAACGCGGGGTCGTCAATAGCGGGGACGCCGGCCTCAGGACCAGCGAGCGATTGCATTTCGACAGCTCTCCGGAACGCGCCTGACGAGAACTCGCGTCAGGTCGAGAGAGATTTCAGCAGATGCCACGCGGGAGAACAACGGTCGAGAATCTTTACAGTGCATGAGCTGCGCGCACAGATGTCATACGCGGAATCGACCGGGGAGTTCTACTTCTTCCGTCGCCTCGGCGTCGATCTCGGCCGAGGCGTGATGATCGACTTCGCTGCGGCCTGCCTCGCATCGACCCGCTTGAAGAAGTTGAGCACGCCCGGCATCTTGGTTTCCGTCAGCCACACCTGGTGACCGTGCTCGTTGCCCATCCACAGGCCCGGGCGCACATAGAGCGAAAAGAGGCGTGATGCGCTCAGCGGCACCGTCGGGTCGTCATAGAGCAGCACGTTCACGTGATCCAGCTTCCAGGCGTCATCGTCCTCATCCTGCCCGTACGCCTGCTTGCGCAGGTATACATATTGAATGCTGTTGAGGTCGATCGGCAGCAGCGCCGGATCGTTCGGCTGGCCGGGTTCCGAGCGCGAGGGGTGATGCATCGAGAAGCCGAAGCCCGGGTCGTGGCCGAGGAGATAGAAGTCTTCGGCGTTGCGCTCGAAGTCATCGTGATTCGGCGACGACAAGGGGAACTCGCGGCCGCCGGCGGCGCCCCACATGCCGAGATAGATCTCGTCGTCCGTCCCCGCATCTTCCGAATTGAAAGTCTTGAGGTCGACGACAATTCCCAGGATAGCCATGTTGCGTTCCTCCTTTGCAGGGTTGCAGTCTCACGCAGCTCGGCGCGGGATGAATCGAACCGGTGTGCTAAGGCATACTTCCGTCCGCATGGTCACCACTGCACTCGATACGTCCTCTGCTACTGCGCTCGGCACGAGCGCGCGAGCTCTTCACTGGACTGCACGTGCACTGACGGTGACTTGCTGGATCAGCGCCGGGCTCTTCGGCCTGTACATTCTCGCGTTCTACGCGGCCGCGCTCGTCGACGGGAACATCGCGCAATGGAATGAAGGCCTGCCGCGTCTGTACGAGAGCGATACGCCGACTGCGACAGCAGGAATCGGTCTGCACTTCGCGGCCGGCGGCATCATTCTCGCACTGGGCTGCATTCAGTTCGTGCAAGCGATTCGATCTCGTTATCCCGCCGCGCATCGCTGGATCGGTCGCGTGTATGTCACCGCAGCGTTCTGCGCCGGCGTCGGCGGAATCACGTTCATCATTGCGAAGGGCACGATTGGCGGTGCCACGATGGACGTTGGATTTGGGATCTACGGCGCGCTGACGGTCCTGGCGGCGATTCAGACCTATCGTCACGCTCGTGCGCGCCGCCTGGACATCCATCGCGCGTGGGCGATGCGTTTGTTCGCTCTCGCGATCGGCTCGTGGCTCTATCGGATGGAATACGGCTTCTGGTTTCTACTGGCCGACGGCGCGGGCCACATGAAAGATTTCAGTGGCCCGTTCGACAAGGTGATGGTGTTCTTCTTCTACGTGCCGAATCTGCTCGTCGTCGAAGCATTGATCCGTGCGCCGCGCGCTGCGCTGTCCAACACCGCGAAGTGGGTGGCAACGGTGACTTTCAGCGGCGCGACGCTGTTTCTGCTACTCGGGACTTACTACTTCACGCGCTACAGCTGGGGCCCGGCGATCCTGGCACGCATCGGTCTCTGAGCTAGCCCGCTGCCATTGCGAACTTGTCCTGCAGGATGACCACACTCGCGGCCCGCTGCAGACCAGCCTCCCACGCGATGCGTTGATCTGCGGGACATTCGAGCAGCTGATCCAGCGCTGCGCGAACCTTCGTCATGTCGTAGATCGGTTGATCCTGCGCTGCCTGCGAAGCAAACGTGTCGCGATAGAAAGTCAGCATCGGGTCGTTCGGGTTGCGAGTCGGCGGCGTGGTGAACGGATGCTTCTGGCGATCGTAGACTTCCGGTATCAACACATCTCTGGTCGCTTCGCGCAGCACGTGCTTCTCGCGAATGCCTTTCACCTTTATGTTCACGGGAACTCGCGCGGCAGCTTCGGCAACGAGATGATCGAGGAACGGCACGCGTCCCTCGATGGAATGCGCCATCTCCATGCGGTCAGCAAGATAGTTGAGGATGAAGTTCGGCAGCACGGTCTTGGAGTTGAGATAGAGCACTTGATTCAGGCGATCGCGGCCGGTCACGCGCTGGGCGAGCGGCAAGCGATCGAGTGCTGACATCAGCGGCTGATATCCCCGAATCCGTGCCACCAGGTCTTCGCGCAGGATTGGTGCCATGCCGGCGATCATCGCAGCGCTCGCGTTGAGCGTGGCGGGTAACCAGCCGAGCCTGCGTTCGATCGCTTTCATTTCCGGATTGCCGACCTGTGCCGGCATCATGAAAGCGCGGGTTGCAGGATTCGCGCCCAGCATTTGATCCAGCAGCGCGGCGCGCTCGCTAGCGCTCAGCGAGGGATTGGCGTTAAGCGCATCGACGCGGTAGTACGGATAGCCGCCCAACATTTCGTCGGCGCCTTCGCCGGTGAAGACTACTTTGATGCCGGCATCGCGCACGGCACGGCTGAGCAGATACTTCGCGACGCCGTGACCGTTGAACATCTGTGTCTCGGCGTGCCACACAGCGTCCGCGTAGGCGTCGGCAATCTCGCGGCCAGTGATCGGGATCGGGTGATACGTTGCACCGACGTGCTTGGCTTGCGCTTCGGCAATGCGCGCTTCGTCGTACAACGGATTCTCGAACGTCAGCGTAAACGCGCGAATCGGTCGATCGGTGCTTTGCTGCGCGAGTCCCAGGACTGCGCACGAGTCGATGCCGCCGCTGAGATAAGACGCGACCTCGACGTCGGCGACCAAGCGCTGGCGCACGGAGTCGAGCAGCGCCTTGCGGAAGTCCGCGACTACCTCGGCTTCGCTGCGCGTATCGCGTCGCATCTGTTCGGCGGTCGGGATCTCCCAATCCCAATATGGATAGATGCGAACGTTGCCGTGCCTCGCGATCGCGTAGCAGCCGGGCGGGACGGTGCTGATGCCGGCGAACTCGGTCTTCTCGTGAGATCTGCCGATACCTCCGGTTGCGCCTTCCGGATCCCAAACGGCGGGCACACCCATCGCGAGCAGCGCCTTGATCTCGGAGGCGAAGAACACTTCGCCATTCACGACGGAGTAGTAGAGCGGCTTGATGCCGAAACGGTCGCGGATCGCGATCATCGCCTGCTGGCGTTCATCGGCGATGATCACCGCGAACTCGCCGCGCAGTTCGGCGGCAGCCTGCATGCCGCGCTCGTCATATAGATGAAGGGCGATCTCGCTGTCGCTCTCGGTGGCGAACTTGTAACCACCGGCGCGCAGTCGATCGCGAATCTCGCGATAGCCGTAGAACTCGCCGTTGACGACCAGATGGACGGTCCCATCCGGACTGGTCATCGGTTGCTCGCCGTTATTCAGTCCGATGATGGACAAGCGCGTGTGACCGAGCGTCCAGCGCCCGTCGCGCGAGGTCCAGCTGCCCGAACCGTCGGGTCCGCGGTGCTGCAAGGTCCTGAGAGCCGCGTCCCGACGTTCCGGCGCGAGCCCGCGACGGGTCATTGCGGCGAAGATTCCGCACATCAGATGTGTTCCTTAGGTTGGCCCGCGCATAGTGCCGCCATCCTTGCTACGCCACAAACCCCTGAAAGCGACGGCTCCGGCCGGCCGATAGTGAGCTTCGCCGGTAGCCAGGTGCTGTTGGCCGGTATCGGCCCTTGCGGTGTAACCGCGGAGCAGGTTCCCGTGTCTTAACGCCAAGCACCGCAATAACGCGGACATCGCAGAGAGAGATAGAGGAGACCGTCATGATTACCTCCACCAGCCGCAAAACCCAGACCGCAGTCTGCATGATCCTGTCGGCTGTCATCGTGAGCGTTGGCCTGTCGCTCGGCGCCTTCGCTGCCGAACACGCCGCACATCACGAAGGGTACTCGGTGACGATCACGCAGATTCAGTGAGTTCCTCCACGCCCCCTGCCGGCGTTGTCTTTCAAGACACGCCGGCAGGCTTTGGCCCCGCCCTCATTGCTCCGCATGAAGTTGAAGAAAAGCAGCCGTCGCTTCGCGAGCACGTACTGCGACTTGGCGTGAGCTCGGCCGCTCGGCAACGCCGAGCAGCAGACTGATCAGCAGATTTCCCCACAGCAAGCCGCCGAAACGCTCCGCAAGGTCGGCGGGACGGCCACTCAGAAGCCCGGTGTCCTGAGCCTGCGTCATGATCTGGCGCAAGGCGGCTCGACTCGCCTCGCGCCCGATGGAATCGAGTGCCTGCGCCACCTCCGGCGCGCGCACGGCATCGGCGATCGCCAATCGGAAAACAGTAATGACGGCGGGATCGGTGATTTCGCGCAGGAGTTGCGAGCCGAAAGAGGCGAGGACCTGCGCAAGGGTTTCGCGATCGTGTGGGACGGGCAGGTCAGCGGGCACCTTCAGCCGCGTGGCGCGCTCGCTGATGCATGCGATCAGTATTTCCTGTTTGTTACCGACCTCCGCGTACAACTCGCGTTTCGAAACGCGAGCACGTGTTGCGATCTCGAGCGTGCTGGTGGTTGCGTAGCCGCTCTTCATGAACGCTGCGAAGGCGGCATCGAGAATGCGCTCGCGCTTGGTCATCATTCTGCCTATTGACGCTGGTACCGCAGGGTACCACACTGTCGCGCATCTGGTACCGGTCGGTACCGCTTCCCAGATCCGATCAGGAGCGACCCATGCCTCCACAACTCTATTTTTTCGTCAGCATCGCGTTTGCTTTGGTCACGTGGGGGATCGTCGCCGCGCGTTACATCTGGCCGAAACTCCGCGCACTGCCGCGGGCCGAAGCGCTGCGGCCGATTCTCATCCTGCACAGCTTCCGCTTCGTTGGGCTGGCATTCGTGGTTACGGGTGTCGTGTCGCCGGATCTGCCGCCGGCCTTTGCAAACCCCGCCGCTTATGGAGACATCGCTGCTGCGACTCTCGCGCTGATAGCACTGGCGACGTTGCAGAGCAGGGTTGGGATCGCGATCGCGTGGATCTTCAACCTGTGGGGCTCGTTCGATCTATTGAGCGCGTTCTACCACGGCGGCACCGCTGGCCTCATGCCGGGCCAGTTGGGCGCCGCCTACTTCATTCCGACTGTTCTCGTGCCTTTGATGCTGATCACGCACGCGCTGGCGTTTCGAATCCTGCTGCAAGGACAGAGGGAGTCGTCACATGACAGACGCGACCGCGAGCTCGATCAGTCCAACGATCTCCTTGCCTTGCGAGGCCAATGACGCGTGGCTCGCTTGGAGGGTGATCGTCTTCTTCGCCTTCATGCGCTCGGCGAAGAAGCGCTCGGTGTCCGGTGGGATCATGCGGTCGTTCGCGGAGATCTGGAACCAGCTCGGCTTCACCTTCCAGGCCGGCGGTCCGGACTTCTCTTCGAAGCAGCGGCCTGAAATGGGCTTTTGCGAGAGAGCCATCACGAGCGCTTCGGTTTCATCGAGATTCAAATTGGAATCAACGAGCGGAGTGAGAGGGGTCGACACCTTGCACCCGCGATCACTGCAGGGTGATGACGATTGCGTAACTGCGACGACTTCAGCCAGTAGACGATGGTATCGCACGAGTTCCGTCAGTTTTTCCCCTCGGCCAATCGCGAATTCACATTGGAAGCCCAGCCGCTGCTGGCAAGCTCCTTGGCGAGCCACTCCAGCAGCTGTCGCTCGGCCTGCGGTGTGTCGATGCGTGCGAAGGTCCCCTTGTCATTTCTGAACAGACCGCCCTTGGTCACTTCGAGTTTGTAGCTGCCGGCGTAGGTGACGCGGCCGGGCTGCACTTCGAAAGTGTTTTCGCGCAGGCTTCGCTCGAGTCCGAAGAACTTGTTGCCGGAAAAGAACCCGATCACGCTGTACGTTCCGGGCGCGAGGTTGGCCGAGAAGAATTCGCCGTTGGTGTAAGTGACTGTGCCCTTCTCACCGGACGAACCCATGTACATGCGCGCCGGCTTGATGCGCATGAGAACCGCGTGCGTCACCGCGAGGTCCGACTGAGTGATGTCGAAGGCGCCGAACGCCAGACCGGTTCCTGGTTCGGCGCTGACGGTCTGAGGTTCAGCGAGCGCGATGCCGCTTGGGCTGAGCAAGATCCCAGCGAGCAGAACGATCCAATAGCGCACCGGCTTCATTGCTTTCTCCATCGCGAAGTTGGTCGGATTATGCTTATGCGCAATTCCCCCGCGCTGGCGCACTTCACACTCGAAGAGCGAGCGGCGCGCGATGAGCCCGTGATGAGCATGATCGGCTACTGGAGAAGCATGCTATGCAAATTCGACTCGCCACGACCCAGGCCGCGGCCTTGTTCTCGATGGTCTTGTTCGCGGCTACCGCGTCGGCACAACAGCCGGTGACGGGCTACGCGCCGGTGAACGGCCTCAAGATGTACTACGAGGTTCACGGCAAAGGTCAGCCTGTCGTCCTGTTGCACGGTTCGTTCATGACCATTCCGAGCAACTGGCAAGAGATGATCGCCGCGCTTTCGAAAACCAGGCAGGTCATCGCCGTCGAGATGCAGGGACACGGCCGCACCGCGGACATCGCTCGCGATTTCAGTTACGACAACCTCGCAGACGACGTGTCGGGGATGCTCGACTACCTCAAGGTCGCGAAGGCCGACATCATTGGCTACAGCATGGGCGCAAGCGTCGCTTTGAATATGGCCATTCGTCATCCGGACCAGGTGCGGAAGGTGGTCAGCATCTCGGGTGTGTTCCGTCACAACGGCTGGGTGCAGGAGGCGCTCGACGCGTATCCGCATTTCACGGCGGACGCGTTCAAGGGTTCACCTATCGAAGCCGAGTACAAGCGGCTCAGCCCGACGCCGGACGAATTTCCCAATTTCGTCAAGCGCGCGATTTCGATGGATTTGAAGCCTTACGATTTCGGCGCCGAAAAACTCAAGACGACACCCGCGCCGATATTCTTCATCCACGGCGATGCGGATGGCGTGAGGCTGGAGCACATCTCCGAGATGTACCGGCTGAAGGGCGGCGACATCATGGGCGACATGCGTCCGCGCAGCGCGTCGCGCCTGGCGATCCTGCCCGATACGACGCACGTGACGTTGATGCAGAAGATCGACGTCATCGCTCCGATGATCAATGACTTCCTGGACGCCAAACCAGCAACGAAGTAGCGATGAGACAGCTTTGCGTTGCATGCATCGCGCTGCTCTTTGCCGGCTCTCTGCTCGGAGCCGACCAGCTGACCTGGAGTACCGATTCCGCGCAGCCTGCACGATTCGTTGCAGTCCACGGACGTCGCTCCGCGATCTTCGGGTATTCGGAGCACGGACTGGAGATCTGGGCCTACCCGCTGCAAGTGGTCGATTCATTCGGGGTGGCATTTCGCAAGCAGGACGGCACGACCGAGATCGATGGTGGCGCCGTCCTCCGGCGCATCGAATACACGCCCGAAGCGGTGACTCGCGTCTACGTCGGACCTGACTTCGCCGTGCGCGAAAAGTTGTTCGTGCCGCTCGACGCGCCTGGCGCGATCGTGAGCTACGAAGTCGATGGTGCTGCTCCCCTCGACATCATCGTTCGCTTCAATCCCGTCCTCAATCTCATGTGGCCGGGTGGCATGGGCGGTCAGGAAGCGGCGTGGAATGCGGCGGCTTCCGGCTATCTGCTGTCCGAACCTCTGCATCGCTACACGGCGCTCGTGTCGTCACCGGACATCATTGCGCACGACGAGACGCCCAATGCCACGAGGCGCGCGAACAGTTCGCCTGGCGTCGCGTTCACGATCCGCGCCGGTAGTGGGCATGCTGCGCAGGTCGTCATCGCTGTCGGTCTCCGCGGTGAAGACCCGGCCGTGGTGGCCAAGGAGTTGTTGCGTAGTCGTGAAGCGCTGGAGAAGACAGCGGCGGAACACTACGACGATGTCTTGAATCGCGGGCTGCAGATCGAGACTTCCGACCCCGACGTCAATCGCGCGCTGCAGTGGTCGCAGATCGCCCTGGAGCAAGCGTGGGTCTGCAACCTCGATCTCGGTTGCGGTCAGGTCGCGGGCTATGGTCCATCGCGGAAGGCTCGGCGTCCTCAGTACGATTGGTTCTTCGCTGGCGATGGAATGGTCGCTACGCACGCCTTGCTGGCGGCCGGTCGACACGAGC
>DATJIP010000025.1:0-38754 GCA_035493235.1 Steroidobacteraceae bacterium
CTACTCGCTGGAGCAGGCGCTGCAGTCGCTGGATGCCGATCGCGGCTTCCTCAAGGCCGGCGGCGTGTTCACCGACGACGTCATCGACGCGTACATCGCGCTGAAGATGCAGGAAGTGACCAAGGTGCGCATGTCCACGCACCCGCTGGAGTTCGAGTTGTACTACAGCGTGTGATTCACGGGCGTACCGGGTCCTCCGGCCCGGTCCGCCTCCGCGCGCTGGTAGGCCTGCGGTGACGGAGTTCACATCCGTCACCGTCTTTGTCGGGGAGTGTTTTGTTACCTATAGGCGAAGCGGCTATGCTCCAGCCCCATGCGTACGGCGCTTCTGCTACTGCTCGCGCTCGCGGCTCCGCTGCTGTCCAGCACCGCAGCAGCCACCGACGTTTGGAAATGGGTCGACGAGAAGGGCGTCACGCACTACTCGGACCAGCCGGTGGCCGGTGCCACCAAGATCGAAGTGCGCACGGGCAATGTGGTCGATACTTCGGGGTCGGCCTCGAGCATCCCGGACAGCGACACTCCGCAACAGCCCGCCGTCACCAACTATCGCAATTTCGAGGTCTGGCGGCCGGAGCCGGACCAGACGTTCAGCAATACCGGTGGCCAGATCAACGTCGAAGTCCGCGTCGATCCGGGCGTGCAGCCGCAGCATCAGTTGAGCCTGTATCTCGACGGCAAACGGGTCACGGGCTTTCCGCCCAATGCGCTGAGCTACTCGCTGAGCGACGTACCGCGAGGCTCGCACCAGGTCACCGCAGCGATTGCCGATCGCAACGGCAAGACCATTCAGGAAACCAAGCCGGTCGTGTTCCACGTGCGTCAGGAGTCGATCGCGAACCCGCCGACCGGTCCGGGAGTGCGTCCTGCGCCGCCGAAGCCGACGCCGCATGGCGCCATGAACAAGATGCCGACGCAGCAGCCGAGCTACAACGCTTTGAATGGCCCCTCGCATGCTGTCATCGATCCGGCGACCAACATGCCGGTCGTCAAGAAACCCACGCCGAAACCCGGCAAGCCCTGAGCTTCGTCAGGCTGCGGCCTGACCCACAAGAGCGGAGGTGCGGCTAGCGATGGCCGCGCTGCCTTCGTCTTTCGCCGCTGCGAGCGCCATGGCCGATCCCGGACGCATCCTCGACAGTCTCAGCACGAGCGTGCTGATCGTCGATCGTGCGCGCGCGATTCTCTATCTCAACGTCGCTGCCGAAACGCTGTTCGGCATCAGCCGCAATCAGGCCCGCGGGCGGCCGCTGGAAGAGTTGTTCGCTGCTGCCACCGAGCTCGATGCAATCGTCGCGCGCGCGCTGGAGACGTCACGTCCGTTCCTGCGTCGCGAGCTGGCGCTGCGGCCGGTGAATGGCGAGGGTGAGCTGATCGTCGATTGTGTCGTCGCGCCGTACGAGGATTCGGCAGCGCCGGCCGCGCTGATCGAGATCAGCGACACGACTCAGCATCAACGCATTTCGCGCGAGACCGCGTTGCTGACGCAGATCGACGGCAGGCGGCTGATGATCCGGCAACTCGCGCACGAGATCAAAAATCCGCTCGGCGGTTTGCGCGGCGCCGCGCAGCTGCTGGCGCGCGAGCTGCCCGAAGAGCACATGCGCGAATACACGTCGGTGATCATCAGCGAAGCGGATCGACTCGCCGGACTGGTCGACGCGATGCTCGGACCCGGCCATGCGCCGCGCCGCGAGCTCACCAACATTCACGAGCTCACGCAGCACGTGCGCCATCTGCTCGCGGCCGATGCGCCGCCGGGCGTCATCGTCGATCGCGACTACGATCCGAGCCTGCCGCCGCTGGCGATCGATCGCAATCTGATCATCCAGGCGATGCTGAACCTCGGTCGCAACGCGCTGCAGGCGATCGCGCAGAACACCAGCGGCAAAGGCCGCGTCGTGCTGCGCACGCGTGCGCTCACCAACGTCAACATCGGCGCGCGCCGGCATCGGCTCGTCGCCAGCGTGCAATTCGAAGACAACGGTCCGGGCGTGCCCGACCATCTGCGCGACACCTTGTTCTATCCGCTCGTGACCGGCCGTGCCGATGGCACCGGGCTCGGTCTCGCGGTCGCGCAGGACCTGGTCAGCCGTCACGACGGCCTGATCGAATTCGATAGCCGTCCCGGACTGACCCAATTCACGATCCTGTTGCCCTTCCATGTCCATCTCACTGAAGCCTCTTAACGTCTGGCTCGTCGACGACGATGCCTCGATCCGCTGGGTGCTCGAGCGCGCGCTGCGCCAGGGCGGCATGTCGCCGACTGCGTTCGATCAAGCGGACAGCGCGCTGGCGGCGCTACGCCGCGATCGGCCCGACGTGCTGATCACCGACATTCGCATGCCTGGACGCAGCGGCCTGGAGCTGCTCACGCAGATTCGCGCGAGTCAGCCGGAGCTGCCCGTCATCGTGATGACAGCGCACTCGGATCTCGACAGCGCAGTGGCTGCGTATCAGGGCGGCGCGTTCGAGTATCTGCCGAAGCCGTTCGATATCGATCAGGCAGTGGATCTCGTGCGCCGCGCGGCTCAACAGCGCGCGCCGGCGCCAGAGCCTGCAGCCGAAGCGCGCCGCATTCCCGAGATGCTCGGTCAGGCGCCGGCGATGCAGGAAGTCTTCCGCGCGATCGGCCGCTTGTCGCGCTCGAGCATGACGGTGCTGATCACCGGCGAATCGGGCACCGGCAAGGAGCTGGTCGCACGCGCCTTGCATCGGCACAGTCCGCGCGCAGCGAAAGCGTTCATCGCGCTCAACACGTCGGCGTTCACCGCGGATCTGCTCGAGTCGGAGCTGTTCGGACACGAGAAGGGCTCGTTCACCGGCGCGGATGCGCAACGTCGCGGCCGCTTCGAGCAAGCGGATGGCGGCACGCTGTTTCTCGACGAGATCGGCGACATGTCGCCGCAGCTGCAGACGCGGCTGCTGCGCGTGCTGGCGGAAGGTGAGTTCTATCGCGTCGGCGGACAGATTCCGGTGCGCGTCGACGTGCGCGTCATCGCAGCGACGCATCAGGATCTCGAAGAGCGAGTGCGACAAGGCCTGTTCCGCGAAGATCTGCTCCATCGCCTCAACGTGATTCGCATCGAAGTGCCGCCGCTGCGTCAGCGGCGCGAAGACATTCCTGAGTTGTTCGTGCACTACCTGAGCGCCGCCGCAACGGAGCTTAGTGCCGAGCCAAAGACGCTCACGCCCGAGGCGGCGAGCGCGCTGTCGAACTTCGAATGGCCGGGCAACGTGCGCCAGCTCGTGAACGCATGCCGACGCTTGACCGCGACTGCGCCCGGTCGCGAGATCAAGGTCGAAGACATTCCTGCCGATCTCGGCGGCGTGCCCGGCGCCAAGACGTTGCAGGACGAATGGACACGTCAGCTGACGCAGTGGGCGGAGAAGCGACTCGCCGCTGGCGAAACGCCGCTGCTCGACGATGCGTTGCCGCAGTTCGAGCGGACGTTGATTCGCGCGGCGTTACGCCAGGCGCAAGGCGGCCGTCAGGAAGCGGCGCGGTTGCTGGGCTGGGGCCGCAACACGCTCACGCGCAAACTGAAAGAACTGACGATGGATGACGAGTAGTGTCAGGCTGAAGCCTGACCCACAGTGTCGTTCAGCGGTGGATGCGCCGACGAAGTGCCGATCAGCTCGCGCACCGATTGCATCTTGTGCTTCGTCAGGTATGCAGCGATCCCGTCGTTGATCTTCTTGCACACCAGCGGATCGTAGAACAGCGCCGTGCCGACGCCGACGGTCGTCGCGCCGGCAATCAGAAACTCCAGCGCGTCGTTCGCCGAGGTAATGCCGCCCTGACCGATGATCGGCACGTTGTGCCGCCGCGCGACTTCGTACACCTGGTGCACCTTGAGCAGTGCGATCGGCTTGATCGCCGGTCCCGACAGGCCACCCTGGATGTTGCCGATGACCGGACGCCGCGTGTGCACGTCGATCGCCATGCCGGTCACGGTGTTGATCACAGCCAATGCATCGGCACCGGCTTCGATGCAATGACGCGCGTTATCGCGAATGTCCGTCTGGTTCGGCGACAGCTTCACGATCAGCGGCTTGTTCGTCGCCGCGCGACACGCGGCCGTCACGCGACCCGACATCTGCGGGTAGTTGCCGAACTGCACGCCGCCTTCCTTGATGTTCGGGCAGGAGATGTTCACCTCGATCGCGTCGATCGGCGAGTCGTCGAAGCGGCGGGTGACTTCGATGTAGTCCTCGATCGTCGAGCCGCAGACGTTCGCGATGAAGCGCGTCTCCGTGAAATCCAGCGACGGCAGGATCGAAGTCACGACGTGCTCGACGCCGGGATTCTGCAGGCCGATCGCGTTGAGCATGCCCATCGGCGTCTCGTACACGCGATGCGGCGGGTTGCCGAGGCGCGGTTCGCGTGTCGTGCCCTTGAGCACGATGGCGCCGGCGTCGCGGTTCGTGAAGCCCTCGACGCGCGTGTACTCCTCGCCGAAGCCGACGCAGCCCGACAACAGCACGATGGGCGAGTCGAGCTTGAGGCCGCAGAAATCGATCGATAGGCTCGCGGGAAGCATGGATCGATAGTCTACCCTTCCGCCCGATGTTCCACGTCATCCCCTACCAGCCCGAAATCCCGCCGAACACCGGCAACGTGATCCGCATGTGCGCCAACAGCGGCGCGCGGCTGCATCTGATCGCGCCGCTCGGCTTCGATATCGACGAGAAAGCCGTGCGTCGCGCCGGCATGGACTACGCGGAGCTCGCGAACGTGCAGGTTTGGCAGAGCCTCGAAGAATGCATGACGGGGCTGGGCAAACCGCGCTGGTTCGCAATTTCCACCCGCGGCATCACGCGCTACGACAGCGTGCAGTTCGCAGAAGGCGATGTATTCGTCTTCGGGCCCGAGACACGCGGGCTGCCGCAGGAAGTGCTGGAAGAATGTCCGCCGGAGCGACGTCTGCGGATTCCGATGCGGCCCGGCAATCGCAGTCTGAATCTGTCGAACGCGGCGGCGGTGGTTGTCTACGAAGCGTGGCGACAGCGCGGCTTCGCGTGAGTCACTCGGGCTTCAGCGCCCGGCTGAACAATTCCTTCACGGCATCTTTCGGCGTCGCGCCCTCGTGGACGACGCGATACACCTGCTCGCAGATCGGCATCTCCACTGACAATCGAGCTGCAACGTCGCGCACTGCGCGCGCCGCTTGCACACCTTCGACAACCTGACCGATCGCTTTCTGCGCGGCCGCCGCGCTCTGGCCCGACGCAAGCGCCAAGCCCATGCGACGATTGCGCGATTGATTGTCCGTGCACGTCAGCACCAGATCGCCAAGGCCCGCGAGACCCATGAACGTGTCCTTGCGTGCGCCGAGCGCGACGCCGAGGCGCGTCATCTCGACCAGTCCGCGCGTGATGAGCGCGATGCGGGTGTTGGCGCCGTAGCCGAGCCCGTCGGAAATTCCCGCGCCGATGGCCAGCACGTTCTTGATCGCGCCGCCGGTCTCCACGCCGACCATGTCCGTGGACGTGTACGCGCGGAAGTTCATGCCCGAGAGCCGCTGGGCGAGATCGTTCGCGAAGGTCGCATCGTTAGCCGCGACAGTCATCGCAGTGGGCAGCCCTGCGCCGACCTCCTTGGCGAACGTCGGACCCGACACGACTGCAGTAGGCACGCCTTCACCGAGCACCTGGCGCACGACTTCGTGCGGTAAGAGTCCGGTCGCAAGCTCGAAGCCTTTGGTCGCCCAGCTGATGCGTGCATTGGCGCCGAGATGCGGCGCGATTTCCTGCAGCAGCAAACGCAATGCGTGACTCGGAACCGCGATGAGCACATCCGGCGCGGAGCGCACGGCTGCAGCGAGATCGGCCTCGATGAGCAAAGAGTCGGGAAACTCAGCCTGCGGCAGGTAGCGCTCGTTGCAGCGCTGGCGGGCGAGGGCAGCGACGTGCGCGGGATCGCGACCCCACAACACCGTGGGGCGCGATAAACGCGCGAGCTGGATTGCGAGAGCGGTGCCCCAGGAGCCCGCGCCCAGCACGACAAACGTCGAGCTCGCGGGCGCGGCGGACATCTGCGTCTCTCAGTTCACCGCCGCCGCGGGCGATTGCGGCTGACCCTGGCGCGTCGCAGCCTGGTTGAACAGCGCTTCGAAGTTGACCGGCGGCAGCAGGAACGGCGGGAAGCCGCCCTTGGTGAGCAGATTCGCAATGACCTCGCGCGCGTACGGCAGCAGATAGTTCGGGCAGAAAATGCCGAGCAAGCGCTGCATGTCCTCTGCGGACACATTACGAATGCCGAACGCACCGGCCTGCTGCAGCTCGCACAACCACACGGTCTTGTCGCCGGCCTTCGCCTCGACACGCACGGTGAGCACGACTTCTTTCATGTCGCCGCCCATGTCGCTGACCGAGCTGTTGAGATTGAGATTGATGGTCGGGTTCGCCGCATTCGGCGCGATGCGCGGGCCCGCCGGCGCCTCGAACGACACGTCCTTCAGGTAAACGGCCTGCGGCGCGAACTGCGGAGCATTCGGGTCGACGTTCTGGTCGTTCGGTACTGGGGCTTCGTCAGCCATGATGCAAATCCTCTTCTCTGTAGTCGTGTCGGGTCAGTTCAGGGAGCCAGCCCGAGCAGTTTGTTCAGTTCACCGGAACGGTCGAGCGCAGCCAGCTCATCATAACCCCCGACGTGCAGCTCGCCGACAAAGATTTGCGGCACGGTGCGCTGACCGCCGGTCCGTAGCAGCATCACCGGACGCTGGTCCGGCTCGTCGTCGAGCTTGATCTCGTGGACTGCGACGCCTTTGCGCTCGAACAAGTTGCGGGCCCGTTGGCAATAGCCGCACCAGTTGGTCGAGTACATGACCACCTCGACCTGACTCATGCGTGCTTGCCGTCCTTGCGGGCCGCGCCCTTCACCAGCGGCAGGTTCTCCTGGCGCCAGCTCTGCAATCCACCACGCAGCGTCACGACCTTGTTGAATCCGCCGGCGCGCAACGCACGCGCCGCGGTGCCCGAAGCCATACCGCTCTCGCAATAGACGACGACCGGCTTTTCCTTGTACTTCTTCAGTGTTTCAGCTTTTGCCGCCAGCTCGGCGGCCGGCAGATGCCGCGCTTCGATGATGTGCCCGGCTTCGTATTCCTCGCTGTTGCGCACGTCGAGCAGCAGCGCGCCCGAGTTGGCGAGACGGACCGCGTCGGCGGGAGCCACGGCACTGCTGCCTCGAGCGCGTTGACGAAGCTCGATCACGATCGCCAGAACGGCGAGAATCGCCGCAGCTGCGACCAGGAACGGATGATGGACGACGTATTCGAAGAAGCGATTCATTGCACGGATGGCGGCCCAAAAGGCCGCGAAGTATAGCGCGTGAGCAGAGCACGTTCCGCACGCTCATTGGTCGCCGCCGCGGCTTATGTACTGTTGCTATGCCCGGTAGGTTTTCAACCCTCAGCCGCCGGCATCGACAGCAAGGAAGCGGAGCTCCGGCAGGTGCGGACCCGCATCGAGGCGATCCGCAAGGAAATCCACGCGGACGCCGAGCGTCGCGACGCTCTGACCGGCCAGCTGAAGCAGGCTGACCTGCAGATCCAGTCCGCGCGCGAACGGCTGGCGGACGTGCGCTCGCGCCGCATCGACTCCGAGCAGAAGCTCGCCGGGCTCAAGACCGAGCAGGCTCAGATCCAGCGTGAGGTGGCCGACGAGCGCGACGAGCTCGCGTCGGAGCTGAAGGTCGCCTACATGAACGGCCGCCAGGAGCAGCTGAAATTGCTGCTGAATCAGCGCGACCCCGCGGCGGTCGGCCGGATGATGGCTTACTACGGCTACTTCGGCCGTGCCCGCGCCGAACGCATCACGTCGATCACCGAGCACCTCGCGCACCTGGAATTGCTGGGCGAACGCATTGCCACCGAAACGGCGCGACTGCGCGAGATCGAAGACGAGAACGCGAAGGATGTGAAAGCTCTCGCCGGCGCGCGCGAACGGCGCGCCCAGACGCTGGCGGAGGTCCAGGCGAAGCTGCGCACGCGTAACGATCAGCTCGGCAAACTCCAGTCGGACGCGCAGGCACTGGAGAAGCTGGTCGAGCAGCTGCGCCGCGCGATCGAGGAATTTCCGGAGCTGGCCGAGCAGCCGTTCCAGCGCGTGAAGGGCAAGCTGCCGTGGCCCGTCAAAGGCGCCCTGCTGGCGAAATACGGGCAGCTGCGCGCCGGCGGACCGCTCAAGTGGCAGGGGCTGGTGATCGCCGCCGATCGCGGTACGCAGGTCCGCGCGCCGTTCTACGGTCGGGTCGTCTATGCCGACTGGCTGCCGGGGCTCGGGCTGCTGGTCGTGCTCGACCACGGCGGCGGCTACATGAGCCTGTACGGGCACAACGAGCAGGTCTATCGTCGGGTCGGCGATCGGGTCGCTCCGGGCGACGTGCTGGCGGCTGTAGGCGAAGCCGCCGGGCTGGGTCGGCCGGGGCTGTACCTGGAGATCCGCAAGGGCAAGCAGACGGTCGACCCCCAGGAGTGGCTGGGGAAGCCGTAACTTCGTGACCCTCGTCACCCCCCCACCTGGCGCGCGGGCTCAAACTGTGGCCAAGGCGCAAAAACCGCACCTGGAAGGGACAACTTGGCCGCTGGCACCATTCTCGACGACGAAGACACGATAGAGGCGCAAGCCCTGTCGACGTCGCTCGATCCCTATGGCCAGCTGGTCAAGATGCTGATGCCGCGCGCCAGCTGCACGGCCATCTACGATCGCAACAGTGTGCCGCTGTGGATGTCGGACGGCTGCGATGGTCCGGACCTGTCGAATCTCATCGAAGAAGCGATCAACGCGGCCAAGAGCGACACGACTGATCCCGAGGAACGCGATGGTTTCGCGCGCTCCTGGAGCGGCGATACCGCCTACATATTCATCCTGCGTGACGACACGACCTTGCTCGGCGCGCTCGGCGTCTCCTGCCAGGACGGCTCCGGCGGCTCGCGCCCGTTCACGCTGGTGCAGGGACTGTTGCGACCGGCACTGCAGGTGCTGAGTCGCGAGATGATCAGCCAGTACAACCAATTCAACGCTGGGGAGGTGCGTGCGAAGGAAGCCGCGGCAGCGCCCGCACCTGCGCCCGCGACCGATTCCGATCTCGAGCTGTTGCTCGACGCGAGCGTTCCGGAAGACAGCAGCAGCGACGATCTCGAACAGCTCGTGCGCAGTTGCGTCACTCATCTGCAGTGCTCGGCCGGAGCGCTGTTCATTCCGGACAAGGCGATCGAGATCCTGCACGCCGACGGCGCGTTGAGCGCCACCGAGCGCGAGACGCTCGACAAGACTCAGCGCAATCTGTTCGCGTGGGTGCAGGTTCAGCGCCGCACGCTGATGTTGAACAAAGTGCCCACCTCCAGTCCGATGGGCAGCCTGCCTTACAAGATTCTCGCGTGCCCGATCCGCCAGGGCGGACAGCACGTCGTCGGTCTGTTGATGCTGCTGAAGCGGCTCACGGGTACCGACTTCGACACGCGCCAGGTGCGCGTGATCGAGATGATGACTCGCCACATCGCGTACGTGCTGCAGAACGCGTACGACCCGAGCACGGGATTGCTGACGCGACCCGCGCTCGAGCAGCGCGCGCTCGCAGTGCTCGAAGGCAACTCGGGCGAGCATTGCATCGCTTACGCTGACGTCGATCGCTTGCACGTGATCAACGAGAACCACGGCATGCACATCGGCGACGCAGTCATCGTGCGCATCGCCGAGACGATCCGCATGCAGTTGCCGCCCGATGTCTTCGCTGCGCGCATCTCGGGCGATCGCTTTGCGCTGTTCTTCCCCAACGAAGGCCTCGACGCGGCGCGCACGTTCCTCGGCAGTCTCTGTGATTCGATCAGCGACCTCACCTTCGATCATGAAGGCACGTCGATCAGCGTGTCCGCGAGCTTCGGTGTCGCGGCCGTGCAGAGCACGAAGTTTCCGTTGTCGCATGCGCTCGCGCATGCCGAGGCGGCCTGCAAAGCTGCGAAGGATCGCGGCCGCGGCCGTGTCGAGCTGTATCAGGATGCCGATCGCAGCATCGTGCGGCGTTACGAAGACGTCGCGATCATCGGCGACCTGCGCGAGGCGATCGTCAACGATCGTTTCCGCATGGATGCGCAACCCATCGTCGAGATGGCGCATGCCGGCGGCGCGCGCCGTTTCGAGCTGCTGCTGCGCATGATCGACGCGTCGGGTGAAGTCGTAACGCCGGACAAATTCCTCACGGCCGCGGAGCGCTATCAGCTGGCAACCGACATCGACCGCTGGGTCGTGCAGTACGCGCTGGAAATTCTGTCGTCGGCTGCACCGAAGCTGGCAAGCATCGATGCGCACTTCGCGATCAACATTTCCGGCCAGTCGCTCGGCGACGAGCAGTTCCCGAGTTACCTGGAGCAGAAGCTGCGCGAGTACGAGCTGCCTGCGTGCTTGCTGTCATTCGAGATCACCGAGACCGCCGCGGTCGCCAACATCGTGCGTGCCGAGACGCTCATCCGGCGATTGCAGGACCTGGGCCATGCGATCGCGCTCGACGATTTCGGTCGCGGGCTGTCGTCGCTGACGTATCTCAAGGCACTGCCGGTGTCGCATCTGAAGATCGACGGCGGACTGGTGCGCGACCTCGCCGGCAATTCGCGCGCGCGCGCGGCGGTCACTGCGATCGTGCAGTTGTCACAGGCGATGAAGCTGGAAACGACCGCCGAATGCGTCGAGAGCGAATCGATCCTTGCCGCGGTCGGCCAGCTGGGCGTGACTTACGGGCAGGGATTCGCGATCGGCCGGCCGCGGCCGCTGGAGATCGTCCTACAGGAGCTGTTGCGCTCCGGTCCGGCGCCGCGCGGCGGCTCGTCGCGACCGTCGCGCATCGGCCTTTAATCTTCCGCCGCATTGGCCGCCCCGCTTCGACGTACTATGCTTCCTGCGCCCCCCTCCAACGACCCGAACCCCGCACCCATGTCCCGCCTGGGCACCCACGTCCGCTTTGCGCTCGTTCTGACGGTCGGCATCGTCGCCGGTTTCGGCTTGTCGGTCGGCCGTACGGTCAAGGCCGAGCGCGAAATCGAGCCGGAGCCGAAGACGCAGAGCGTGACGAACGCGGACAACGCGACCGGGCCGGTGCCGTGGCAGGACGCGCGTCTGCTCGCCGAAGTGCTGGAACACGTGCGCCGTGAATACGTCGATCGCATTTCGGACCAGGAGCTGATGGAAGCAGCGATCCGCGGCTTGATCGCCGATCTCGATCCGCATTCGGCGTATCTCGATCCCGAGCAATTCGACGAGATCCGCATCAGCACCACGGGCGAATATTCCGGCGTCGGCATCGAGGTCGAGCTCGAGAACGGCGTCGTCAAAGTCATCAATCCGATCGAGGACACGCCCGCGTATCGCGCCGGCGTGCTCAAGGGCGATCGCATCCTGGCCGTCGACGACGTGCCGGTCGACATCGACAACCTCAACGACACGATCGATCGCATGCGCGGCCGCATCGGCACGCCGGTGAAGATCACGATCGCGCGCGGTCCCGATCCGAAGCCGTTGCAGTTCACCCTGGCGCGCGCGAGCGTGCAGGTTCACAGCGTTTCGCAGCGCTTGCTCGAGCCCGGCATCGGTTACGTGAAGATCACGCACTTCAGCGAAACCACCACGCCCGATCTCGAAGCCGCGATCGCCAAGCTGAAGAAGCAGAGCAGCGGCAAGTTGCGCGGCCTGGTGCTCGATCTGCGCAACAATCCCGGCGGCGTGCTCGAAGCCGCGGTCGGCGTCTCGGATGTGTTTCTCGACGGCGGCTTGATCGTCACCGCGAACGGCCGCGCGCCCGATGCGCAATTCTCGATGGACGCGCAGCCCGGCGACGACCTGGACGGCGCGCCGCTGATCGTGCTCGTCAACGGCGGCTCGGCCTCCGCTTCCGAAATCGTCGCGGGCGCGTTGCAGGATCATCATCGCGCGCGGCTGGTCGGCAGCCAGACTTACGGCAAGGGCTCAGTGCAGACCGTCATGCCGCTGTCCGACGGTCACGCCATCAAGCTCACCACTTCACGCTACTTCACGCCTTCCGGCGCTTCGATCCACAAGCGCGGCATCAAGCCCGACGTGGCGGTCGAAGACGAAAAAGACGGCGACGATCGCGCGCTGCACGTAGCACTGGGTCTGCTCGAGGATTCGGGCACGATCCGTCAGAGCAGCGCTCAATAGCCCCGCATGCGAGCCGAACAGCCGGCTAGCGACAATCGAGGTTTCGCGGCGGCAGTCCTGCTATGGCTGCACCTGCTGATCCTGACTGCGGGTGCAGCGCAGTTCGCTTTCGCTCCGTACGCCGTGCATCAACCGTTGTTGGCGGTGGGGGCGCTCGCGCTGCTCACACTCAGCATGCTGGTCACGCGTTCGATCCCGGCGATGCAGCGTCCGCTTGCGCGCCAGCACTGGATCGATGTCATCACGCTGGCGATCTCGGTCACGGCGCTCTGCGCAGCAACGGGCGCGGTACGCAGTTCCCTGCTTTCTCTTTATGCAGTCCCGCTTGCCGGCATCGCGGTCGCGTTCGGCAGCTGGTGGCTCGTCGTGATGCTCGCCGCTGTCGTTGCTGCGCTCGGGTTGCTGCTGGGTTCGCTGACTCCGAACACGTACATCGGCGATCCGGAATTTCTCACGCTGCTGTTCAACACTTTCGCGCCGCCGACTGCAGTTGCGTTGCTCGTCGCAGCGTTGATCGCGCGGATGCAGAGTGCTGTCCAGCGCATCAGTGATCTCTCATCGACTGACGCGCTCACCGGCCTGCTGAACCTGCGCGCGTTCGAGGAAGTCTTGCAGCAGGAGCACCGCAAGGCGGAGCGATTCAACAGGCCGTACACGGTGGCCGTGATCGATGTCGACAACCTCGCGCAGGTGAACGAGATGCTCGGTCACGATGCCGGCAGCCAGGTCCTCGGCACCGTCGCGAGCGCGATCACGCGCTCGATTCGCGGCTCCGACGTCGCGGCCCGCCTCGGCGGCGACGAGTTCATCGTGTTGCTCGTGGAGGCGGATGCGCAAACGGGCGCGGCGATCGCCCAGCGCATCCGGAACAACGTCTATGCCGGCACGGTATCGGTAGCGAATCGGCTGATCCGCGCCAACGTCAACGTCGGCACGGCCAACTTCCCCGACGATCATCTCTACCCGAAGGAGCTGATGATCCTCGCCGACCAGCGCATGCAGCAGGATCGCGAACTGCGCCGCCCGCCCGCCGCCTAGCCCGCGGCCGGCGTTTTCACCAGCGCCATCACCGCCCAGACCAGGATGCCGATCAACAGCACCAGTTCCGGCAGCGCCGTCAGGGCGAAGCCCGCCGAGCGCTTCTTCGGATCCTTCACGTAGGTCACCGCATAGATGGCGCGGCCGACGATGAAGATCGCGCCGAGAATCGCCGCCCACAGCGAGCTGACGAAGCTGGCGAAAATCCACAGCGCCGGCAGGAACACGACCAGCTGTTCCAGCGTGTTCATGTGCACGCGGAACACGCGCTCGAACATCTCGTTACCGCTGGTTGCCGGCGCGGCGATGCCGTACTTGCCGCGGGCCACGCCGACCTGCCAGCCGAACCAGAAGAACTGGAGCAACGCGACCACTGTGACGATTGCAACGTAGTGCATATTGATTACCCGCTGATGGACCCGATGTTGTTATAAGGGTGTCGGGCTAAAGCCCGACCTACAGGCGCTACAGACAGTAGCGGAAGATTGGAGCATAGACCATGACCGGATTCGTGCTGCGCGTGGCGATAGTCGCCCTCGGGCTGTGGCTCGCCACTCAGATTCTGCCCGGCCTGTACTTCGCGAGCGCCGGCTCGCTGCTCGCGGCCGCGCTGCTGCTCGGCATCGTCAATGCGGTCGTCCGGCCGATCGCCGTGGTGCTGACGCTGCCCATCACGCTGCTGTCGCTGGGCTTGTTCCTGCTGGTGATCAATGCCGCGATGCTCGGCCTCGTCGCCCTGCTGCTCTCGGGCTTCCAGATCAGCGGCTTCTGGACCGCCGTCGGCGCCTCGCTGATCGTCAGTCTCACCGGCTGGGTCGCTGCCGGTCTGATCGGCAACAACGGCAAGGTCGAAGTGATGCGCAGCCGTTAGTTCGGCTTACAGAACCGCCTCGCGCCTTCCACCGCCACCCGATACAGCAGCCAGCCGATCAGCGCGAACACCGCCACGCCGAGCCACTCGGCTTGCCCGAACTGGAAGCGTTCGGGCAGCGCCATCACGTCCGGGTTCTTGAACTTCCAGACGAAGAACGCCACCACGATGCCCATCAGCGCTTCGCCCGTGATCAGGCCGGACGAGTACAACACGCCGTCCTGGTGCATGCGCTCGGCGTCCGCAGGATTCGCAGGCTTGCCCGCGGTACGCTCCACGAAGTAAGCGAGGATGCCGCCGAGGAAGATCGGCATCGTGACATCGAGCGGCAGGTAGATGCCGACCGCCGCCGCGAGCACCGGGACGCGGAAGCTCGAGCCCCGTCTCTTCTGCATGGCGTCGATCGCGATGATCGCAGCGCCGACAGCCGCGCCGATCCAGACCATCGTCCACGGCAATTCGCCGCCGAACATTGCGCGCGACACCGTCGCCATCAGCGTCGCTTGCGGCGCGAGCAGCGGGTTCGGGTGCTCGGGCGTCGGTACGCCGATGCCGCGCGTCTCATTCAACAGATTCAGCACCGGTGCCATCACGACCGCGCACGAGATCGCGCCGATCGCCAGCATCAGCTGCTGTCGCCACGGCGACGCACCGATCAGATAACCGCATTTCAAATCCTGCAGGTTGTCGCCGGCGACCGCGGCCGCGCAGCACACGACGGCGCCGATCATGATCGCGGCAACCGGACCGAGCGCCGATTTGCTACCGAGCAGCACGATCATCATCAGCGACGCGAACAGAATCGTCGCGATGGTGATGCCGGAAACGGGATTGTTCGAGGAGCCGACGAGGCCGGCCATGTACGCGGACACGGATGAGAACAGGAAACCCGCGACGATCATCACGAGCGTCATCGGGATCGAGACGAAGACGTTGTGGACGATCGCCTGGTACAGCACCGCGAGCGGCAGCGTGAACAAGACCAGTCCGATCAGCACCGCCTTCATCGGCAGATCTTTCTCGGTCTCTTCGATCACCTTCGCCGTGCCCGCGCGAGTTGCCGCGAGGCCGCTGCGCACGCCCGAGAGCAGCGACGAGCGCAGCGAGAAGAGCGTCCAGATGCCGCCGACGAGCATCGCACCGACGCCGAGGTAGCGGATCTGTTGTCCCCACACGGCATAGGCAACTGCTTCGGCATCGCCTGCCGGGACTGTGTCCATGAAGTACTGCGTGTAGATCGGAATCGCGATGTCCCACGACAGCACGCCGCCGGCGACGATCACGATCGAGATGTTGAGGCCGACGATGTAGCCGACGCCGAGCAGTGCCGGCGACAGATTCGTGCCGACGTACGCGAATGCTTTGCCGATCGAGCCGGCAGTCGCGGCGACGTCGGGCAGCAGTTTCGCGCCGCTCTGCGCGAGGATTTTCGCGAAGCCGCCGATCAGCGCGGAGACCGCCAGGATCCTGATGCCGCGCCCCGGATTCTCGCCGGCCTTGAGGACTTCGGCCGCGGCCTTGCCTTCGGGAAACGCGAGGTTCTGCTCGACGATGAGTGCGCGACGCAGCGGCACTGAGAACAGCACGCCGAGCACGCCGCCGAGGCCGGCGATCGCCAGCACCCACCAGTAATTGAAGCTCGGCCAGTAGTTGATGATCACGAGCGCCGGCAGCGTGAAGATCACGCCCGCGGAGATCGACGCGCCTGCCGATGCGCCGGTCTGCACGATGTTGTTCTCGAGGATGTGGCCGCCGCCG
This sequence comes from Steroidobacteraceae bacterium, assembly GCA_035493235.1. Lineage (GTDB taxonomy): Bacteria > Pseudomonadota > Gammaproteobacteria > Steroidobacterales > Steroidobacteraceae > Steroidobacter. The sequence continues at coordinate 15,842 of DATJIP010000025.1, forward strand.
AACAGACGCAGCACCGCCATCGACACTACCGCAGCGGGAATTGCCGTTGCGATGGTGAGTCCGGCGAACAACCCGAGGTAGGTGTTCGCCGCCGCGAGAATCATCGCTAGCACGACCGACAAAAGAATCGCGCGCGCCGACAGCTGCGGCGCATTACGAGTAGTGGTGGTGTTCATGTGCGTTTACCAGCCGCAGGTCTGGCCTTGATTCTGTTCTTTGAGCCACGCCTGCAACGGCGCGAAGTAATCGAGGATCGCCGATGCGTCCATCTGCCGCGTGCCGGTGAGCTTCTCCAGCGTGTCCTGCCACGGTTGACTCTGCCCGAGCGCGAGCATTTCGCGGAAGCGCTTGCCCGCTTCGGTATTGCCGTACACGGAGCACTCGTACAACGGTCCCTTGTTGCCCGCCGCCTCGCACAGCGCGCGGTGGAACTGGAACTGCAGGATGTACGAGAGGAAGTAGCGCGTGTACGAAGTGTTTGCGGGCACGTGGTACTTGGCGCCCGGATCGAAATCTTCTTCGGTGCGCGCGACCGGCGCACCTACGCCCTGGTACTGCTCGCGCAGTTGCCACCACGCAGCGTTGTAGTTCTCAGGCTTCACTTCGCCGTCGAACACTCGCCAGCGCCACTCGTCGATGAGCTTGCCGAACGGCAGGAACGCGACCTTGTCGAGCGCGAGCTGCATCTGCTGATTGATGGTCGCCTCGGGGCTGCGCTTCACGTCGCCGATCAAACCGATCTGATGCAGGTACGACGGCGTCATCGACAGATTCACGGTATCGCCGATCGCCTCGTGGAAGCCGTCGTGCGCGGCGCCCTGAAACATGTACGGCTGCTGGTTGTACGAGAGGTCGTAAAAGAGATGGCCGAGCTCGTGATACACGGTCCGCAGATGTTCCTGCGTCGGTTCGATGCACTGCTTGATGCGCACGTCTTCCTTGCCGTCCATGTGCCAGGCGCTGGCGTGGCACTGCACGTCGCGGTCGCGCGGCTTGGTGAGCAGCGATCGTTCCCAGAACGTCTGCGGCAGCTTCGGGAAGCCGAGCGAAACGTAGAAGGCTTCGGCCGACTGCGTCATGCGCACGGCATCGTATTTCTGTTTCTTGAGCGCGCCGCTGATATCGAGGTCGGTCACGCCGTGATACGGCTCGACCAGCGGATAGATCTCCCCCCACTGCTGCGCCCACATGTTGCCGAGCAGGTGCGCGGGAATCGGCTTGCCGTCAGGCACGCGATCCTTGCCGTAAGTCTTCTGCAGCTTGCCGCGCACGTAACAGTGCAGCGAGTCGTACAGCGGCTTGACCTGACCCCACAGCCGCGCCGCTTCCTTGGTGAAGTCATCGGGCGGCATGTCGTAACCGGAGCGCCACATCGCGCCGAGATCCTTGAAGCCGAGCTCACCCGCGCCTTCGTTGGCGAGCTCGACGAAGCGCACATATTCTTTGCGCAGCGGACGCGCGGTCGAATGCCAGCCGGTCCAGGCTTCGGTCAGCTCGTCGTAGTTGCGACTGTTCGCGATCACGTCGGTGAGCTGCTCCTGATCCTTGCAGGACTCAGGACCCTTCGGGCAGTACTTCGCGGCGCCGTACATGCCTTCCATCTTCGAAGTGATCGCGGCGAGCTCGGCCCGCTTCGCAGGATCTTTCGGTGCCGGAGCGGCGACGCCGAGTTTCAACAGTAGCAGCGTGCGCGCTGTCGCCGGACTCAGCTTCTGATTCTCATACTGCTTCGCGGCTTCGACTGCGTTACTGAAGTACTCGAGCCCGCGCTCGGTCGCCTTCGCGTTGAGAAATTCCGTGTCCATGTTGATGAACGTGGCATAGGCCCAACCGGCCGCGGCTTGTTCGCGGCCGAGCTCGGTCAGCTCGCGATTCAGGCGCTCGACGAATTGATCGGCGGTTTCCTTGGGTGCTGCCGCGGTCTGCGACGCGTCGCGGCTGCAGCCGCTGCCGATTGCGATGGCAGCCGCGATCGCGGCCGCGAGCCGTACGGAATTGTTCATCGTCTTGCCCCTGATCCCTTTACTTCACGCCGGCCATCATCTTGCGAACGAACGGCGTCAGCACGAGCAGCACGGCGCCGGAGATCGCGCCCCACCAGAACAGGTAGAGGAACTGGCCCGGCATGCTTGGCAGATTGTTGGGATCGATCTCGCCGGCAAACTGGCCAGCGAGATTGTTGCCGATCGCCGTGGCCAGGAACCACAGGCCCATGACCTGGCCGACGAAGCGCGCCGGCGCCAGCTTGGTCATCGAGCTCAAGCCCACCGGGCTCAGGCACAGCTCGCCGAAGGTGTGCAGCAGATACGTCAGGATCAGCCACGTCGGCAGTACTTTCTCGCCCATCACGACATAGCGCGCGGCCAGGAACATCACCAGGAAGCCGATGCCCATCAGAATCAGACCGAGCGCAAACTTGAACGGCGCGGACGGGTCCATGTTGCGCTTGCCGAGATTCACCCAGACGGCGGCGAACACCGGCGCGAAGATGATGATGAAAGCGGGGTTCACGCCCTGCAGCACGCCGGCCGGCATGTCCCAGCCGAAGATCACGCGATCGGTGTGACGGTCGGCGAACAGGTTGAGCGACGCGCCGGTCTGCTCGAAGCCCGCCCAGAACATCGCGCATGCCGCGAACAGCGCGATCATCGCGATGACGCGCTTGCGCTCGTCGGACTCCAGCCCGGCGAAGAAGTACAGGTAACCGAAGTAGCCCGCGGCGAGCGCGATCATCGTCCAGTTCGCCACGACCGAGATGCGCACCGGGTTGAATGCGATCGTGCCCGCGACGCCGAGCGCTGCGATCACCACCAGCACGGCCATGAAGCCGATGATCGGCCACCACGTGGCCGGCTTGCCGAGCGGCACGAGCCCCGAGCTGCCGAGATGACCTTTCGTGAGCTGGAACTGCACCAGGCCGAACACCATGCAGACCGCCGGCAGTGCGAAACCTGCGCTGTAGCCGAGCGCCGTCGCAGTGATCGGCACGAAGAACGAGCCGAGTACCGCGCCGAGGTTGATGCCCATGTAGAAGATCGAGAAGCCGGCATCGCGGCGCGAGCCCCCTTCCGGGTACAGCTGCGCGACCAGCGCGCTGATGTTCGGCTTGAGCATGCCGACGCCGAGCACGATCACCAGCAACCCGATGAAGAACAGGCGCGTGTCGCCGGCGGCCAGCGAGCCGTTGCCGAGCATGATCAGCACGCCGCCCCAGACCACCGAGCGCTGCTGCCCGATCAACCGATCCGCGATCCACCCGCCCATCGGCGCTAGCAGATACGTCGCGGCGATGTACAGGCCGTAGACGGCGTTGGCTGTTTTGTCATCGAGCCCCAGGCCACCGTCGGCGACGGCGCCGGCCATGAACAGGATCAGGATGGCCCGCATGCCGTAGTAACTGAAGCGCTCCCACATCTCCGTCATGAACAGCGTGGCGAGCCCACGCGGTTGACCGAAAAGCTGAGGTCCGTGCGTGGAGTCGCGCTCGATGCTCTGATTCATACGGCTGGGCCCATCCTGTAATTCGTGGGCGCGTCCTGCCAGGCCGGGCGCGCTGATTGCCTGTTGTTAGTGACAGGGATGTTGCAAAGGTGCGCCAGTCTCACCCAAGGGCGCGCGCCGGGGCAAGGAGGTGAATTGCGCAACCTGTATACAGCTGCCGCATTTGGCGGGCGTTCAGCTGTGCGCGCTCAGCTGCTGGCGCTCTGCTCTTCCCGGCGCTGTTGCGCGAGTTTTTCCCGGAGCAGGATCCGCGACATCACGATGCCGACTTCGTAGAGGAGCCACATCGGCAGAGCCATCGCGGTCTGCGACAGCGCGTCGGGCGGCGTGAGGATAGCGGCGATCACGAAGATGCCCAGGATCACGTAGCCGCGGTTCTTGGTCATGGTCTCGATCTTCACCATTCCGGTCGCGGCGAGCAGCACGGTCGCGACGGGCATTTCGAACGCGACGCCGAACGCGAAGAACAGCAGCAGCACGAAGTCGAGGTAGTTCGTTATGTCCGTCATGACCTGCACGCCGGTCGGCGCGGTCGTCGTCAGGAACGCGAACATCAGAGGAAAGACTACGAAGTAGGCGAAAGCCACGCCGGCGTAGAACAACACGATGCTCGACACCACGAGCGGGATCGCGAAGCGCTTTTCGCGCTTGTAGAGACCCGGCGCGACGAAGGCCCACACCTGGTAGAGCACGTACGGCATCGCGATGAACAGCGCGACGAAGAACGAAAGCTTCAACGGCGCCGTGAAGGGCGAGATCAGGCTGGTGGCGATCATCGAGCTGCCCGCGGGCATCTTCGCAATGAGCGGCGTGGCGATGATCGTGAACAGGTCGTTGGCGAACCAGCCGCACGGCGCGAAGACGAGGGCGACCGCGATGACGCACTTCAGCAATCGCTGGCGCAACTCGACCAGGTGCGAGATGAGCGAACCTTCGGCGAGGCGTTCCTCGTCGCTCATGGCACGGATCTCGGCAGCGGAGCGTCGGTTGCAACTGCCGCATCAGCGGCAGCATCCGCGGCCGACTGGCCGTGCGACGGAGTCGGTTCGATTCCGGACACCGCAGCGTCGAGATCCAGCTCCGGGCCGGCGTGCGGCGGCGTAGCGGTCGCAGCTGCCGCCGGTTCTGCAGGATTCTCAGGCGGCGGAGGCGGCGGTGGAGATGAAGTCCGTGATCGGGTCATCTCCTCCATGGTGACTTCATGCTCGAGCTGCGTGCGCAGCTGACGCGCCATCGCGCGCGCGCGGCCGGTCCAGCGGCCGACTTTCTCGGCGAGCCCAGGCAGTTTCTCGGGACCCAGCACCAGCAGCGCGATGCCGAGGATGAGAAGGATTTCGGTGAAGCCGACTTCGAACACTGGAAGGAAATCGGTCGGAGGAGGCGACGCGGGGCGGCCGCGCAGCCTCAGACGTTGGACTTGGTGCTGGTCTTGGAAGGCGTCGAATCGAAATCCGCATCCTTCTGCTCAGGCGAATTGAGCTGACGGCTCTCTTTCTCGTCGCCGTCTTCCATCGCCTTCTTGAAACCTTTGACCGCGCCGCCGAGATCCGAGCCGATGGTCTTCAGGCGCTTCGCGCCGAAAATCAGCAGCGCGATCGCCAGGATGATCAGCAGTTCTTTGAACCCGATGCCCATCACTCTCTCCTGCAAATTAGCCGCCGGATGATACGCCCAAAAGCCTGGCAGCGGCGGTTACGAAACGCTCACACAGTTGCAACTGCGACGGTCGTCACCCTACAGAACCGACCTGCAGCCAGAACGTCACGGGACCGTCGTTGGTCAGCGTCACTTGCATGTGCGCGCCGAACTCTCCGGTTTCGACAACGCTGTGTTGCTCGCGTGCCCTGCGCACCAGATAGTCGAACAATCTTTTTCCTTCCTGCGGCTCGGCCGCGGGGCTGAAGCCCGGTCGCGTGCCCTTGCGCGTGTCGGCAGCCAGGGTGAATTGCGACACCAGCAGCAGCCCGCCGCCGACATCCTGCACGCTGCGATTCATGCGCCCCTCGTCATCAGGGAACACGCGGTAGGTCAGCAGGCGCTCCAGCAGCCGGTCAGCTTGCTGTTCGGAGTCACCGCGCTCGACGCCGACGAGGACCATCAAGCCGGACTGGATGGCACCGACGACCTTGGTTTCTACGCGTACTTCAGCGTGGCTAACGCGTTGCAGCAGGCCAATCATGGGCGAGGAGGATAGCTGGAGGGCGCCGAGAGCGGAACTGGCGACCTAGTAATCCCACCCTAATGTATAACTGACATCATAACTAGCATACGTGTTCCACTTAGCCACATTGATAGACGAGTAGGGACTAGAACAGGCATTTCTGTTACCAAGTGGCATACGCGGTCATAGAACGGACGCAGATGGTTGACCAGGTGGTTTTCTTGGTCTTTCCATAGCCAATGCCTTGCATTATGTCGAACTTGTAAGCCGTTCATAGAGCTGTCCGTCGCAACCCCTCGCGCCGTAAAAGAATCTTCCCGCGGCTGTCACACCGGCGTCATCGCTGATCGCGACCCTGCGCGCCATGTCAGGCCAACTGGGGTACGCATGAGCCCGACGCCCAACAAGCAGACCTTCCGGTTTCGGACGGTGTTCATCTCCGACATCCATCTCGGATTCCGGGGCTGCAGCGCCGCCTATCTGCTCGACTTCCTGCGCTCGGTCGAGACCGAAACGCTTTATCTGGTCGGCGACATCATCGACGTCTGGAGCCTGCGCAAGTCGTTCTTTTGGCCCCAGGCGCACAACGACGTGATCCGCACCATCCTCGGCAAGGCCAAGCACGGCACGCGCGTCATCTATATCCCCGGTAACCACGACGCCATGTTCCGCGACTACGACGGCATGGTGTTCGGCAACGTCGAGATTCGCCGCGAGGCGATCCACGAGACGGCCGATGGTCGCCGCCTGCTGGTCCTGCACGGCGACGAGTTCGACAGCGTGATCAAGGCGAGTCCGCTGCTCGAAGCGCTCGGCAATCGCGCCTACTCGTTCGTGCTGAAACTCAATCGCTACGTGAACCGGCTGCGCCGGGCATTCGGTGCGCCGTACTGGTCGATCGCGGCGTATCTCAAGCACAAGGTGAAGAACGCGGTGAAGTACATCGCGAACTTCGAGCGCGCGCTCGCGCAGGAGGCGCAGCGCCGCGGCCTCGACGGCGCGATCTGCGGCCACATCCATCGCGCCGAGATCTCGCAGATCGACGGCGTCCTGTATTGCAACGACGGCGACTGGGTCGAGAGCTGCACCACGCTTACCGAAGACTTCAGCGGCCGGCTGAGCCTGCTGCGTTGGACCGAGAGCAAAGAGGTGATCACGCACAGCGGCGAGCTCGCGCCGGTGACGCTCGAGCAGGCGGCGTGAAGATAGCGGTTGTTACAGACGCCTGGCGTCCGCAGACCAACGGTGTCGTCCAGACCTTGAGCACGACGGCGCAGACGCTGCGCGCCGCCGGTCACGAAGTTCTGGTGATCGAGCCGAACCAGTTTCGGACGTTTCCGTGTCCGACGTATCCGGAGATCCGGCTCGCATGGTTTCCCTCGCGTCATCTCGCGAAGCAGCTCCGCGAGTTCGGCCCCGACTGCATTCACATCGCGACTGAAGGCACGCTCGGCATGGCTGCGCGCAGCTGGTGTCTGCGCAACCGCTTTCCGTTCACGACGTCGTATCACACGCAGTTTCCGGAGTACGTGCGCGCCCGCGCGCCGATTCCGCTCGCGCTCAGCTATGCGCATCTGCGGCGTTTCCACTCGGCTGCGGCCCGCACCATGGTTGCGACGCCGACGCTGCAGAATCAGCTGGAATCCCGGGGTTTTCGCCACATCGTGCACTGGACGCGCGGCGTCGACGTGCAGCTCTTCAAGCCGGGCGACAAGAAATTTCTGGGTCTACCGCGGCCGATCTTTGCGTACCTGGGCCGGGTCGCAGTCGAGAAGAACATCGAAGCATTCCTGTCGCTCGATCTGCCGGGCACGAAGCTGGTGATCGGCGACGGGCCCGAACGACTCGCGTTGCAGGCACGATTTCCTGCAGCGGTGTTCGTCGGGTACAAGTTCGGTGCGGAGCTCGCGGCGCATCTCGCGGCCGTCGATGTGTTCACGTTTCCGAGCCGCACCGACACATTCGGCTTGGTGTTGCTCGAAGCACTGGCGTGTGGAGTGCCTGTTGCCGCGTATCCGGTGACGGGGCCGATCGATGTGATCGAGAACGCCGTGACGGGTGTGTTGGATGAGGATTTGCGAGCCGCGGCGCTTGCGGCGTTGCAGATGGATCCCGAGAAGTGCCGGGCGTTCGCGCTCGCGCATACGTGGGAGGCGGCGACGAAGCAGTTTCTGGGGAATCTGGCGCCCCGGGAAGCCGAAGCAGATGTCAGGCTAAAGCCTGACCCACAACAGGCCAGATGACTCTAGCCTGACTCTTCTATCCAGGATTCAAACTGTCCGACCGCGCCTGAGCTTCCTGCGCCTCGATGTTCTTCCCCCGTGCGCGGAACGAATCCGCAATCAACTTCCACGACGACGACTGTGCGCGCGGCGCATTCACCGACATCGACACCGCTTTGCGTCCCATGTTCTCCGCCTGCACGTAATTGCCCTCGGCGAAGCGCACTTTCCCCAGCTCGATCCACAGCAGCGGATTATCCGGCTCGATTCGCAACGCGCGTTCGATCGACGAAGCCGCAATGGCGTAGTTCTTGGTCGCGACCTGCGTCTGCGCCTGGCTGACCAGCGCTCGCGAAGCAGCTCCAAGCGTTGGTTCGCGCGCCACCGGCGCCGGCAGCGGCTGTGGCTCTTCCGTGGTGCTCGGCGGCTCACCCGGCCGCGTTTCCGCCGGCGGTGTTCCTGACGGCTGCTCCGGCGGCGGCGTTGGCTTCTGATACGGCGAGGGCACGGCGCAAGCGCCGAGCAGCGCGCTCGCAAGCAGAAGCACCCATGGTTGCTGACGTCTTTTCATCCGCCGCTATCTTACGACGCTGCGCCACCATTCGCGGGCCCGCTCGCCGAGCTCGCCGAGGATGCTCGTTTCGCACCCCGGCTTGGGTTGCAGTTGCGTGCCGGTCGGCACTGCGATCGTCACCAGCTCTTCGCCCCCGCAGCCCGGATTTGCGGCCAGCCCGGTCTTGAATTCGATCGACTTCTCTTCGAGGCCCTCGGGCAACGGCGCGCTCCACGACGTTGTTCCGATGGAGCGCATCAGTCGCGACCACACCGGCAGCGAGCCCGACGAGCCGGTCAGCCCGGTCGGCGAATTGTCGTCGTAGCCGATCCACACGACGGCGAGCGTATTGCCGGAAAAGCCGGCGAACCAGCTGTCGCGATAGTCGGAGGACGTTCCCGTCTTGCCCGCGACGACGATGTCCGCAGGGATCTGCGCGCGCGCCGCCTGTCCCGAGCCGTGCTCCATGACCTGCACGAGCATGCGATTGACCTGGTAGACGGCAACCGGATCTGCCACCGGCGTGACTTCGAGCGCGAAAGACTTGAGCGGCTTGCCCTCGGCATCGACGACCGCGCGCACCGCACGCAGTGGCGTGCTGAAGCCGCCGTTCGCGAACGCGTTGTAGAGCTGCGCGACTTCGAGCGGCGAGACATCGAGAGCGCCGAGCAGCACCGACGGCAATTGCGCCGGCTCCTTCTCCAGGCCGAGCGCCACGAATTCGTTCGTGACCTTCGGCAGGCCGACTTCCAATCCGAGATGCACCGTCGCGAGATTCAGCGACTGCGCGAGCGCGCGCACCAGCGGCACCTGGCCGTAGAACTCCTCAGAGATGTTCTGCGGCGCCCACACCTTGCCATTCGCCAGCTTCACCTCGACCGGGCCGTCTTCGACGATCGACGCCGCGCTGTAGCGGCCTGTCTCCAGTGCCGCGAGATAGATGACCGGTTTCACCAGCGAGCCGATCGAGCGCTTCGCATCCAGCGCGCGATTGAAGCCGTCGAAGCTCGCCTGCCGGCCGCCGACCATCGCGATCACTTCGCCGTTCTGCGGCGCCGTGACGACCACCACGCCTTCCAGTTGCTTCGGTGTCTTCTGCTTGCGCAGCTTGTCGAGCCGATCGAGCTCCTGCGCCAGCGATTTTTCCGACTGGCTTTGGATCAGCGGATTGAGCGTCGAAAAAATCTTCAGCCCCGCTTCCGTCAGATCTTCCTCGCGATAGTCGCGGCGCAGCGTGCGACGGACCAGGTCGAGAAACGCCGGGTAATAACTGCCGGCCTGCGAGCCGGTGTTGACGATGCCGAGCGGCCGCTTCGCCGCTTCCTTCGCGGCGCTCTCGTCCACGACCTTGTATTGCGCCATGAGCTTCAGCACGAGATCGCGGCGCGCCCGCACGCGATCCGCATGACGGCGCGGATCGTAGTAAGACGGCCCGCGCACGATCGCGACGAGCAGCGCGACTTCGTGCAGCTGCAATTCGGCGAGCGGCTTGCCGAAATAGAACTGACTCGCGAGACCGAAGCCATGCACGGCGCGGTTGCCGTCCTGGCCGAGATAGATCTCGTTGATGTACGCGTTCATCAGGTCCGGCTTGTCGAAATGAAACTCGAGCAGCCAGGCCATCATCGCTTCCTCGAGCTTGCGTCCGAGCGTGCGCCGGTTGTCGAGGAAATAGCTCTTCACCAGCTGTTGCGTGAGCGTCGAGCCGCCCTGCTCGATCTGTCCCGCGCGCAGATTGACCCACGCGGCGCGCGCGATGGCGCCGAAATCCACGCCATTGTGCGAATCGAACTTGCGGTCCTCGACGACCTTGAGCGCCGCCGGCAGGAGCGGCGACACCTCGTCCGGCGTCACGACGACGCGATCCTCGCCGTGGATCGGAAAGATGCTGCCGATCAGCAGCGGATCGAGGCGGAAGATCGGCACGTCCTCGTTGCGGCCGTTGCGCATGCTCTCGATCGAATTGCCGCGCGTGGCGATCGATATCAGCTGCGGCTCCTGCAGCGCATCCCAGAACTGAAAGCGCCGATTGACCAGATCGATGCGCGTGCCGCGACGACTGTAGCTGCCCGGCTGCTCCGCCTGGTCCGCGCGCCGATAACCGAGACGCTTGAGCTCCTGCTCGAGCGTGTCCGCGCCGAAGGACTGACCGGCGTACAGCTCCAGCGGTTCCGCGAAAACCTGCGCCGGCAACGTCCAGCGCCGCCCTTCGAATTGCGCGGTGACGATGCGGTCGAGGTAGACGATCCAGATCAGCAGCGCGATGACGAACCCGCCCACTACGAGTCCGACGCCGGCGAGGATCGTGCGCTTGGTATTACGAGTGAGGGCCATCTGGGGCTTAGACGCGCGGAGCCGCTTATTGATCCAGGGTAGGCATCAAATCGGGCGGAATTGTGGCAGGGCTCAACGCCGCCAGAACGTCGGCGAGACCAGCACCAGCAGCGGGAACACCTCCAGACGGCCCAGCAGCATCGCCAGCAGGCAGATCCACTTGCCTGAATCCGACAGCGTGGCGAAATTCTGCGCCACCTCGCCCAGCCCGGTGCCCGTGTTGTTCATGCAGGCCGCGATCGCCGAGAACGCCGTCACCTGGTCTTCGCCGATCGCGATCAGCAGCACCATGAGCGCGCCGAATGCCACGATGTAAACGCCGAAGAAGCCCCACACCGCGTCGACGATGCGCGGATCGATCGCTTTCTCGCCGAGCTTGACCGGCACTTCGGCGCTCGGATGTACAAGCTGCACGACCTCGCGCTGGCCCTGCTTCCACAACAGCAGCCAGCGCACGACTTTCATGCCGCCGGATGTCGAGCCGGCGCAGCCGCCGATGAACGTCGAAAGCATGAGAATCACCGGCAACGCGCCAGGCCAGTGCGTGAAGTCGTCGGTGAAGAAGCCGGAGCTGGTCTGCATCGAGACGGCGTGAAACAGCGAGCGCCGGAACGCGTGACCCGGATCGGCATTGGGCTGGCTCAGCCACAGCACCAGGAAGTACACGACGATGGCGAGCAACAGCACAAACATGTAGGCGCGAAATTCCGGATCGCGGAAGTAGTTGATGAGCCGCTTGTGCCGCCACGCCAGGAAATGCAGCGAGAAGTTCACGCCGCCGAGAAACATGAAGAAGACCGCGATGCCCTCGATCACTTCGTTGTTGAAGTAGCCGAAGTTCGCGTCGTGCGTCGAGTTGCCGCCGGTCGAGACGGTCGAGAAGCTGTGCGCGATCGCATCGAACGTCGACATGCCGGCCAGCTTGTACGCAGCCGCGCACGCGATGGTGATCGCGATATAGATTCGGCACAGCTCCTTCGCGGTTCCGGTGATGCGCGGCGTGAGCTTCGAGTCTTTGATCGGCCCCGGCGTTTCCGCGCGCATGAGTTGCATGCCGCCGACGCCCAGCATCGGCAGCAGTGCGACAGCGAGCACGACCATGCCGATGCCGCCGAGCCATTCCATCTGCATGCGGTAGTACAGCAGCGATTTCGGCATCGAATCCAGGCCGCTGAGCACGGTCGCGCCAGTGGTCGTGAATCCGGAAACCGATTCGAACACAGCGTTGGTGACGGACAGCTGCACTTCCTCGGCGAGCAGCAACGGCACTGCACCGGCCGCGCCAACTACGAACCAAAACAGCGCCACGACGAGGAAGCCATCGCGCACGCGCAGCTCGCGGACGCGGCCACGCGCGGGCCACCAGATCAGCGCGCCGACTGCGAGCAGCGCGACGAATGCGTGCAGGAACGGTGGCCAGTTGCCATCGCCGTAGTACAGCGACACACCCAGCGGCGGGAGCATGGTGACGCTGACCAGCATCACGAGCAGGCCCAGGATCCGCTGCACGGCGAGCAGGTTCATGCGCCTTTGCGCCGCGGAACGTCGAACAGTTTTTCCACGACTTCGACGTAACGCCGGTCGGTCAGGAACAGGATCACGTGATCGTCGCGATGAATGACCGTATCGTGGTGCGCGATGATCACTTCGTCGCCGCGCACGATCGCTCCGATGGTCGTGCCGGCGGGCAGCGGAATATCTTCGATCTTGCGGCCGATCACGCGGCCTTCGCCCTGGATGCCGTGTGCGACGGCCTCGATTGCTTCGGCTGCGCCACGGCGCAGCGAGTGCACGCGCACGACATCGCCGCGTCGGACGTGGGCGAGCAGCGAACCGATCGTCACCTGCTGCGGCGACAGCGCAACGTCGATCGCCGTGCTCTCCATCAGCTCGGCATACGCCGCGCGATTGATCAGCGCCACGACCTTGTGACATCCGAGGCGCTTCGCAAGCATTGCCGAGAGGATATTGGCTTCCTCTGCATTGGTGACCGCAATGAAGAAGTCCGCGCTGTCGATGTTCTCTTCCAGCAGCAGCTCTTCGTCGGCCGCGTCGCCGCTCAGCACGATGGTGTTGCTGAGCTGCTCCGAGATACGGCGCGCGCGGCGCTGATCGCGCTCGATCAGCTTCACCTGGTGCTCTTTTTCCAGCCGCTGCGCGAGACTGAAGCCGATGTTGCCGCCGCCGGCGATCACGATGCGCCGCACCGGGTCTTCCTGCTTCTGCATCTCGTTCATGACGAGCCGGATGTCATCGCGCGCAGCGAGGAAGAACACTTCGTCACCGTGCTCGATGACCGTATCACCGGTGGGCTTGATGCTCTGACCGTTGCGATAGATCGCGGCGACGCGCGCATCGCGGCCCTTGATGTGCGTCGCGAGCTGCTTGAGCTGCTGGCCGACCAGCGCGCCGCCGCGCAACGCCTTGACGCCGACCAGTCGGACGCGCCCATCCGCGAAGTCAAGCACCTGCAGTGCGCCGGGATACTTGATCAGCCGCACGACGTGATCGGTGACGAGTTGCTCGGGACTGATCGGCACGTCGACGGCGAACGCACGATCCTCGTCCTGGAACAGCTTGCGATGCTTGGTGAAGTCCGCCGAGCGGACGCGCGCGATGCGCGTGGCGTCCTTGTTGAACAGACTCCACGCGATCTGGCACGCGGTCATGTTCACTTCGTCGCTGTTGGTCAGCGCGATGAAGATGTCCGCGTCACGCGCGCCCGCGGCTTCCAGGATGCTGGGCTGCGTCGCGCTGCCGACAACCGTGCGGATGTCGATGCGGTCCTGCAGATCGCGCAGCAGCTCGTCCTTGACGTCCACCACGGTGACTTCGTTCGCGGGCTCCCGGGCCAGGTGATAAGCCGCCGTGCGACCCACCTGACCGGCGCCCAGAATGATTATTTTCATTCTTTTATACCGGCTCCGACCTTATACGGGTTCCAGATTGGCGTACGCGAGCATGAGCCACTTCGTGCCCTGGCGCTCAAAATTCACCTGGACCTGCGCGTGGCTCCCCTGACCCTGCAGGTTCAGGATCACGCCCTCGCCAAACTTGCCGTGCCGCACGCGCTGGCCGAGGCGGATGCCGCCCGGGGCGGGATCTTCCTCCACCGTGCCGCGCTTCGGCATGTAAACCGGTCGCGATACCTGGATGCGCGGCCGAATTTCTTCGAGCAGCTCGGCGGGAATCTCGCGGATGAAACGCGACGGCGTGCCGTAACTGTCGACGCCGTGCAACCGCCGCTGCTCGGCATACGAGAGGAACAGCTGCTTCATCGCGCGCGTCGCGCCGACGTAGCACAGGCGGCGCTCTTCCTCGAGACCTTCGAGGTCGGTGATCGAGCGCGTGTGCGGGAACAAGCCGTCTTCCATGCCGCAAAGGAACACGACTGGAAACTCCAGCCCTTTCGCCGAATGCAGCGTCATCATCTGCACGCAGTCTTCCCACGCATCCGCCTGCTCTTCGCCGGACTCCAGCACCGCGTGCGCCAGGAAGCTCGCGAGCGGCAACGCTTCCGACTCGGCATCGGGCTCGTAACCGCGTGCCGCGCTGACGAGTTCGTTCAAGTTCTCGACGCGCGCTTCGCCGCGATCGCCGCGTTCCTGCTGGTAGTGCGCGAGCAGACCGCTCGCGTTGATGACGTGATCGACTTGCTCGTGCAAGGGCAGCGTACGGATCTGTTTGTCCAGCTGCTCGATGAGCAGCATGAAGCCGTGCAGGTTCTGGCCCATGCGAACGCCGAGCTCCTGCATGCACGCGCCCGCGGCTTCCCACATCGTGCACGTATTGGCGCGCGCGTAGTTACGAATCGTGTCCAGCGTTTTCGCGCCGATGCCGCGGGCCGGAAGGTTGACGACGCGCTCGAACGACGAATCGTCCGCGCGGCTGAAAATGAGCCGCAGATAAGCGAGCGCGTCTTTGATTTCCTGGCGCTCGAAGAACCGCAGGCCGCCGTACACGCGATACGGAATGCGCGCCGTGATCAGCGCTTCTTCGAACGTTCGCGATTGCGCGTTCGAACGATACAGAATCGCGCAGTCGCTGCGCTGGCCGCCTTTGTAGATCCACTCGCGGATGCGATTGATGACGAAGTCCGCTTCGTCGCGCTCGTTGAAGGCCGCGTACAGCTTGACCGGTTCGCCCTGCTCGCCTGCGGTCCAGAGATTCTTGCCGAGCCGGCCGTTGTTGTTCGCGATGAGCGCGTTGGCCGCGGCAAGAATGTTGCCCGTCGAGCGATAGTTCTGCTCGAGGCGGAACAGCTGCACGGCGGGATAGTCGCGGCGGAACTGATGAAGATTCTCGACGCGAGCTCCGCGCCACCGGTATATCGACTGATCGTCGTCACCGACCGCGAACGGCAAGCCTTCCGGGCCCGCCAGCAGTTTCAACCACGCATATTGGATCGTGTTCGTGTCCTGGAATTCGTCGATCAACACGTGCCGGAACCGCGAGCGATAGTGCGCAAGGATTTCGGGCCGATCGCGCCACAGTTCGAACGCGCGCAGCTGCAGCTCGGCGAAATCGACTACGCCGCTGCGCTCGCACTGCTTCTGGTACTCGTCGTACAACCTGATGAACTGGCGACGCGTCGGATCGCCGTCGTCCTTGAGGTGCTTCGCGCGCAGGCCTTCGTCCTTGCGGGCGTTGATGAACCACATGATCTCTTTCGGGATCCAGCGCGACTCGTCGAGATCGAGCGCCTTGAGGAGCTTCCTGATCGCGCGCAGCTGGTCGTCCGAGTCCATGATCTGGAACGCCTGCGGCAGGTTGGCATCGCGCCAATGGATGCGCAGTAGCCGGTGCGCGATGCCGTGGAACGTGCCGATCCACAACGGCGCGCTCGGCGTGGCGAGCAGCGACTCGATGCGGCCGCGCATCTCGCCCGCGGCCTTGTTGGTGAACGTCACGGCCAGGATGCCGTGCGGCGACACGTTCTCGACCTGCACCAGCCAGGCGACCCGATGCACCAGCACGCGCGTCTTGCCGCTGCCGGCGCCGGCCAGAACCAGCGTCGGCGCGAGCGGCGCGGTCACGGCCGCGCGCTGCGCGTCGTTGAGACCGCCGACGATGGGAGTGATGTCCATGAGGGCCGGCATTCTACCGCGATTTCGCGGGGTGCTCTTTCCGCGGTATTCTTTTTACCGACTCGATTCGAGCGGGGAGGATTTGCATGCGCGGCTCGCGGCGGATTTCGACACTGGTGTGCTCGATGACACTCGTGCTCGCGGCTTGCTCGCGTCAGGCAGAGCAGCAGCCCGCGCCAGCGACGTCGGAACCAACGGCCCCCGCGAATACCGCGGCGACTGCGCTGCCGTCGGATCAGCAGTCCGCACCGCCGGCACAGCCGGCGCCCGCCGACTCCAGTCTCGCGATCAAGCGCGGCATCGTGATGCTCGCGCAGGACCGCATGACGTTCAGCCCGTGCAACGAAAAAGCCGAGCTCTGGCTGCTCGACCAGAGCGACGGCGTGCTGCGGCAGACCTTCGAGAGCGAGATGCAGAAAGGCCCTGCGAAACTGTACGTCGAAGCGTACGGCGAGCGAGCGCCCGTCGCGGAAGATATCGCTGCAGCGAAGGCCTATGCCGGCACATTCGTCCTCGAGGAAGTGACGTACGCAGGAGTGCAGGGCCAGGTGCGTGGCTGTGACGCTCCGGCGCCGAACTACGTCGTCGCGGCGCGCGGAGCGGAGCCGGCTTGGGCTGTCGAGGTCGGCGATAGCAGCATCGTGTGGCGTCAGCCCGCAGATCCGAAGGAGATCGCTCTCGGCGCGCCGCAGACGCAGGATGCGGAAGGTGCGGTGCGTTACCACGCAGCGGGCAACGGTCACGAGCTCGAACTGCTCGTGGATGCGCAGACCTGCCGCGATCCGCTGTCGGGCGAGCTGTTCGCCTACTCGGCGCGCGCGGTGCTCGACGGCAAGGAATTCAGCGGTTGCGCACGCGTTGGAAAATAGTCTCGCGCGCGAATGCGCGCGGCCGCATGCGCTGATAGAGCGAGCGAAACGCCAGCCCGACTCCCAGCGCCAGCAGCGGCTCGGTGATCGATGCGGTCTGGTCCGGCAACCATGCTTGCAGCACCTCGATCGCGAGCACCGTCGCCACCAGCGCGAGCACGGCGACGCCGATCGACGCGCCCCATTCCTTGATGACCCACAGCAGCGCGCCGTACAGGAACAGCTTGCCGAACAGCTCGCTCCAGTCGATGAGCTGAATTGCCGCCGGCAGCCCGATCTCGAACCAGCCGAGGAACGGCCACAGATCGAAGCGCCCCATCGGCGGCGTGAAATCGAACGGCGCCAGGCCATCGATGAGCAGCACGACGATCACGGCGAACACGAGCACTGCACGGCGCGGACGCGGGCGAAGGCGATGCATGACGAGCAGCATCGGCAACAGCAGGAGCAGCGCGAGCAGCTCGCCGGGGAGGAAGGTCTGGTTTGCGACCAGCAGGCGCCCGACGAGCACGGTTGCGATCACGAGCAGCAGCGCCTCGAGACGCCGCGGTCGGCTCACGACTGCAGCGACGGCCTGATTGATGACCAGCCAGAACGTCAGGAAGCTGAACACGACCACCGGATCGAACTGCGGACTGAACAGCGGTCGCAGCGCTGACTTCAGCTTCACCAGATCGAACTGCGGCACGAACGGCGCAAAGCGCCATGCGAGCCACAATCCCAGCAGCAACACCGCGCCCGGATCGCGCAGCGGCCGTTCCGCTCGTCCCGGCAAATGCATCAGCCGGGTGAGTCCGCCCCAGGCGAGACCTGCGGTCACGCCGAGCAGTGTGCCGGCTGCATTCAGCGTGACGTCCGTAAGACTCGAGACGCGAGCGGAAATGTAGACCTGCGCGATCTCGATCGACAGCGACAGCAACGTGCCCAGCAAGGTTGCGACGACCATCGACGGCGCGCGGTGCCAGCGTGTCTCCAGCCACAGAAACAGGCAGAAACCGAGCGGCAGATACAGCAGCACGTTGGAAATCCGATCGCCGCGACCCGCGCGCACCCACGACAGCTGGCGCAGTGCTTCGAGCACGCCGCCTTGCATGGCGTCGGGCTTGAAGTTGAACGGATACAGCGAGCCGTAAACGATCAGCGCGAGGACGACGAGCAGCAGCCAGGGAATGACCGAGCGACTGTGCATGCCGGCCACAGTGCTACCCGATGCGGATCGTGAAGTAGTGATCGATCAGCAGCGCTGCGAACAACAGGGCGAGATACGTGATCGAGAAACTGAACGTGCGCATCGGCAGGCGCACGTCGGAGCGCACTTTCAGCTGCAGCACGCGATACAGGAAAAAACCGCCGAGGATCGCCGCCGCCGCCAGGTAGATCAGGCCGCTCATGTCGGTGAGGTACGGCAGCAGCGTCACGATCACCAGCAGGATCGTGTAGAGCAGGATGTGCAGCTTGGTGAACTCGCTGCTGTACGCCACCGGCATCATCGGCACGCCGGTCTTGGCGTAATCCTCGCGCCGCGCAATGGCCAGCGCCCAGAAGTGCGGCGGCGTCCAGGTGAAGATGATCAGGAACAGCAGCAGCGAATGGGCGTCGACCTGACCCGTGACCGCAGTCCAGCCGAGCACCGGCGGCGCCGCGCCCGCGGCCCCACCGATGACGATGTTCTGCGGCGTCGCATGTTTCAGCCACGCGGTGTACACGACCGCGTAACCGAGCAGCGAAGAAATCGTCAGCACCGCGGTCAACGGATTCACCCAACCCCAGAGCAGGAGTACCGACAGCACGCCCAGGATGGCCGCGTATGTCAGCGCCTGTCTCTGCGTGAGGTGACCTTGCGGCAGCGGGCGGTTTCGCGTGCGCGCCATCTGCGCGTCGATGCGCTGATCGAGTACGTGATTGACCGCCGCGGCGGCGGAAGCGGCGAACGCGATGCCCAGCGTGCCGAACAGCAACGCGTTCGGCGGCGGGAAGCCCGGCGCGGCGAGGAACATGCCGGCAATCGCCGTAAACATGATCAGCATGACGACGCGCGGCTTGCCGAGCTCGTAGTAATCGCGCCAGGTGGCGTGAGCGTGCTGAATGGACGGAGTTTCCACGGACGGGAGTCTACCGGAGTCAGGCTAAAGCCTGACCCACAGTGTAATGGGGCCTTGTGGGTCAGGCTTTAGCCTGACTCGGAGAAGTCAGCGAGCGGTTCAACGCTACCGCCGCCAACAGAAGCAGCGCCGCGACAGCGTTATGTGCTGTCGCCAGCGCCAGCGGCAGCGCGCGGATCACCATGACCGGACCGAGAATCAGCTGACACACGAGGACCGCGCCGAGCGCTGCCCCCGCGATCCGCACGCCGCGCGTCGGCCCGAGGCGCATCGCCGCGATGCTCGCAAAGCCGAGCATCAGCGCCGCAACGATTGCACCGAGCCGATGCATGAAGTGAATCGCGACCCGCGCCGGAGCATCGAGGACACCGCCTTCGTAGTCGATGCCGAGGCCGCGCCACAGGATGAAAGCGTCTTTGACGTCCATCTGCGGCCACATCGAGTTTTGACAGGTCGGGAAATCTGGACAGGCAAACGCGGCGTAGTTGCTGCTGGTCCAGCCGCCGAGCGCGATCTGCAAGGCGAGCACGACGAGCGCGGCGGCGGCGATTTTGCGAAGAAACGGGACAGTCCCCATTTCCCCTGACTCACTGCGCGGCAATGCCAGCCAGGCGAGCAGCGACAGCGTCGCGAGCCCGCCGAGCAGATGCAGCACCACGATCAGCGGCTTCAGCAGCAGCGTCACGGTCCACATACCGAGTAAACCCTGCAAGATCACCAGCCCGACCAGCACGATCGGCAGCACCAGTGGCTGTTGCGGATCCTTGCGGTTGGCGATCGCGAGACCCGCGAGCACCAGGATCAGGAACCCGAGGCTCGAAGCGAAATACCGGTGGACCATCTCCTTGATGGCCTTGTGATACTCGAACGGCCGGTGCGGGAACGCCTCGTTGGCTGCGTCGAGGTTACGGGCGGCGTCGCCGGCGGTGAGATGACCGTAGCAACCGGGCCAGTCGGGACAGCCGAGACCGGCCGCGTTGAGTCGGACATAGGCGCCGAGCACGACGACGCCGAAGGCGAGCACGACGCCCGCCAGCGCGAGGCGCCGGAAGAGACGGTAACGGGAGGTCACGGTTCGTTGTGTGCTTGAACAGCGGTGGACGCGTGCTGCGAGGCCAGCATTTTCACCGCAGGGAGGGCGCTCGTCACCATGATGAAGATCGGCACGATCGCCCAGAGAATCTCCACGAGCGCGCTGGGGTGCCCGCCGCTGGCGCGACGGAAGGTGGCGACCGAGTGGATCATGACCGCGAACACTGCCGCGGCCACGAATCCACACACCCACAGGATCGGCGTCGAAACCATGCTCAATGCCCCGGTGTGTACTCGGGCACCTTGTGGTGCTCACCCGGCGTATGCACCTGCTGCACGAACGACTTCAGGCGCGTCACGAAGGTGTAGTCGCCTTCGATCGACATCAGGCCGACCAGCACCAGCAGTGCGAGCGGCGGCAGCAGGATCGCCAGCTTGAGCGCGAGACGCTCCCACGCCATGTGCATGAAGATCGCGACGATGAAGCCGGCCTTCAACAGCATGAAGATGATGATCAGCGACCAGCGCAGCATGCCCTGCAGCTGGAAGTAGTCGACCAGGTACGAGAACGTGCTGAGCACGAACAGCAGGATCCAGATCCACAGATAGATCTTGATCGGATGCTGCACGCCCTCGCCGTGTCCGCCGGCGGGCGCGTGTGCTGCAGCTTCAGCGCTATGACCGTGAGCCATGCTGTCTGCTCCTAGTTTTCTGGTCGAAAGCGGCCAAGGCGCTTTCGACGAACCGCCTGCAAAAGGCGTGACTTTCCGGGCTTACCACAGATAGAAGAACGCGAAGATGAACACCCAGACGAGGTCGACGAAGTGCCAGTACAGGCCTGCGACCTCGACTGTTTCGTACGTGCCTTTGCGGTCATAGAAACCGCTCAGCACGCGCTTGGCTACCACGCAGAGATAAATGACGCCGCACGACACGTGCAGGCCGTGGAAGCCGGTGATCATGAAGAACGACGAGCCGAACTGCGGCGCGCCCATCGGGTTGCCCCAGGGTCGCACGCCTTCGCCGACGATCAGCTTGGTCCACTCGAACGCCTGCATGCTGACGAACGACACGCCAAGCGCAGCAGTGGCGAACATCAGTGCCGCAGTCTTGCCGCGGGCGCGCCGATAGCCGTAGTTCACGGCCATCGCCATCGTGCCGCTGGAGGTGATGAGGATCATCGTCATGAGCGCGATCAGGAACAGCGGGATGTCGCGTCCGAAGACGTTCAGCCCGAACACGATGCTCGGATTCGGCCACATCTCCGTGGTGGAGATGCGCACGTTCATGTACGAGATCAGGAAGCACGAGAAGATGAAGGTGTCGCTGAGCAGGAAGATCCACATCATCGCCTTGCCCCACGGCACCGGGAAGGCCTGCTTGTCGGCGGACCAGTCGGCGGTCACGCCCTTCAAGCCCTCGGGAGCGGCGGGCAGCGCGGCTGACGATTCGTGACTCATCGCTTACCTCACGTGGATAACATGACAGCGAACAACCCGAGCCAGACGAGCAGCAGGAAGTGCCAGTACACGCTGCACAGCTCGACACTCAGGCGCACGTCGATCACTTCGACGTTCTCCCGGCGCATGCGCGCGAGAGTTCGTCCCCAGACATACAACCCGCCGAGCAGGTGCAAGCCGTGCACGGCAGTGAGCAGATAGAAGAAGGCGACCGCCGGATTGAGCGGCGAGAAAAATTCCGAGTTGCGCACCAGCGCCCACGCGTAGAGCTGCCCGCCGAGAAATGCCAGCGTCAGCAGCCCACCGACCAGCAGCCCCTTGAAGCTGCCCGCGACGTTGCCGCCTTGTACTGACTTGCGCGCCGCCTGCATCGCCACACTCGCCGCGATCAGCAGCAGCGTGTTCAGCCACAGCACCGGCGGCTCGTTCAGCGCGACCCAGTCCGTCGCCGGGCCCGACTCGTGATGCCCGTTCAGCCGCATGTAGTACGCCGAGACGAACAGGCCGAACAGCGAAGTGATGACCGCGAGGAAGATCCACAGTCCGACGCGCTTCGCCGGCCAGCGCGGTTCGTCGAGATCGACGGTCGCGACCGGACCCGCCTCCCACGACCGCGCCGACAGCTTACGGACCAGGATCAGCCAGACGACGATGCCGGTCGCGAGCGCGAAGTAGGCAACCGTCAAGCTCAATGGTGCACTCCGTGATCGCGGCCCTCAGGCGAGTTACCCGCGCGCGGATCGCCGGGCGGCACGTTCTGCGGCACGAAGTCTTCCGGCGCGCCGGGCACGTTGTAGTCGTACGCCCAGCGATACACCACCGGCAGATCCTTGCCCCAGTTGCCGTGCTTCGGCGGCGTGTCGGGCGTCTGCCATTCGAGCGACGTCGAGCGCCACGGATTCGGGCCGGAGGGGCGTCCCGCCTTGATCGACCACGCCAGGTTGAACAGGAACACGAGCTGCGTGGCTGCGACGAACACCGCCGAGATCGAAATCCATTCGTTGGCGACGTGCACGTTGGAGCTGATGAAGTCGATTGCGTCGCTGTACGCGTAGTAGCGGCGCGGCACGCCCAGGATGCCGAGGTAGTGCATCGGCAGGTAGATCGAGTACGTGCCGATGAACGTGCACCAGAAGTGGATGCGACCGAGGCGATCGTCGAGCAGCCGCCCGGTGATCTTCGGATACCAGTGATAGATCGCGCCGAACACCACCAGGATCGGCGACACGCCCATCACCATGTGGAAGTGCGCGACCACGAAGTACGTGCCCGACAGCGGCACGTCGACGGTGACGTTACCCAGGAACAGGCCGGTGAGGCCGCCGTTGATGAAGGTGAAGATGAAGCCGATCGCGAACAGCATCGGCACCGTCAGGTGGATGTCGCCTTTCCACAGCGTCAGCACCCAGTTGTAGACCTTGATCGCCGTCGGCACCGCGATGATCAGCGTGGTGGTGGCGAAGAAGAAGCCGAAGTACGGGTTCATGCCGCTGACGTACATGTGGTGCGCCCACACGACGAAGCTCAGGCAGCCGATCGCCAGGATCGCCCACACCATCATGCGGTAGCCGAAGATGTTGCGGCGGGCGTGC
>DATJIP010000026.1:0-6798 GCA_035493235.1 Steroidobacteraceae bacterium
CTCAGCCGAGTACTCGACTTGCTCGACGTTCTCCAGCCGCTCGCGCACGCGCCGGTCGAATGCAACGATGTCTTCATCCTCGAAGCCGTTGTCGAGCGACAGCATCGGCCGCGAGTGGACGACTTCCTGCAGCTCGCTGACAGGCGTCGCACCGACGCGCTGCGTCGGCGAATCGGGAGTGACGAGATCGGGATACTGCTCTTCGAGCGCCTTCAACTCGCGCATCAAGCGGTCGTACTCGGCGTCGGAGACTTCCGGATCGTCGAGCACGTGATAGCGATAGTTGTGATGCTCGAGCTGCGTGCGCAGCTCACGGACCTTTGCCGCGGCGCTCTTCGCTGCGCTGGTGGCCATCGTCGTCGTTGACCGTTAGAGGTGAGCGGATTGTGAGCCTGCGCCGCGGCTGCCGCCGGCCGGCGGACGCTCGAACTCGCGCACTTCCTGGCGCATGCGCTCGATCCGGTGAACAGTGAGCGGCACGCCCCGCTCGTCCTGCAATGTGCCGCCGAGATTCGCCTGCAGGCGGCGCGCGCACGCAATCAACTCATTGAGCGCGTGCATGCCCGGCACGGGTCCGGGCAGCTGCGTGAACATCGTGATGCCGGGATAGAGCGTCTCGCTCATTTTTTCGAGCTCGAAGCTCCCCGGCTCGACCATGCTGGCGACGCTGAAGACGATGTTGCCGTCGGTGTGCAGGCGGTGAAAGATCCCGTACTTGCCATGCTGCAACGACTCGGCGAGCAGCGACTCCTGCAGCTTCGCGCCCTCGATCCGCTGCGGCGCTATCGCCAGCCGTAGCGAAAGAATTTTCCGGCGCTCGACACGACGCGACTGCGGCGCTTCGCTGGACGACAACGTCGGCGCAGCAGCTGCTGTCGCATCCGGTGTGGCATTCACCGGCAACTCTTCCGTGGGCGCATCGGCGAACGTAGGTTCAAGCCGCCCGCGCCAGGTGTCGCTTGCTGAGATGTGTTCGACGATCGGCGGCGGCTCGTGTGGCGGCACGACTGCGTATTCGTGCGGCGGCGGCGCCTCGGGTTCCTCGTCGTCGACAGTTCGAATCAGCGTCGTCTCGCCACTGTGGAGCGCCGGCTCGGGGCGCACGCGCAGCAGCGCATCGTCGCCGGCAGCGACGGCGCGATTGCCGCGCCGGCCCCACAAGTAGATCGCTGCGAGCAGGACGATCCCGAAACCGATCAATATCCAGCGCAGCTCGCTCATTTACATAGCGGCCATCCGCACGGCTTCGTCGACGTCCACCGCGACCAGGCGCGACACGCCCGGCTCGTTCATGGTCACGCCGATGAGCTGCGAGGCCAGCTCCATCGTGGTCTTGTTGTGCGTGATGAAGATGAACTGCACCCGGCTCGACATGTCCTTGACCGTGTCGCAGAAGCGCCCGACGTTGTTGTCGTCGAGCGGCGCGTCCACTTCGTCCAGCAGACAGAACGGCGCCGGGTTGAGCTCGAAGATCGAGAACACGAGAGCGACTGCGGTCAGCGCCTTCTCACCGCCGGACAGCTGGTTGATGGTGCTGTTCCGCTTGCCCGGCGGACGCGCCATGATCGAAACGCCCGCGTTGAGGATGTCGTCGCCGGCCAGCTCCAGGTAGGCATGGCCGCCGCCGAACAGGCGCGGGAAGCGTTCCTTCAGGCCGGCGTTGACGCGATCGAACGTGTCCTGGAAGCGCGCGCGCGTCTCGCGATCGATCTTGCGGATCGCCGCTTCGAGCGTCTCGAGCGCGTCGGTCAGATCCTTGAACTGCCGGTCCAGGTACTCCTTGCGCTCCGACTGTTCCTTGAACTCGTCGATGGCCGCGAGGTTCACCTGGCCGAGGCGTTCGATCTTGCCGGCGACTTCCGCGAGGTTCGTTTCCCACGTCGCGACGTCCGCTTCCGGCGCCAGCTGCTGATACACCGTCTCCAGCTCGAACTGCGTCGCCTTGAACTGTTCCAGCAACGTCTCGCGGCGGACTTTGAGCTCCTGCGCCGCCATGCGTACGTCTTCGAGACCGGCACGCGCGACGTCGACTGCAGCTTCCGCGTCGACGCGACGCTGATCGAGCGTGCGCATGCGACCTTCGGCGCTCTCGACCGCGGTACGAGCGGCGGCGAGCTCCTGCTCCACTTCCACGCGCTTCTGCAAAGCTTCTTCCAGCGTCGTGGCGAGTGCCTGCAATGGCGCTTCGCCTTCCGCGAGCTGACGCGTCAATTCGTCGCGCCGCTGCTTCAGTTGTTCGAGCTGATTGCGCAGGCGTTCGAGGCCCGCCGAAATGGATTGCAGAGCCGAGCGCTTCGACTCGACCTTGATCGCCACTTCCTGCGCGCCGTCGCGATCGGTCTGCGCCTGCGAGCGCTTGAACGACAGGTTCTGGCGCAGCTCCTCGCGCTCATGCTCCAGGTCGACGCGCGCGGCTTCGAATTCCGCCATCGCATCCATGCCTTCCTGCAAGCGTGCACGCGCTTCCGCAATAGCGCCGGAGCGACTCTGATAGTCGCGCTCCAGCTCTTCAGTCTCCGCGCCGATGCGGCTCACGCGTTCGGCGGTCTGCTCGGACTTCGTCCGCAGCGCGCCCGTCTGCGCGTTCGAGTCGCCGGCGACACGATGCAGCCGGTTGACCTCTTCCTGGTGCACGTCGCGACGCTGCTCGTGCTCCGCCAGCTTCGCGCGCGAATCGGCGAGGTCCGCTTGCGCCTCGTTCCGCTGACGCTCGGCGTCGGCGACGACGTCGCGCAACGCGCGCATCTCTTTCTCGCGGCCGATGACGCCGGCATGCACGTCTTTGTCGCGGCTGACACGCAGCCACTCGCGCCCGATCCAGACACCGTCGCGCGTAATGACAGACTCGCCGCTCAGCAACGTGCGCCGCTTGTCGAGCGCCTCGGACAATGTGTCGACGGCGATGATGCCGGTCAGCAACGCAGAGATCGCAGCTGGACCTTGCACACGCGCCAGCAGCCGGCCGGCGTCGACCTGCTGCGTACTGGCGCCGCCAGCCGAGAAGAACGAAACCGCGCCGACCTGCAACGATTCGAGCCGGCTCGCGATCGCGTCGATCGTATCGACGGAAACTGCTTCGAGGTACGAGCCGAGCACGGTCTCGACTGCGCGCTCCCAGCCTTGCTCGACGACGAGCTGCTGAGCCAGGCGCGGACGCTCGACCAGCGAATTCGAGCTCAGCCACTCAGTTACCTTGCCCTGCGCCAGACCGAGCGCGGCCTGCTGCAAAGCTTGCAGCGACATCAAGCGCCCTTGCGCGTCCTGCAACTCCTGGCGACTGCGATCGTCCGCGGCGACGAGCTCGCGCTCGCGCTCACGCAACCTTTGCACTTCCTCGGCGGCCTCGCGCAACTGATTGGCTGCGCGCTCGCCGGAAACGCGAATCTGCTCCTGCTCGGCCTGCAACGTCGCGAGGCGAGCGTCGACTTCCGTCGTGCTCAACTGCGAGAGCTCGCCCTGCAAGCGCTCACGCTGCGCGACCAAACGGGTCAGCTGGTGTTCCAGCTGCTCGATGCGCGCGCGCTCGACTTGCGTCTTTTCGCTGGCCGCCCGCGAGTCGCGATTGAATTCTTCCCAGCGCTCCTGCCAGTCCTGCATCGACTCTTCGGCCTGAGCCAGCGCTGCGGCTGACGCCCGCTCGCGATCGCGAGCAGCGCTCAGACCGGGTTCAAGCTGTTCCAATTCGCCGCGCAGCTCGTCGATCTGCGACTGGTCGCGCGCCAGGTGCAGGTTCGCCTCGGTGGCGCCCTGCTCCGCCTGTTCCAGGTCCTGGCGCTGCCGCTGACGCAGCTCGCGGCCATGCTGGATCGATTGCTCGGTGCGCGAGATTTCGGCGCCGATCTGGTAGTAGCGGCCCTGTACCGCGTTCAACGCCTCGGACTTCTCGGTGAAGTCCTCGCGCGCCGACTCGATGGAGGCTTCGATGGAGCGCAGCTCGGCGATCAACGCCTGCATGGCAGTGTCGCGCTCGCGCAGGATGCCTTCCTTCGACTGCGAATCCTGTTCGATCACCCGCAGGCGCAAAGCCAGCAGCTCTGCCGTCAGCTTGCGCTCTTCCTGCTTCAGCACCTGGTAGCGACGCGCGGTGGCAGCCTGCCGCTGCAAGCGGTTCAGCTGCTTCTCGACTTCCTGGCGGACGTCGGCCAGGCGTTCCAGGTTTTCCTTGGTGTGCGAGATGCGGTTCTCGGTCTCGCGACGCCGCTCTTTGTATTTGGAAATGCCGGCCGCTTCCTCGATGAAGCCGCGCAGCTCTTCCGGGCGCGCCTCGATGACGCGCGAAATCATGCCTTGCTCGATGATGGCGTAGCTGCGCGAGCCCAGGCCGGTGCCCAGGAACAGCTGCGTGATGTCCTTGCGGCGGCAGCGGGCGCCGTTCAAAAAGTACGCAGACTGACCATCGCGCGAAACGACGCGCTTGAGGGACACCTCGGCGTAGCCGGCGTACTGGCCGGCCAGCTGGCCGTCGGAATTGTCGAACACCAGCTCGACCGAGGCCGTGCCGACCGGCTTGCGGGAGCTGGAGCCGTTGAACACCACGTCGGCCATCGAGTCGCCGCGCAGGTGTTTGGCCGAGATTTCGCCCATCACCCAGCGCACGGCATCGATGATGTTGGACTTGCCGCAGCCGTTGGGGCCGACGACGCCGATCAGGTTACTGGGGAAGTTGACGGCCGTCGGGTCGACGAAGGACTTGAAACCGGCCAGCTTGATCTTATTGAGTCGCATCGCGCGTGCAGTGAGCCCTTGTATCGTAGGTGTAGGAACGGTTCCCGTGCCGCGCGGTAGTGTATGTGAAAGCTGCACCCAGTGGATGATTGAGTGGGGCACGCATATCGACGCGATTTCGGGCTGATTTGTTGGCCTGTACCGGCGTTGCGCCGTCTGTATAATCGCGCCCCTCTTTTAGCATTGAACGTCCGCGAGACGCGATCTCGGACAGGGCCCGGGAGGCTCCTCAAGATGGCCGCCAAGAAACCTGCGAAGGCGACGAAGGCCAAGAAGACCATAGCGAAGAAAGCTGATTCTGCTAAGAAAGCAGCGCCGGCAAAGAAGCCGGTGGCCGTCGCGAAAGCAAAGCCTGCCCCGACTCCGAAAGCAGTAGCAAAGCCCGCGGCCAAGCCGACAGCAGCGCCAGTGCCGAAGCCCGCAGCCAAGGCGCAACCTGCGCCTGCTACGGTGCCGGCCAAGCCTGCCCGTGCGGCAGCCACGATTCCAGCCAAGCCGACGATTCCAGCCAGACCCGTGACACCCCTGAACATCAACGATCTCGATGCGGCGGCCGGCGGCGAAGCCGACGAAGGCGACAGCCCGGAAGTCTCCAGCACCAACCTGCTAGCCGGCCCGCGTAACGTCAAACCGTACATCCCCCGGCGCGGCGAGCAGTACATGAACAAGGAGCAGACGGAACACTTCCGTCTGATCCTCAACACCTGGAAGCGCGATCTCATGAACGAGGTCGATCGCACCGTGCTTCACATGAAGGACGAGGCCGCGAACTTCCCAGACCCGAACGATCGCGCCACGCAGGAGTCGGAGTTCAGCCTCGAGCTGCGCACGCGCGACCGCGAGCGCAAGTTGATTCGCAAGATCGACGAAGCGATCAAGCGCATCGAGGACGGCACCTACGGTTACTGCGTCGAGACCGGCGAAGAGATCGGCATCAAGCGACTCGAAGCGCGTCCGGTTGCGACCCTGTGCGTCGAGGCGCAGGAGCGCCGCGAACGTCGGGAAAAGCAGTACGGTGATAGAGACGACCGCTACCGCTAGATATCGCGGTCGTTTCGCCCCTTCTCCCACCGGGCCGTTGCACTTCGGCTCGCTCGTCGCAGCGACTGCCAGTTATCTCGACGCGCGCAGCGTCGACGGCGAGTGGCTGCTGCGAATCGAAGATCTCGATCCGCCGCGCGAAGTCCCCGGTAGCACCGATGAGATCGTAGCGACACTCGCAGCGCTCGGCTTCGAGTGGACTGGCTCCATCGTCAAACAAAGCGAGCGTCACGCTCTCTATCAAACGGCACTCGACCAACTGCTCGCTGCCGGTCATGCCTTCCCCTGCACGTGCAGTCGAACCGAGTTGCAGGCTGCCCAGCCACCGGGCCGCGACCCATCCGATGAGCTGTTCTACTTTGGTTGGTGTCGCAACGGCGTGCGGGCTCCGGAGCGTCCGTCAGCGATCCGCTTTCTGGTAGCACCTGGCGCGATTTCGTTCGCAGACCGGCTGCAAGGGCTGCAGACCACGGACCTTGCCCTTGATACGGGTGACTTCGTCATTCGCCGGCGTGACAGTCTGTTCGCTTATCAACTGGCGGTCGTCGTCGACGATGCTGCCCAGAACGTTACGCACGTCGTCCGCGGAGCCGATCTCTTGAGCAGCACTGCGCGCCAGATCGCCTTGCAAGCTGCATTGGGTCTGACCACTCCCGTGTACGCACATTTGCCGCTAGCGATTGATGCGAATGGGATCAAACTGTCCAAGTCGACGGGCGCCGCGGCTGTCGACGCGCGCCAGCCGGCGCGCGAGTTGTGGCGCACGCTGCAGTTTCTGAAACAGGGACCGCCGCCGGACCTGCGTCGAGGCCCCGTGGCCCCGTTGTGGATGTGGGCAATAGAACACTGGCAGGCGCAACCGCTCGCCGGCTTGCGCCAGATGGAGTTAGCATGAACGCCATAGAGACACGACCGGTTCAAGGGTCCGAGCTGCCGCGCGCAGCGACGATGGGAGCGTCCATGAGCGAGCCCAAAACCGAATCGAGAGTGATCAAGAAGTATCCCAACCGGCGTCTGTACGACACCGTCGAG